>CAVLCM010000046.1:0-15579 GCA_963661625.1 bacterium
GTTGAGCGTGGAGAGTGTGTCTTTCAAGGCAGGCCGTGCGTTCTCCTCTTTCTCCTTGTTGGCAATCTCGTAGGCGAGCGTCTGGTAGTCGGTGGTGTAAGGCACGAGCGGCTCTATGCGGTAAATGTCCGCGTGGGTCTGCCGCTGTATTTCCTCGGCCAGGTTCTTCGTGCTGCCGCTCCACGAAAAGTAGGTTACGAGCATGCGGTTACCTGTCTGTGCTTGCACGCCCATGACAAGGGTCAGGAGCAATGCCAAAATTGAAAATCTCTTCATTGTTCTATTCTTTTTATGTTTCCAATGCAAAGCTACGGGGAGTTGTGCGCAAGGGAGTTACCATAAATACGGATAGAAATAGCATTATTACATATTCGCGGGAGGGGTATCTGGCTCATTACGTTGACCAAGCCTGGTACTGCTCCCGTGTCGTTACCATCTATGGAAAGCAACAAGCAGTTCGTCATTTTCGGTGAAATGTTTTGCGAACAACGCGTGTCAGTTTGCGGGGTTATCGGCTAAAATACGGTTACAACGGGCGTTTTTTGGTGCTTCGGCTTTGTTCCGTAGGAGACGGGCGGTAACTTTGCAAGCGTTAAGAGAAATGATAAACTACACGAGTTTAACCGTTCCCCGAAACGCGGGGAGCACAAAGACGCAAAAACTATGGACAAAAACAAGATGATTGTGATGCTGCAATACCGCATCCAGCGCTACCAACAGATGGGCAACGGCACAATGTGCCAAAATCTGCTTAGCGAGTTGAACAGACTGCAAGGGACTGCCAAGGCAGCCGCCAAAGCCTGCTAAGTCAGCAAATTACTTCAAACAGCATAAACACGGCCGGAAGAGCTTCAAGAGCACTTCCGGCCGCGTTTTCTGTTGGGGAACTATACAGGCAAGAACAAAACGACAATAGCGGCTATTGCTGTCCGACAAAACAAATCCGACTCATTGCTTAGGTTTTCTCTCGCCGCTGGTGCAATTTTTTGCGCATAAGGGTGCAAAATTTTGCGCCCCTATGCGCAAATTTTTGCACCAAGCAGGGCGTTTTTCTTCGAAGCGTCCCTGCTGAAAAAAGACTGGGTGAAGGATGCGACACACTGCATTCGACAAAAGCGGCAAGGGGACGAGAATGTCCTCTTGCCGCTTTGGGTTAGCGGTGAAGCCTCAGGGGAGGCTATGGATTAGTTCTCGAAGGTCGGCGTAGTGCCGAAGTCGAGATAGCCCGACTCGAAGAGGTCCTTCGTAGTCGAAATGGTCTTAACCATGTCGTCGTCCATCGCTTTGAGTTCGCCGTCGGCAACGAGCTGGTCCATGTCGGCCTTGAACTCGTTGTACATCTCGGGAGTAAAGACAATCCACTTGTTGCCGTAGTCGCCGATGTAGAGGCCTACCTGACGGAGGAAGCCCCAACGCTCAAAGTAGGGGAAGAGGTTGTAGCCCGAGAGACGCGACACCTTGCGGATGTAGTTGAGCACGTAGGGCATGGAGTTCTCCCACTGTGTGCTGGAAGCGTTGACATAGCCATTCTTCACCCATACGCTTTCGGGGAACTTAGCCTTGAGTTTGGCGTAAGCGCCGTTCTTGTTGCCGTTCTGAGTAGTGGCTATGAGTTCGTACTTGTCGATGCCAGATGACTTCTCAATCGTAGAACCTTCGTCGCTGTCGGTCTGGCGAAGAGCCTCGTACATGTCGGGGCCGAAATCGGGTACACCGTGCGTAGTGAAGTAAGTATAGAGCATGATGAACGGGCAAAGCGTTTCGCCTACGCCCACCTCGCTGATGCAGAGTGCGTGTTCAGGGTCTTTCTGATAGTAAGTAACGAGCGAGTCCGTACACGTTTCGAGGTAAGCGCGGAGAGCTGCGTTGTTCATCAAGTTGCGGTTTTGGTAAGCCTTGTAGCGCGGAGAACTGTAGCGGGTACCCGCTTCAGCAAAGCCCGGCTGGATGTCGGTATAGTTGCAGTCGATGAAGTGCTTGCGTGCGGGAATCCATTGGTTGATTTTGTCAGACGTGTGGTAACCCATGCGCATAATGTTGTAGTACGAGTTCATGTTGTTCGTCACCTCGCTCATGCCAGCCCAGCAGAAGTAGGGATGCATCTGGTGCTGGTGTCCCCACTCGTGCGAAAGTCCCCAGATAGCGTCGTTGTCGTTATAAACGAGCGTCTTGCAGTTGAGTACGCGGCTTTCCTGGTCAACGTGGAACGAAACGCCCAAGCCGCCCTGGAACATATAATAGGTGTAGTTCACGTAGGCGAACGTGCGGTTGTCTGGCTCCATGTTGTACTTCTTGAAGCCGAGCAGATAGTGTTCCCAAGAAACGAGGCTGTCGAGCACGTTCATGTACTGGCGATAGCCGATAGACGATCCGTCAGTAGCCTTGCAGTAGTTGTGCAGCCCCTTGGCCGTCCATACGGAGTGAACCTTCGTGCCCATCAAGTCCATACACGTGTTGACAGCGTTGGCTGTCAGTTCGTGCATCTCTTCGTTGCTCTTGTCGGGCGAGAGGTAGCCGTTCACCTGTCCGTTGATGAAGTGTACCTTGAGCTTCGGCTGGAGTTCGGGGTTCTCGTCGGCATAGTAGCAAATGTAAGCCAAGCCGTCCCAGTCGTTTTGGTAATCAATGACGTTCAGGCCGTTGTGGAGCGAGTACGAAGTGGTTTCGGGGTTACCTCCGTCGAAATTTCCGCCGATTTTGCCCACGTACCATGCCGTTACGAGCAGAGGCACTGATTGGCCTTCGGGCAGACCCGAAACAGCAATAGCCTGCTTACCCTTCGAGATATTGATACCCGTTGCGCCCTGGCGCTGGTCGTAGTACTTTTGCGGGGCGTTCCACAGGTCGCTCTGTACATAGTAAGAGAGTTTTGCGCCGTATTCAGCCACGCGGTAGTCCTTCTTGTACGTGCCGTCGTAGAGCGACTGGGCGAGGTTGCCGATAAACTCGTCGCTGATAGCGGCAATCTGCTCTGCCGTCACGTCTTCCTTAAGTTCGGAGAGCGACTGGTCGGTGAAGTAAGAGTAGAACGTCGTTGCTTCGGGGTTCGACTGCATGAACTCCATTTCGGCGCACGAAGCGTAGTTGCCGTTGCCCGAAAGCACCTTGATTTGGATAGACGTTACGTTGTCCAAACCCTCATCGCCAAGCTGTATGGCATGCGTGCCGCTTGACTGTTTGAGGTCGTCTGATGCTACCAATGTGTACGAAGTCACGTCGCCGTACTTGGCGTAAACCTCCACCTTGCCGAAGTTACCGTTCGAGTTGCCGTCGCTACGAGTGGTGTAGTTGATGTAGTCGATGTGGTTCGAACCGGTAAAGTTGTAAGTAAGGATGGCGGGATTTGTTTCAGACACGGTAAATGTAGGCTTTCCTTCAGACCATCCCGTATGCCAGAAGGTGCCTGTGTTGCCGTCGTAAGTCAGTTCAATGCCGTAGCCACTCTGGTTGTTGTTGGCCGTGGCCGAAGCGACGTTCACCTTGTAGTCGGTGGGCATGTCTTCAAGACTCTCGTTCTTCGACTGCGTAATCACGAGCGTCTCGGACAGTCCATTTGCTTCGTTCTGGAACACCACGTTGCCCGAACGCGAAAATTCGCTAGGGTTTGAGGCGAGGTGGATGTAGACCGTACCGTTGTCGCTCTTGCGTACGCTAATCCAGTCGGCATCAGTGGTCACAGTGTAGTCCACGTTGGCCGTGATGTCGTAGCAGAGAGTGCGCTCGCGGTAGCTCACTGACTGCAAGTGGGGAGCGACGATCACCGGGAAGGCGTCGCTCGAAAGGCTTACCTGCGCCATGACCGGCTGGAACGCCGTGGCGGCAACCGCCATCGAGGCGCAAGTGAGTAATTGCTTGATATAGTTCATTTGGTATATGTGCTTATTGATTGTGATTACAAGATAACCTTTTTGCCGTTGACGATGTAAACGCCCGTGCCAAGCTGCACGGTCTGCGTGCCTTCAACGATGCCCTTCCAAACGAGGCGACCCTCAGCTGAGAACACCTGTACGGGCTGTGCCGAAGCAGAGGCAATCGTGAGCGAACCGTTCTCGGCCGTTATGTCGAGGCTCTTGCCCTCGGCCGTGTTGACTACGGCGTGAATGCCGCTCACCACGTCATCGGCCGAAGCAACCACCTTGAAGTGAGTAGTGGTCTGGACGATGTCGGGATAATCTTCGTTGGTGTACTGCACGTACATGTCGTCAGCCGTTTCCTTGAAACCCACGATGCCGAGCAAGCTGGCTGTCGATTTGTAGAAGGTCTTTGTGCGAGCCAGTTCGGTATATTCGTCCGCGCCGGGGAGCTTTGCCATGTAAGCTGCCTTGATTTTGCCCGTCTCGCCCATGCCGTTCACCACGTTGTCGTGGAGTTTCAGCACGTACTTTGCTTCGCCCGAACCCTGGCTGTATGTGGCGCTGTTGGGGCAGGTAAGCATATAATACACAATCTGTCCGTCAATATACTTCCACTGCAATTTGCTGCCGATATTGAGTTCGCTTAAATTCTGCGGAGCATAAGAAAAGTTCTCAATGAGTGAACTTGTAGGCATTGAGGTAAGGCCCAGCTTGTTGTTGCCGCAGGTATAAGCGTAGAACGAGTGGCGGTCGAGCTTCACGCTCGAGAGGTTGTTGTTCTCCAAAGCCACGTACTTGAGCTTGGGAGCGTACGAAAGGTCAATCTTGGAAATCTTGTTGTTGTCGGCAAAAAGCTTGAGAAGGTTGTTCTGCCGAGCTGCGCCGTCGGTGCGGACCATCGACACCGAGGTGAGGGCGTTGTCCGAGCACATCAGGGCCGACAGCGTGTCGGAGCGGAGCGTGAGGCTCGTGATTTTGTTGTTCGAACATTTCAGCACGTCGAGGTCGGGCGTAGTGCTCAGCGACAGTGACGTGAACGAGTTGTTGGCCACGTTGAGGTGCTTGAGCGTCTTCGTGTTGATTGTAAAAGCTGTAGAGGTATTGCCCTTGTTATTGCGCATTGAGTTGCCCGAAATGTCGAGGTTCTCGATGAGGGGAACAACCGTTTCGTCGAGCTTCATGATACCTATCTTGTTGTTGGCGCAGTTAAGGTCGAGCAACAAGGGGTTGGCGGCGAGCGAAAGTCCCGTCAAGGCGTTGTTCTGGCAGTAGAGCGAACGTAGGTTGGGTGCGCCCGAAAGGTCGAGCGCCGTCACGCCCTGTCCTTCGCAGATGAGCATTTCGAGCTTCGAGGGGGTGGTGATGGTGATGGTCTCCCCGGCGACTATGCCCGTCAGCGTGAGGGCTGTCTCGTCGCTCTTGGCCACGTCGACAGTCGTCCCGTTGCCCCAGTCGACCTTTGCACCGCCTTTCAGTTGGTTAACTTGCAGTGTAACAGTCTCGCCTGCTTGCTTGTTAGTAGTGATCTTCACCACGTCGTCTGCCAAGGCAGGCGAAACGGCCAACATCCCTGCTGCTAACAAAGAAACAAAGAGTTTGTCCTTTTTCATAGAAGTATTGTTGATGTTTAGGTGTTTTTCATGCCAGCACAGCCCTTGCAGCCGTGCATCAAAAACGCGTTGTGTTCTTCCGATTAGTTTAGCAAAAAGTCCCTTGTTTACAACAGGGACGCATTACGGAGCAAAATTGCGAAAAAGAAATGCACCGACAAACTTTTGTTCCTTTTTTTTTGAAAGCCTTTGCCTTTGCACTACCTTTGCACGGATTGCAAGCCGTATGCTGACAAAATGTATTGTCGCCGTGCCGTTTTCGGGCCATATCGCTTGCAAAACGACGCTTAATGAAGCGCATTTCGACGCAGTGCGGCATTTGGCACGGTTTGTGCTGTATGCAAGGAAGGAATAAACAACACGAACACAAGGAGGAAAGCACATGAACTACGAAATTCCTGCCGGAACGAAGAGACTTATTGTACGTAGCAAGGAAATCACACAACAATACAAGCTGTCGCAAGTAAACACGCTGTGCATGCTTTTGAGCCTGCTCGAAAGCTCCGTCATCGCAGCGCTTTTCCAGAAAATCAATATCAATGCCGAAGCCCTCAAACAGGCGTGCGAGGAGGCTCTCGGCCGTTTGCCCCAAAACCCTGCCGTCGCTCCGGGCGAGGCGGGGACGGCCAACGTGGAACTCGTGCCGTTCGACGTCACTTCGTCGCGCATCCTGAAATTGCTCGTTCTCGAGGACAAGCTCTGCAACGGCCAGCGCGACGGGGCTGAGGTCATTCTGCTCGCCCTGCTCCACGACCGGCAGAACGAGGCCAAAACGCTGCTCACGTCCTTCCACGTGGGCTACGACACTGTGCAGGATGCCTCGAAGAGCGAGGCCGTGCGCAGCGATTTCAGTTTTGCTGACGACGATGCGCCCTCGGCCCCCGAGGACAACGCCTCCAACGGCGGCACAAAGCAGCAGGCAACGGCCGAGCCGCGCAAAAAGTCGGACAGCGACACGCCCATCACCGACAACTTCGGCACGGACCTCACCAAGGTGGCCGCACAGGGCGGTCTCGACCCTGTCGTTGGGCGCGAAAAGGAAATTCAGCGCATCGTGCAGATACTCTGCCGCCGCAAAAAGAACAACCCCATCATCATCGGCGAGCCGGGCGTGGGCAAGAGTGCTATCGTTGAGGGACTGGCCGACCGCATTGCCAGTCACCGCGTGCCTCACCTCTTGCAGGACAAGCGCATCGTGGCGCTCGACATGGCCTCAATCGTGGCCGGCACGCAGTATCGCGGACAGTTCGAGGAACGCCTCCGCCGTCTCATCAAGGAACTCAAATCGCACCCAGAGATTATTCTCTTCATCGACGAGATACATACTATTATCGGGGCAGGTTCTGCCCCCGGCAGCCTCGATGCTGCCAACATCCTCAAGCCGGCTCTTGCACGCGGCGAGGTGCAGTGCATCGGTGCCACGACCATCGGCGAGTTCAAGAAGACGATTGAAAAGGACGGCGCGCTCGACCGCCGTTTCCAAAAGATACTCCTCGAACCCACCACGGCGGAGGAGTCGCTAACCATACTCCACAACATCAAGAGCCGTTACGAAAAGCACCACAACGTGACCTACACCGAGGAGGCGCTCAAAGCCTGCGTAGACCTCACAGTGCGCTTCGTCACCGACCGCTCGCTCCCCGACAAGGCCATCGACGCACTCGACGAAGCCGGCGCACGTATGCACTTGGCCGGTACAAGCGTTCCGACAAGCATAGTGGAGAAGGAAAAGGAGATTGAGCGCATTCGCCAAGCCAAGCTCGAAGCGGCGCAGCAGCAAAACTACGAGTTGGCGGCCAACCTGCGCGATCAGGTGCAGCAGCTCAAAGCGGAACTCGAAACACTCACACAGCAGTGGCAGGCCGAACAGGCCAGCAACCCTACGGAGGTGGACGAGGCAACCGTGGCTCAGGTGGTGTCGATGATGAGCGGCGTGCCAGCTACGCGCATCGAGGCCAACGAGGGCGAACGCCTCAAAGGCATGCGCCAAGAACTCTGCAAACGAGTCATTGCGCAGGACAAGGCCGTGGAACGCCTCACCCGTGCCATCACGCGCAGCCGCATCGGCTTGAAGGGCAACAACCGTCCCATCGGCACGTTCCTCTTCGTCGGCCCAACGGGTGTCGGCAAAACGCACCTCGTGAAGTGCCTCGCTGAGTGGATGTTTGGTTCACGCGACGCACTTATCCGCATCGACATGAGCGAATACGGCGAAAAGTACAGCGTAAGCCGCCTTGTAGGTGCGCCTCCGGGCTACGTGGGCTACGAGGAGGGCGGACAGCTCACCGAACGTGTGCGCCGCCACCCCTACTCTGTCATCTTGCTCGACGAGGTGGAGAAAGCTCACCCCGACGTGTTCAACACGCTCTTGCAGGTGATGGACGAAGGCCGCCTGACCGACGGCAACGGCACGACGGTGGATTTCCGCAACACCATCATCATCCTCACCTCCAACAGTGGCACGCGCCAGCTCCGCGAGTTTGGCAACGGCTTGGGCTTCAACCGCACGGAGGGCGAAATCACGGGCGAAGCGGCCGAGGGAATCATCCTGAAAGTGCTGCGCAAGCAGTTTGCTCCGGAATTCCTCAACCGCCTGGACGACATCATTATGTTCAACCCGCTCAACAAGGAGAGCGCAGGTCTCATCGCCGACATCGAACTGTCTGACCTCATCGAGCGCATGAGCCACAACGGCTTTGCGCTGAGTGTGTCAGCCGAGGCAAAGGACTTTCTCGTGCAAAAGGGTTTCGATGCGCAATACGGCGCACGCTCGCTCAAAAGGGCCATCCAGCACCACTTGGAAGACGCGCTCTGCGATGCCATCATGGAGAAGCCCGGACAAACGGCCTACGAGGCGACCGTGGCCGACGGGAAAATCATCATCAAATAACAACTGCACACGCACCGACAGGTTAACGGGAGGGTTCTCCAATCCCGTCAACCTGCTTTTGCGTTTCTAAACAGATAAGCAACAATGGAATATATAAAGACAAAAATTGACGGCGTGTGGATTCTCGAGCCGCGCGTGTTCGAGGATGCCCGCGGCTACTTCATGGAGACGTGGCGCGAAGAGGACTTCAACCGCGCCATCGGCCACGACGTACGCTTCGTTCAGGACAACCAGTCGAAGTCGTCGCGCGGCGTATTGCGCGGCCTGCACTTCCAAAAGGGCGACGCTTCGCAGGCCAAGCTCGTACGCGTTTTGCAGGGCCGGGTGGTCGACGTGGCAGTGGACCTCCGCAAGAGTTCACCCACCTTCGGGCAATACGTCATGGTGGAACTCTCCGAGGAGAACAAGCGCCAGCTTTTCATTCCCCGAGGCTTTGCCCACGGTTTTCAAGTGTTGAGCGACACGGCCGTGTTTACCTATAAGGTGGACAACCGCTACGCCCCCGAGGCGGAATGTTCCGTACGCTATGACGACCCTGCAATCGGCATCGACTGGCCCATCAAGGGCGACGGCGTGGTGCTGAGCGAAAAGGACCTTACGCACGCCGTGAGCTTCGCCGAGGCCGAGAAGTTCGACTAACGCCGCCCCACCCTACTCACAAACTCACCCACAAAGCACATTAGATGAACCACATACGCAACTTTTGCATCATTGCGCACATCGACCACGGAAAAAGCACCCTTGCCGACCGTCTGCTGGAAAAGACGCAGACCGTCAAGGTGACGGAGGGTCAGATGCTCGACGACATGGACCTTGAACGCGAACGCGGAATCACTATCAAGAGCCACGCCATACAGATGGAATATGCCTACAAGGGCGAAACGTACCGCCTCAACCTCATCGACACTCCGGGACACGTTGACTTTGCCTACGAGGTGTCGCGAAGCATCGCGGCCTGCGAGGGCTGCCTCCTGCTCGTAGACTCTACGCAGGGCGTACAGGCGCAAACCATCTCGAACCTCTATATGGCCATTGAGCACAACCTGGAAATCATCCCCGTGCTGAGCAAGTGCGACATGGTGAACTCGATGCCCGAGGAGGTAGAGGACGAAATCATCGACCTCCTTGGCTGCAAGCGCGAGGACATCATCCGAGCCTCGGGCAAGACGGGAGAGGGCGTAGAGGACATTCTGCAAGCGGTCATTGAGCGCATACCGGCTCCCGTGGGCGACGAGAGTGCGCCCTTGCAGGCCCTCATCTTCGACTCCGTGTTCAACCCCTTCCGGGGCATCATCGCCTACTTCAAGATTGTCAACGGTTCTATAAAGAAGGACGAGGACGTTATCTTCGTCAATACAAAGAAAAGTTACCACGCTGACGAAATCGGCGTGTTGAAGATGGACCTCTCGCCGCGCCGCGAACTGCATTGCGGCGACGTGGGCTATATTGTTAGCGGCATCAAAACGGCCACGGAAGTTAAGGTGGGCGACACGATAACGAGCCTAGCCAACCCTTGCAGCAAGGCCATCGAGGGTTTCGAGGAGGTGAAGCCGATGGTGTTCGCCGGCGTTTACCCCATCGAAACGGAGGATTTTGAACAGCTCCGTGCCAGTCTCGAAAAGTTGCAGCTCAACGACGCTTCGCTGACGTTCCAGCCGGAATCGTCGGTGGCTCTGGGCTTCGGTTTCCGCTGCGGTTTCCTCGGCTTGCTCCACATGGAGATTGTGCAGGAACGCCTCGACCGCGAGTTCAACATGAACGTCATCACCACCGTGCCAAACGTGAGCTACCATATCTTCGACAAACACGGCGACATGAAGGAGGTGCACAACCCCGCGGGCATGCCTGACCAGACGGAGATTGACCACATTGAGGAGCCTTATATCCGCGCTTCCATCATCACGCGTACGGACTACATCGGCAACATCATGACGCTCTGCCTGGGCAAGCGCGGCGAACTGGTCAAGCAGGAGTACGTGTCGGGCGACCGTGTGGAACTCTACTACGACATGCCGCTCGCCGAAATCGTGATTGACTTCTACGACAAACTGAAAAGCATTTCGAAGGGCTATGCCTCGTTCGACTACCATTCGATCGGTTTCCGCCCGTCAAAGTTGGTGAAGCTCGACATTCTGCTCAACGGCGAACCGGTCGACGCGCTCTCCACGCTCACGCACGTTGACAACTCTGTGTACTTCGGTCGCCGCATGTGCGAAAAGCTCAAAGAGCTGCTGCCGCGCCAACAGTTTGACATCGCCATTCAGGCTGCCATCGGCGCAAAGATTATTGCCCGCGAAACGGTGAAGCAGGTGCGCAAGGACGTGACGGCCAAGTGCTACGGCGGCGACATCAGCCGTAAGCGCAAACTGCTCGAAAAACAGAAGCGAGGCAAAAAGCGCATGAAGGAAATCGGCAACGTGCAGGTGCCGCAAAAGGCGTTCCTTGCCGTGCTTAAGCTCGACTGACCCCGGGGCTTTCACCTTGCGCCTCGTGCCTTGGGCGGCCTAATCCGCCTCTGCGCGCTACGGGCCACGAACCAGTCCGAAAACCGACAACTCAAAACACTACAAATATCCATGCTAATAAGTCTGAAAGGCGTTTCCCTGCAACACGAGGGGAAGGACATCCTCAGCAATGTGGACTTCTGCGTCGACGAAAACGACTTCATCTATATCGTGGGCCGCGTCGGCAGCGGCAAAAGCTCGTTGCTCAAAGCTCTCTACGGCGAACTGTCCGTGGCCAGCGGCGAAACGTCGGTGCTTGGCTACGACCTGGCCAAACTCCGCACTAAGCACATTCCGCAACTGCGCAAGCAGCTGGGCATCGTGTTTCAGGACTTTCAGCTCCTGCGCGAACTCACCGTGGAACAGAACCTCGACTTTGTGCTGAGGGCTACGGGCTGGA
Source organism: bacterium (assembly GCA_963661625.1). Taxonomy (GTDB): domain Bacteria; phylum Bacteroidota; class Bacteroidia; order Bacteroidales; family Bacteroidaceae; genus Alloprevotella. The sequence continues at coordinate 11,259 of CAVLCM010000046.1, forward strand.
AAAAGGCCGACCGCAAGCCGCGCATCGCGGAGGTACTCAACCTCGTTGGGCTTGCCGACAAGAGCGAGAAGTACCCGCACGAGATTTCGGGCGGCGAACAGCAGCGCGTATGCATTGCCCGTGCCTTGCTCAACCGGCCCAAGATTATCCTGGCCGACGAACCTATCGGCAACCTCGACCCCGAAACGAGCCGCCACATCATGCGCATCTTGCAGTCGGCGCGCGAACAGGGCAGCGCCGTCGTGATGGTGACGCACAATCTGGGACTGCTCTCCGAGTTTCCCGGCGTGGTCTACCGCTGCGAGGACGGCACGCTCCACGAGGTGACTACGCAGTTCAACGCGCCCATGGAGATAGGCGAAGAATAAACCCTTGTAAAAGAAAACATACCTGATCCAATTATGAAGATACTCAAATTTGGCGGCACGTCGGTGGGTTCTCCCCAGCGCATGAAGGATGTCTGCCAGCTCATTACCGACGGCGAGCGCAAGATTGTGGTGCTTTCGGCCATGTCGGGAACAACCAACTCACTCGTTGAAATTGCCGACTACATCAAGAAGCGCAACACCGAGGCGGCCGGCAACGTTATCAACAAGCTGCGCACGCTCTACCGCCAGCATGTCGAAAACCTCTACACCAAGCCCGAGAGCGCAAAGGCCGCCACGGACTTGCTGCAAAGCATTTTCCACAACCTGCACGACCTCAGCCAACAGGAGTTTTCCGAAAAGATTGAAAAAGAGATACTCGCCCAGGGCGAACTGATGAGTACCAACATGGTCACCTTCCTGCTCAAGGAGATGGGGGTTAAGGTGATGCTCATCCCGGCGCTCGACTATATGCGCACCGACGCAAACGGCGAGCCGGACATGGCGTATATCAAGGAACACCTCACGGACATCCTCGACCGCAACCAGGACTTCGACCTCTACATCACGCAGGGCTTCATCTGCCGCAACATCAATGGCGAGGTAGACAACCTGCAGCGCGGCGGTTCGGACTACACGGCGTGTCTCATCGGCGCTGTGCTTCACGCCGACGAAATCCAGATTTGGACGGACATCGACGGTATGCACAACAACGACCCGCGCTTTGTCCCCAACACCACTCCCGTTCGTCAGCTCAACTTTGAGGAGGCGGCCGAACTGGCTTACTTCGGCGCGAAGATACTCCACCCCACTTGCATTCAGCCCGCTCGCTACGCCGGCGTGCCGGTGCGCCTTCTCAACACGATGGATCCGTCCGCTCCCGGCACGATTATCAACGACCAGATGCAGAACGGCACCATCAAGGCAGTGGCTGCCAAGGACAACATCACGGCTATCAAAATCGTGTCGTCGCGCATGCTTCTCGCCACGGGCTTCCTGCACAAGCTGTTCGAGACGTTCGAGGTGAACCATACGCCGGTCGACATGGTGACGACGAGCGAGGTGGGCGTAACGCTGACCATCGACAACAACGCGCACCTGGCCAACATCGTGGAGGAACTCAAAAAGTACGGCACGGTGAGCATCGACGAGAACATGTGCATCATCTGCGTTGTGGGCGACCTCCGCTGGGGCAACGTGGGCTTCGAGACGCTCGTCACCGAGGCTCTGGCCAAAATCCCCGTGCGCATGATTTCGTACGGCGGCAGCAACCACAACATATCGTTCCTCATCCGCGAGTCCGACAAGAAGGAGGCTCTCTGCGCATTGAGCGAAAAACTTTTCAGCGAATAACGGCGGCAAGTTCCGCACCACTAAGCACACATTCTGTTTATGACATTCCCTATCGATAAGTTCAAGGCTATCGACACGCCTTTCTACTACTACGACCTCGACAACTTGCGCACGACGCTGCAAACCATCGCACAGGCCACGGCCAACCACCCCAACTTCCACGTGCACTTTGCCGTAAAAGCCAATGCCAACCCGCGCCTTCTGCAACTGATTGCCGCGAGCGGTTTGGGTGCCGACTGCGTTTCGGGGGGCGAAATTGAGGCTTCGCGCACGGCGGGCTTCCCCGGCGCAAAGATCGTTTTCGCCGGCGTGGGCAAGAGCGACCGTGAAATTCGCACGGCCCTGAATGAGGACATCCACAGCTTCAACGTGGAAAGCCTGCCCGAACTCGAGGTGATCAACGAAATAGCCCGCGAGATGGGCAAGACTGCTCGCGTGGCCTTCCGCATCAACCCGAACGTCGACGCTCACACGCACGCCAAAATCACCACGGGCCTCAACGAAAACAAGTTTGGCATCGCCATGGAGGACATGGTGTCTGCCATCCGCCGCGCCCAAGAGCTGAGCAACGTGGAATACACGGGTCTGCACTTCCACATCGGCAGTCAAATTCTCGACCTCCCTGTGTTCGGCGCACTTTGCCAGCGCATCAACGAACTGCAAGATGCGCTCGACAAGGAGGGCATCCGCACGGCCAACATCAACGTGGGCGGCGGTCTGGGCATCGACTACGACAATCCCGACGCCAACCCCATCCCCAACTTCAAGGAGTATTTCAGCATCTTCGCCGCCCAGCTCAATCTGCGCGAGGGGCAGCAGGTTCACTTTGAGCTGGGACGCAGCGTTGTGGCGCAGTGCGGCACGCTCATTGCCCGCACACTCTACGTCAAGGAGGGGCACGCCAAGAAGTTTGTTATCGTCGATGCCGGTTTCACCGAACTGGTACGCCCAGCCATGTACGGTTCGCACCACTACACGGAAAACATCTCCGCCACCGGTCAAGCCACTACGGAGACGTACGACGTGGTAGGCCCCATCTGCGAAAGCAGCGACGTGTTCAGCAAGGACGAAAAGCTCGCCCCCACCCGTCGCGGCGACTTCATAGCCTTCCGCTCCGCCGGAGCCTACGGCGAGGTGATGGCCTCAACCTACAACTGCCGCAAACTCCCCAAGGCTTATTTCAGCGAATAAACAATCTGTACGCCCCGACCAGCGGCCTTGCCGTTCCTAACCCAGGGGTTGTCAATAAACTCTTGCAAGTGTACACGTGAACGCTTGCAAGAATCCACCCGTACACTTGCAAGCGTTCACCCGTACGCTTGCAAGTGTTTTTTCATAACCCCGCATTTATTTTCGAGAACTTCGGGGAGAAGGAACAGTTCCCCACAAACACCAATGTTGTCCTAAACATTTTTATTTCTGTCCGATAAAACAAGCCCAACATATTGCTTAGTTTGAACTGTATCAGCCTTTTCAGTTGGCGCAAAAAGTAGCATGTGAGAAATTCCCGTTTTCAATCACCATAAAATCCGTTGGAACTCATCTCTGCCCAACGAATATACATTTCCTTGTAGTTGTCCTTGATGAACTCCCGAACGATACGCAATTCTTTGTCAGTAAGTATGCCGCGCACCATCACCTCAGTATCGCCATTGCCTTTGACAAAGAGTTTTGCAGAACCGGCTTCAGTAAGCCTTTTGTCGCTGGCATGAACGTGCATTGCCTCAATGATGCAGTGCGACGTGTAATACAAAAAGTAACCCGCGACCTTGAAATCGAAATACTTAGGCATGCTAATCCATGTATTTTTTGTTCCTCTCCCAAAACCCTTCAACAATGCTCAACTCCACATCGTCCATAGTTGTTTCCAAAACGTCGCCTTGCGTCGACATGAGCAATGCGTGATGCGGCGCTTTCAGGTCCAATACTCTTACGTTGGAGTTCTCCACCTTTGTAAAGGTATAGCCGCTAACAATGATATCGGCGGCAGCACAAACCTTCAACATTTCATCATGGTTCATACGCTCCAATTTTTACAGATTTAATATTCTTCAAGAATTTCTCTGGATTGATGTAGAGGTTCTGAAGTATTGGAACAAGGTCAATATATTCTTCGGTTTCTCCCAGACCTTCGTAGTCTGCCGTCACTACAATATAGCCTTCGTCCCACATCTTTACCTCCACATACCTTTTCAGTATGCTCGGGGTGCGGAAACGGACGTTGCAGCCGGCATACCGAAACGAGGTCATATCACCATAGTTTGACAATATTGCCTCAGTGGGAATCTTTTGTTTTATCATAGCTCTCCTCCCTTTACGGTACATTGATGTTTGTCTGCACAAAGGTAAGGTATTTCCCCTCCCCTTTCAATATTGTCCTATACGTTTCAAGTAACGTTTGGTTTTTCCCTCACTTTTCTCCCACTGAAATTGGCTATTCTTACAAAAAGAAATGGCAAATTCTGTTCATAAGCGTTCACAAAGGGTTGATTCACCATTCCGTTTTCCACCCTTTCATTCACCGTACGTTCACCGGCCATTCACTCGAAGAAGGCTTCATCTAACGACGTACGTCCACCCTCTTTAATGACGTACGTTCACTC
>CAVLCM010000047.1:0-15499 GCA_963661625.1 bacterium
TCTTCGAGTAATACGTAACTCGTTGATTTTCAATATGCGCCATTTGGTGGTGCCAAAAAGTGATGAAGTCAGTTTTTTGCACAGCCATCCCCTACGGCTTTCCGTAGTTTTACTTCGCCTGTTGCGTTTCTTGTTTTTATTTCTCCACGATTAACAGGCTATATCTATACCTTTGAAAGCAGAACAAGAGTTCGGGTTCTGAAAATATCCACCAAGGTGCCGTCTGCCTAATAAAGGATGTAACAATGCGTGGAATTTACAGAACAAGCCGGAAGTGTCTGACTACCTCTTACGCAGATGGTAGCTGTACTATTAGAATAATCATTAAAACAAACAATTATGGCAAGAACCACATCTTTCTACATGCGACTGGTTTTCTCATTCCTTACAGTGTTTATGCTGGCTTCATGCTCCAAAGACGATGGCGAAATCAAGATGAAGACCCCCAGCGAGATTACTGTCTACGCCGACGACACCAATGCTTCTGACGTTATCCGCTTCGACGCTTCCAATTCGTGGAGAGCATCGGTAAACTACCAAACCAGCGAGGGCGGCACAGACTGGGTTACGCTGAGTGCCTACAGCGGTGGAATTGGCGAGAACAGCATCAGTCTTACGCTCAAAGCGAACACTACGGGGCACGACCGCAAGGCTACCATTACCATTGACACGGACGATGCCGTCGTCACGATAACCATTGTGCAGAAGGGCACCACGAAAGACGGGAATGAACCGGCTACCGATCCGTCTACCCCAATCATCGACGGTAACCAGATTGCCAAAATCATCCAGCACAACTATTACAAGAGCGGGGAGAAACTGGAAGACGACGGCGAAGATACCTACGAGTTCTTTTATGACAGCAGCAACCGCCTTGTCCGTATCGTACAGACCGAAATAAACCAGGTGGATTACATCGGCGGTTATACAGGGGCTAAGGAGACGGAAACACAAATCACGACCGTAGACATAACCTACCAAACCGGATCGGTGGCCTACGAAATAACCACCACCATAGACGGCGTGGAACAGAAGACGAAGCAGTCAGGAAGCATTGTGCTGGAGAACGGACGAGCCGTGAGTGGCACAAGCATCGACTACGACAACAAAGGCAGCGACAACATTTACAAAAAATATGTGTCTACCTATACCCTGACCTACGATGACAACGGCTATCTTGTGAAGTCGAGCCGCGTGGAGGATGGTGAAAAAGCCGACGACGAGGTGATAAGCTGGACTAACGGTTGTCCTACACAGGTGGTGTGGGGTTATACGGGCAGCACCCTACTGGTGGACAAGGCCACTTACGGCAATGTGAACAACTGGAGCAACCTCGACCTGAACTGGTTCTTCCTCAATTCGGAAGGATGGGACTTTGCTGCCGGCGACCCTTACAAGATATTCGCCATCCTGGGCTATGTGGGCAAACGTTCTCTGCATCTTGTCAGCACTTTGACCGACGGTACCGGAGTTGCATATTCCTCCAACGGGTGGTTGCATACATACTACGCTTATGAGCGCGACGAAACCAGCGGATTGCCGCTGAAAGTGACTGAGAAGACCTCTGCCGACTACGGCTCAGAAAGTGAGTACACCATTGTCTACGGTAAATAGCCGCTAACATATTGAGATTGTTTCGATTGATACACAATATATAGCGAGAATATTGTTATTATTGTGTATCAACTTGTTTAGATGTTTATGAGAAAGCCACACCTTTTGATAGCCGCTGCCTTAACCCTGTTCTTGTTGGCATCGTGCGGGAAAGATACGAAAACGCCGGTTCCCGTTTCCGACTGTGAGATGCTTCTTGACAGTGCTTCACAACTGACCGCCCTCTCCCGGGCCGACGAAGCCCTGCCTTTGCTTGACAGTGTCATTGACAATGCCCAAGCCGATGACACACTCTGCGCAATGGCAAGGGCTGAAAAGGCCAACACACTGCTGACTTTGGGGCGAATGCACGAGGCGTTGCCCGTATGCCGCCAGGCCATCAGCGAGGGTGAGCGGTTGCACAACGATGAGATACTCATCAACCAATACTCTTCCTGCGGTGTTATCTACCGCCGTTTGGCCATGCCCGACTCTGCGTTGTGGGCTTACCGCAAGGGAATAGACGTGGCCAAGCGTGTGGATGCCAAGGACTATGTGGCCAACCTTTACAACAATATCGCAGTGGTGTATGTGGAGACCGACCGCTATAAGGAGGGAGTAGACTATGCCGATGCAGCCGCTAAATGGGCACGCGAGGCGGGCGACTCCGTAGAGTTGTATTCTTCGCTCGCCACGAAGTCGGCCGCCTTGCTCAGGCAAAAGAAATACGCAGAAGCCGCCAGCATCATCAGCTGCGAGTTTGACCGTATCATGTCGCTTGGCAGCGCACCGCTCATCTTGAAGACGGCTTCGCCCATGCTCAGCGCCATGCTGAAAGCAGAGCAGTTAGATTCTGCCCGCCACTACTTGCTGCTCATAGAGCCTGTGCTTGACAAGGTTTCTCCCGAGAGCAACGGAGCGTTGGGTATCTTTGAGACGCGCGCCCAACTGCTGCATGCCCAAAAGGAATGGAAAGAGGAGTTGCAGTTGTGGCAACATATCGACAGTCTGTCACAAGGGAACAAAGGAATCCCTCAGGCGCGTATCTTGTCCTCTATGGCAGACTGCCTGCAGCATTTGGGCAGGACGAATGAAGCGTACGCATTGTTGTGCAGGGCTTATGCCACGGCCGATTCGCTGAAGAACAATGATGTCAACAGGCAGTTGTCTGAGTTCAGCGTGCGTTACAAAACGCAGGAGAAGGAACTGCAGATAGAGCGTCTGCGCTCGGAAAAGGCCGAACAACAGGTGAGGTTGATGACCGTCGTATGGTTGCTGGCGCTGCTCGTGGTTTTATTTGCCCTCGTTGTCGTCTTCGTACTCTATCGCCGCTGGTTGATGCGGCAAAAGCAGGAATTGGAGCTGCGGCGCAGTTATATTGAGGGTTTGGAGAGCGAACGGTTGCGACTGGCCATGGAACTGCACGACGGCGTGTGCAACGACCTGCTGGGCATTCAGATGCTGATGGCAACAGGCAGCGACACCTGCACCGAGCGTCTGACTGCTGTCACTCAAAACGTGCGTCAAATCTCTCACGAACTCATGCCTCCGAGTTTCGACAAATGCGACATCCAGACTATCATCACCGACTATGTGGAAAACTATCCCTTGCCTCATTGCAAGACGGTGTTTGCTTGTTCAGCCGAAGCGATGCTGCACCATTTGGACAGACAGAAGGCCTTCGAACTGTACCGCATCATGCAAGAACTGCTCGGCAACGTGGCACGTCATTCTTCTGCACGCCATCTGAATGTGACTATCGGCGAAGATGCCGGAAAACTAAAACTGACAGTGGAAAACGACGGGGCGGACAATCAGATGACGGAAGGTCATGGCATCGGCATACGCACTACGGCCGAGCGTGTGAGCAGTTTGAAAGGAGATATCAAGACCGGCATTACCACAGACGGCATTTATCGGGTAGAAGTAACGTTGTAGTTAATCATGAAAGAGACAGACAGTCCCCATACGCCCTGCATACTTATTGTTGACGACCATCCCATTGTGCGTGAAGGCATCAAGTCGTTGTTGGCATCCGCCTCACCGTCGCCCCGTATTCTTGAGGCTGCTGATGGCAGTGAGGCTATGCAGACGGTAAATGCAGTTCGGGTAGAAATCGTAGTCGTCGACCTGGAAATTCCCGGCATTGACGGTTTCCAGTTGATGGACCACTTGGCACGGTGCCCTTTTCCGCCGCGCATCGTGGTCTATACCATGCACGAGGAGCCGTGGACGGTAGTCCGATTGCAGGAAAAGAAAGTGGATGCCATCGTGCTCAAAGGCGACAATCCGATGGAGATTGTCACTGCGGTGGAGTCGGTAAAAGCAGGACTGTCCTACTATAGTCAGCGGTACGTATCGCTCATTGAGAAGTCTACGCCCATACTTACGGCGAGGGAGGCTGAAGTTCTCTCGCTGCTCAGCAACGGCTATTCGTCACGACAAGTGGCCGACCTGCTTTTCGTCAGTGAAAACACCATCGAATACCACCGCAAACAGATTTTCCGCCGTTTGGGGGCCCGCAACAATGTGCACGCCGTGTCCATCGCCATGCAGAGAGGGCTAATGCCATCGTTCCCGAAAGGAGACATGCGGTGAGGCGAAACTTTTTACGAGAGTATCGGATTTATTGCTCCGATAAAACGCCCCAACACATTGCTTAGGTTTTATCTCTCCGCCGGCGCAATTTTTTGCGCATACGGGCGCGAAATTTTGCGCCCGTATGCGCAAAAAATTGCGCCCATAAGGGAGAAATAATCAGGGCGTTTACTCTTCGGAAGCATTCGGCGCGGCGTAGCGCACCACGTTGGCGCACTTTTCGGCTACCTCTTTGAGTTCATCGCCGCTCGCTGCCCAAGTGGGACGGAACGGAGCGTATTCGGCTTCGGTCATACCGGCGAGGGCGTGGGTGATAAACCAGTCGAGGTCGGCCGAACTGATGTGAGGAGCATTGGCCTTCCATTCAGCACCTACGTAGCGGTTGAGGTAGTAGTAGCACTTTTGCTGAACGGTGGTGAGCTGAATGTCGGGTTCTGCGGCTTCGAGTTCGAGGATTTTGCGGAACACCTTGTTTTTGTTTGTGTACGCCTCCGAGGCGGGGCGGCAGCTTGTGGCAACCTTCCAGTTGTCCACGAGGTTGGCGCGCGAGAAGCCCGTCAGTTCATAGTCCAACGCCATTTGGTTTCCGCCGGCGGCGTTGCCGTATTCGTAGCAGCCGAGCAGGCCTTCCAGCACAAAGGCTATTGTACCCGTGCGGTCGGCTCCCTGACGGCAGTTGAAGTAGACGGACTTGCCCTGGCGGAGTTCGTAGATAATCCATGCCACGTCGCTCACCACGGATGCGTCCTTGTCGTAAGCCCCATAGTCGGTCATTGTGTTGTTGAAGTCGAGCGACGCAACGGGGGCTTCGCCGGCACTGTAAGAGTGCAAACTGCCCTCGCCAGGGTACAGGCCGCTGTTGGTTGCCGCACGAAGGTCGAGCTGCGCCCTTATGCCGAGGCGTGCGAGTTCGGCTTTTCCATTCGGCGTGATGTCGCTGCGGTTGCCGCTCATGTCCGTACCGCCCAGACTTCCACCGCGGTAGAGCAGGCCGTACTTCACCGCCTTGCTGCCCAAACCGCGCCAGCCGCCAAGGTCGCGGACGTTGAAACCGCCGTCAATGGCAATCATGCGCACCTGCCCCATGGCAGTGAACGCCTTTCGTTCAATAATCCGTCCGTTGGGAGCCGCCACGGTGTACCAATAGGTAACGCCCGGCACAAGGTTCGTTACGCAGAAAGAGCCTTTTCCGTTGACTACCTCCACGGTGTCGGTAAGAACATTCTCGCCCAAAGCCCTGTCAACAGCAACACTGACAATCGCATTCTTTGCCTTTCGGTCGTGAAAATCTATCGTAAATGCGTTGGGCTGGTCGGGACGAAAAGCCAATGCCTCGTTGTCGAAGAAAGACTGGGGTATGCAGCTCGGCGTTTCACAAAACTGTGCATCGGAATGGGCCATGACGTATTGCACCGCCTCGTTTTCAACATTGAAAAGCAGCGTGTCGTCCTTGGCAAGGAGGTCGTCGCCCTTGCACGCCGTAGCCGTCATGCAAAGGGGAATTATCAATAGGTTTTGAAGAGATTTGTTCATGTAGGTCTGTGTATAGTAAGGTTGTGAACACAATCGGGCTGAAAGTCCAGCTGCGCCTTGTATGAGGAAAGCTGGGCTCTCAGCCCGAAAGGTTTTCAGCGATGAGCGGACGGTGTTAGCGAGTTTGTCAACACGGCTGCTTAAAGGAAGTCGAAGCCGTGGATTTGCTTAACGAACCGTTCCACGTAGTCCCACGACGTGTAGGACCAGTTGAAGCCGAGTCGGTAAAGCACCTGCGTAGTGAAGTGGCTGTCGCGGCCGAGGATGCGCACGTCGTGCTGCCCGTTTTCGTTGTATGCCAACAGGGGCTGCAACTCTGCCGCCTTGCTCTCGTCGGCAAGCGTCTGGCGCACCTTTTCCTGGAACTCGTCGTTCTCCATCGGCTTCACGTCCGCACCAATCACGTTGAGGATGCGCAGCACGTCGCCCAAGGGGAACGTGTGGTTGTTGCAGGGATGGAACACCACCATCTCGCGCGGCGTAGTGCAGAGCAGACGTACGGCACGCGCCACGTCGTCGATGGGCGAGAACTCGCAGGGAGCGTCGAGCATGTCGTAACTTACGCAGCCCATGATGGAAAGGGCGCGGATGCGTCCCATAAAGGCGTTGCTCTTGAAGTTTATCTGGAACTCGCCGTCGGTGTTGCGCGAGGAGAGCGTGCCGACACGCATAATCTTGGCGTTGAGGCCGCGCTCGCGAATGGCCTTGAAGATGAGTTCCTCGGCATCGTACTTCGACCGTGCGTACTGGTTGTGCAGGGCCTGACCGAAGTCGAACATGTGTTCCGTAATTTTCGTGTCGGGCGAGGGACAACCGTCCACGCTCTGCCCTGCCACGCTCACTGTGGACGTGTGCACGAGGCGCACATCGTGGGCGATGCACCATTCAACGAGGTTGCGCACGCTGTCAACGTTGACCTTCTCAATGTCATTGCCGGCAGAGAAGTGTTTCACGTTGGCTGCACAGTTTATCACCGTATCGATGTCCGTCGGCAAATTATCGATGGTGGCCTGGTCTGTCAGGTCGCCCTCAATCACCGTGATACGCTCCTCAAAGAGCTGCGCCGGCATTTCGTCGAAGTAGTAGAAGTAGATTGTCTGCAAACGGTCGGCTGCCGACATATCGGCTTTGCGGCGAAGCACACAATATATATGCCCCGTTTCGTTCTCCAAGAGTTCACGAAGCAGGTGGACACCCATAAAGCCCGTCGCACCGGTAAGGAGGACGTTGCCCAACTGCTGGCGCTCACCGTTGCGGAAAGCGTCGAGCGTGTTGGCATCGAGGATGTCGGCGTACTCCGACTTGTGCTGCTCGGTAGTCTGAACCGTCTGCACCACGGGCTTCGCCGCAGCGACGTTCTCTTCCTTTATTTTGAGAACAACGGCGAGAATGCGCGGCGTTTTGTACTCGAACACATCCTTGAAGGAAATCTTGTAACCCTTCGTGGCGAGTGCGGCCACCACCTTGATGGCACTGATAGACGTGCCGCCCAACAGGAAGAAGTCGTCATTTGCCCCGATGCGGTCGCGGCCAAGCACTTTGGCAAAGGCTTCGCAGATGTCCGTTTCGGCTGCGCCCTCGGGAGCGGCGTAACCGCCCGTTTGCGGAGCCGTCTCGGTGAGTTCGGGCAAGGGCAATGCCTTGCGGTTCATCTTGCCGTTAGGCGTGAGGGGGAGTTTGTCCAAACGCATATAAACGGACGGCACCATGTATTCCGTAAGTTTGCGGCTGACGTGTTCCTTCAACGCCTGTTCGTCGATTTCGGCGTTGGAGGTATAGTAAGCGCAAAGGTGTTCGATGCCGCCAAGTTTCTTCACGTCGGCCACAGCATTCTGCACGCCGGGGAAACTGCTGATTACGCCTTCAATCTCACCCAGTTCGATGCGGAAGCCGCGCAGTTTCACCTGGTTATCAATGCGTCCGAGGATTTCCACTTCGCCGTCGGCCGTCCAGCGAGCAAGGTCACCCGAGCGGTAAACGCGTTCACCGCGGAAATCGATGAAACGCTGCTCGGTCATTTCGGGCAAGTTGTTGTAGCCCTTTGCCACGCCAGGACCGCCAATGAGCAGTTCGCCGGAGAAACCGAGCGGCAGTTCGTTGCCAAAGATGTCGACAATGTATTCCACATAGTTGAGCAACGGCCTCCCCACGGTGACACGCTTGGCGTGCGTCAGTTCGGCGATGTTCGACGATACGGTAATCTCCGTCGGCCCATAGGTATTGAACAAGCGAGGCCCCATGCCCTGCAACTGTTTGAGCATGGCAGGAGTGTACATTTCGCCGCCAGCCCACACCGTCTTGCAGTGGCGGATGGCAGTTTGGAAAGCGTCGAGTTCCATGTACGACTGGATGCGCGAGCAAGTGCCGTTAATGGCCTCAGCGTGCGTGCGTTCCATCAGTTGGGCGAGCAGCGTGGGGTCCATCACCTCGTCCTCGTCGGCAAGCACGGTCGTGATGCCGTTGAAGAGCGAACCGGCAAATTCTTTGAGAGACATATCGAACGACAGCGTCGTAATGCTCACGAAAGTTTTCACGTCGAGTTCGTGCAGGGCGTGGATATGCACATTTGCCTCGTGGTCGTACAGATAGTTGGCAATGCCGCGGTGGCGCAGCATCACGCCCTTGGGACGGCCCGTTGAGCCAGACGTATATATAAGGTATGCAAGGTCGTCGGGACTTACCTCTACATTCGGGTTGTTCTCGTCGCCCGGCTGCGAGTTGGCACTCTTGTAGATGTCGTCCACAAGAATGACGCGTTCGGCAGGATAGTTGGGGGCTTTGTCGGCCGTGGTGATGATGTACTGCGCCTCCGAGTCGGTCAGAATGAGGTTGATGCGGTCGGCCGGATATTCGGGGTCGCACGGGATGTAGGCTGCGCCCGTCTTGCTTACGCCGTACATGCACACGATGACTGCCGTGCGCCTTGGCAACAACAGCACTACCCTATCGCCGCGCTTCACGCCGCGCCTCATCAGGGCGTGCGCCACCTTGTTGGCCTCAGCGTTGAACTGGCTGAACGTCAGTTCGCCGTCCTTGGCAATGAGCGCGGTGCGGTCGGCGTATTTCACGGCATTCTCCTCAACGGCCTGATAGTAGAGCTTGTACGGCACGTCGCACTGCGCCGTGGTGTGGAACTTCGCTACCTGTGCCGTCGTCTCGGCGTTGAGCAACGACAGTTGGGCAATGCTCGGAGCTTGGAGGGCGTTGAGCGATGCAGCCTGCAAAGCGTTGACGAGCGTGTGCATGTCTGCCTGGCTGTAACGCTTCGGGTCGTATTTGAGGTGGAGCGTATAATTGCCCTTGCCGTCAGAAGCAACGGTGAAGGTCAACGGCGTTTTCACCTTTTGTAGTTCAAGCACTTCGGTGCTGAGGCACTTCGTCATCTCACTGTCCGCATCGAGCAGGTCGGCATTGTAAACGTAGAGGATGGACGGACGAATGTGGAACGTCTCGGCAATCTGCGTGAAGGGATAGATGTCGTTGTCACGCGTGTCGCTGAGCTGCTTGTCGAAATTAGCGGCACACTGCGCAATGGTGGTTTGCGGAGCAGCCTTGTCGTCGAGGTTGCTCACCACGGGGATGGTCTTCACGAACATGCCGAACGTGTGCATCCATTCTGTCTCGGGTCGCCCGTTGTGAATGGTGCAGATGGTCACGTTGTCGCTGCGCGTAGCACGGTGCAGCACCTGCGTGAGCATTTCGAGGAAGTAGGCGTTAGCCGTTATGTCGTTCTTCTTGCAGAAGTCGTTGATGGGCTTTGCCTCCACCGTAATCTGCGCCACGCCGATGCCCTCTGCCTCGGGATTGGCGTCGCTGCTATTGGGATATTCGGTGGTCTCGGCACCGTTGAGCAGAGTGCGGAAATACTCCTCGGCCTTAGTCATCTGTTCGCCCTGCATGGCTTCCTGTTCCATGAGCGAATGGTCGAAGCTGAGGTACTTTTCCTTCTCCACGTCGTTGCCGCAAAGGGCTTCGTACAAGTCGGCCGTAAACGCCACCATCGAGAAACCGTCGAAGATGCTGTGGTGTACGTCGGCAAGCAAATAAATGTGTTGGGGAGTTTGGTAAACCGTGAAACGGCAGAGCGGACCTTCGAGTAGGTTGAAGGGGGTAATCTTCTCTTGGAAGAAACTGCGGGGCGGTTCTTCGTTGAGCGTTTCCACGCCGACGGTAATCGTCTCGTCGTCGAGACGGAGCTGCGCCACGTTGCCGTCCGTCAGGGCGAAGTGGGACTTGATGGCAGGGTGCGCCTCCACCACTTTCTCAACCGCTGCCTTTACTTCGGCGGCAGAGTGGCCGTTGACGGTGACAAGGGTTGGGATGTTGTACTGCACGGAGTCGGGGTTCATCTGCCAATCGGCAAACACGCCCATCTGGCTCTCCGACAGGGGGTAAGCGTCGCGCTTCTCGTAGGTCTTTATTTCGGTTGCGTCGTTCTGTTCTTCGTTGTCAACAATCTGGGCAATGGCACGGATAGTCGGGTTGGCCGTAATTTGCTTCATCTTCAGCGAAGCGCTCAACTTCTGCTGAATGTTTGCCGCCAAGCGCATGCTCATGATAGACGTAAGTCCCATGTGCACGAGGTTGGTCGTTACGCCGAAGCTGTCGGTCTTGAGCAATTCGGCAAGGAGGGCGAAGAGGCTCTTCTCCGTGTCGGTTTCGGGAGCGACAATCTCCCCTACCTCAATCTGCGGATCGGGCAATGCCTTTCGGTTTACCTTGCCGTTGGGCGTAAGCGGCATCTTGTCCATGCGCATATACGACTCAGGCACCATAAATTCGGTGAGCGTCTGCGCAAGGTGTTCCTTTATCTTCTGCGTGTCGAGGTCGGCGTTGTCGGCGGTGGTGTAGTAGGCACTGAGCATCTGCACGCCGTTTACCTCCTTCACGGCCACGGCGCACATCTCCACGCCCTCGAACGTTTTGAGCCGTGCCTCAATCTCGCCGATTTCGATACGCAAGCCGCGCATCTTCACCATGCCGTCGAGGCGGTCGATGTATTCAAGGTTGCCGTCCTCATTCCACCGCACAAGGTCGCCCGTGCGGTACATCTTCACGCCGCCGACGTTGATAAACTGTTCCTCCGTGCGCTTGGGGTTGTTGAGGTATTCGCGTCCCACGCCGTCGCCGGCCACGAGGAGTTCGCCCGCCATGCCTTGCGGCAGCAGGTGCATCGTTTCGTCCATGACGTAGAGCGAATAGTTGTCGAGCGGACGGCCGATGGGCGCCACCTCGTTGTCTTTTTGCAGAACGTAGACGGTGCAGCAGATAGAACACTCCGTCGGGCCGTAGATGTTGTACATCGTATAGTCGGGTACGGGTACGGGCATCAGCCGTTCGCCGCCGACGCTCAATACGCGAAGGTGCTTAAACTTGAACAGCGTAGCGAGCTGCACGCCCACCTGCGTGGTGAAGAAGGTCACCGTCACGCCGTTGTCCTCCATGATGGTGTGGATGGCGTTCAGGTCCATGCGCACCTCGGAGGGCAATATCAGCACCGAACCGCCCGTGGTGAGCAATGGGTAGAGGTCTATCATGTGTGCATCGAAACCGAAGTTGGCATAGGCCGCACTGCGGTCGGCCGGCGTAAGCGATGTTTCGCGCTTATACCAGTCGCACCAGTTCACCAAGTTGCGCTGCGTAAGCACCACACCTTTGGGGTTGCCCGTAGAGCCAGAAGTGTACAACACGACCATCATGTTGTCAATCTTCGGTCCTTCGGGCAGCGTTGTGCAGTCGGGCAAGGCCAATGCCTCGTCGGCTTTTATGGAGTTGCCCTTATAGTCTGGCACGGCCTCTTCGAGCAGGTTGTCCTCGGTTAGGATGAGTTTCACACCAGCATCGCCAATCATATACATCAGGCGTTCGGCCGGGAAATGTGGGTCGAGCGGCATGTAGGCGGCACCGGCTTTCATGATGGCGAGGGGATATATCACCATCAGTTCGCTGCGGTCTATCATCACACCCACAGCCTGTTCCGGGCCAACGCCGCATTCATTGTGCAGATAAGCGGCGATGTTGTCGCTCAGTTTGTCCACCTCGCGGTAGGTCAGCTGCTTGTCTCTGAACAGTACGGCCACGTTGTCGGGCGTGGCGGCGGCTTGCTTGCGGAAGAGGGTTACGAGGGTCTGACTTTCGTCGTAGGGAATATCTTTCCCCTTACCCAGTTTCACGAGTTCGGCGCGCTCGGCCTCAGTGGTTATCTCCACGTTGTCGAGTTTGCTGTCGAGCGAGGAATTGACGATACACTCAGCGCAGTTCTTCACGGCGGCGGCAATCGTCTGCAACGTCTTTCGGTCGATGCGCTTCTCGCTGGAGTTGGCGCGTATGTCGTAATTGTCATCGTCGGCAAACACTTCAATCATCAGGTCGCGGTCGTTCACTACGTTGCGGAGTATGCACCAATGCAGCGTGCTGCCGTTGAACGGGCGGTCGTAAAAGTTGCCCTTGCCGGCAAGGAAGTTGAAGCACACCGAAGGCATCATCTGCGTGTCGGTGTGGAGGTGCGTCATTGGGTAAAGGACGGATTCGGCCTTTGCCGCACGCCATTCCTTGCGCAGGGTGTCAAAATACTGTGCGATGGTCTGGCCGTAATCTATATTTATATGTACGGGCATGCCCTTGACGTACATGCCGTAGTTGTCGACAGTCTTTTCGTTACGGCCATTTTGCTCACCCTGAAAACAGAAGTCGTTCTTGCGCAGGGCCTTAGCCATCACAAGGCCAAAAGCGGCCATAATGAGTTGTGAGGGACGCACGCCGTTCTCCTCGCACCATTTGTCCGTCTCTGCCTTGTTCATCAAGGCGGATTCCTCTATGAGTTCGCCCCACATATCGGCAGAGGGGGCAGCCCATTGCACAAACTCACTGCCGCCCACACGCTGGCGGGTTGCCTCGCGGGCCTGCTGGTATTCGGCCGTGGCGTAGCTTGCTTGTTCGTCGTCGGCTGCTTCACAAAGGCCGTAGGTCTGCGGTGCGGTGTAGGCCGGGTCGGCGTAGTACTGTTCGATGTCTAAACGGAATTTGTCATACGAATAGCCGTCGAACAACGTATGGTGAATGTCGGCGAAGAGGTGGATGCGTCCGCTCTCGGTCGTTGCTAGGCAAAAGCGGTGCAAAGGTTCGCCGCCGAGAAGGTCGAACGAGCGCATGAATGCGCCTTTGAACAGTTCGTCCACATTGCTGTCGGTGGTTTTCAGGTGGGTGATGTTGGGCTTCATCGACGGGTCGCGCCACTGCTTGGGCAGTCCGTCCTCCATCGTGAAGTGCATCGTCAGGTCGGGATGGTCGGCAACCATCCGGCGCAACGCATCTTCAAGTCGTTCTGTGTCGGTGTCCTTAGGCAGTTCCGCGTGAAAAGCGATGTTATACTTCGTCTGTTCGGGCGCACTCATCCATTCCAGGAATACGCCAAGCTGTGATTGCAGAAGGTGATGCGTTTGCATATCGTGTGTTTTTATGTTTTTCATTTTCGGCTGGGCCGCGTGGCTTGTGTTAGCAAAGATAAAGAGTTCTGTTGGTATAGGGCTATCTACGCGGCTGAAAGGGGGGACGGATTGCTCCGATTTGCCTTGCCGCAACGTTTTTCTTATTCTTTCGGCATAAGCAATACGGGGAGGAGGTTGCGGTTGCGGAGCCGTTTCAGTTCGGTGGCGGCAACGACGATGACAAGCACGGCAAGCTGCCCTGCGGCCGGACCGTACCAGCACCATTCGGGAGCGTGGCTGAACATGAGCCACATGCCTATCATGGGAGCTACCGACTGCGTGATGCTCAACACGTAGGCAAGGGTTTTGTTGCCGTAAAGTTGATAGACGGGCAGGAGCAGGTACATCAGGCATTGCAGCACAATGTTCCACGCATAGGCCGGCACGGCTTCCATCACGGCCTGCAGACTGTCTTCGTCGTGAATGCTAAAAAGCCAAGCCACAGCCCCGGCAGTTGTCAGTTGGGGAATGACGTACACAGCCAGACACGCAACGAGAAACAGGTAACTGTACTTCACCACTTTCAGCGCACCGGGCGTATTGTCCTGCCCTTTGAGGATGCTTGCCAGGGGTTGCAGGGTTTTGAGTGTGCCGGAGAGGAATATCATGGAGAAACCGAGCAGGTACATGCACACCGACCATGCCACCGTGCCGCTTGCGCCAAGATTGTCCTGCACCATGAGGTTGCAGCCCCACATCTGCACGGCGATGAGCAGCGTGGCCACGCCAAACGGCAAACCGACATTCAGGGCCTGGCCCAGTTCGCCCCACTTTACAAGGTGCGTGAATTTCAACGTGTCTTTGCGCCAGAAGTGTGCCATGAGCATCACGATTGCTGCCACATAGCTCAATACGGTTGCCACGGCGGCACCAGTGATGCCCCACCCCATTGCGCCGACGAGCAGTGCGTCGAGCAGTATCAGCGTGAGCGAACCAACAATGACGCTCAACGACGTGTAGCGCGGCGCACCGTCTACGGTGACGAAACATTGCAACACAGTGCTGCCAATGGGCATGACGGCACCGATGAGCAGGATGGAACAAAAACGTTTGACCATGGGGAGCATCTCTTCCTCGGAACAAAGTGCCCGCGACAGGTCGTCTATGAAGACGGTTCCGCCAACGGTACACAGCAAGCCCACGGCCACCACGGTCAGCATGGTGACGGAAAACACGCGGTTGGCCCGTTCCCGGTTGCCTTTGCCTATGGCCACGCCGGCGAGCATACTGCCGCCGTTGCCCAGAACGACGCTGATGGCGTAAAGCACCTGCACTACGGGGCGCGAAAGGTTCAGACTTGCCATGGCCTCGTTGCTGCTGAAATACGAGAGCATCAATCCGTCAATAAACAAGGACAGCTGGATGGCAGCCATCGTCAGGAGCGAGGCTACGAGGAATTTGCGAAAGGCCGCGCGTATCTCCGGGGTGGTGTTCAGTTGCATAGTATGTTTATATTCTGGTTCCGATTTAGAACGTACGGCCTCCGTAGAGTTCCCTACCCGTTCCAGTCTTTGTCATCCTATATATTATAGGTGTGTTCAGCCCTTCGTGCAGACGCAGCCAACATAACTGCCGTCGGCGGCCACCGTGGTGTTGAACCGTACGCCGTGCGCCATGGGGGAAAGGAGCAGGTCTTTCAGGTTGTCTATCATGCCGCAACCCGTGAGTTTCAGCAAAGCCTCTTTCTTCGTCCACAGTTTGATAAGCTCTAATTGAGGACACGCGGCGGCTTTGACGCATTGCAGCTCTTCATCGTTGCAGCAATAGGCGGCGAGCGTCCATTCGGTGTCGGTTATCGCTGGCGGCACCGCTTCCACGTCGCAGCCTACGGGCTCGTCGCCCACGACGCACATCACGGCCTTGTCGCAATGGCTGAGGTTGAACTCAACGCCTCTGCTCCCACTGAGCTGCGGTTTGCCGTTTTCACCAAGGACGAAGGGGGCTTGGTTGGTAAAACCGAAAGTCTCCTGCAACATCTCGTTGAGCAGCAGGTAGGCACGGGCGGAGAGTATGCGGTCGTTCTCTTGGACGAACCGCTCGGCATCGCACCGCCGCCAGTCGGGCAGACGTGCGAGGAGAGCCTCAACACTCGTGCCATCGAGGCGAAGGGGATTTTCCTGTATCAGCGTTTTTATCATGCGGAGCGTTACTACTGCAAATATACAATCTATCTGCGCTCCGAGGCACGGGCCTTTACGTGATTTTGCGGCAAAACGGACTTTCTTGACTTCGGCAATGCGTCACCCAAATCAGTTTTCGGAGGTTCCTAACCCGAAAAGCGGCTTTAT
>CAVLCM010000048.1:0-15448 GCA_963661625.1 bacterium
CTCATGACGTACGTTCACTCATCGCATAAATGTACGCTCTGATTTTCAACGGAAATACTGATTTGGGTGACGCATTGACGAAGTCAAGAATTTACACGAACTTTCGGGAGCATTGCGACGAACAGCCAGAAGCCGTTGACTATCCGTGCCGACCTTGCCTCTCAGTAGTTTTTTGTACTTTTGCGTTATGATTGTCGACCCTTTTGCACAAAGCACATTCCACCAAAGCCAAGGCGACGAAACGACCGCCACAAGCGAGCACGAAGCGACGGGCAACGAGCCGCACGCGGCAATGTCGCTCTTCGAACTAAACTCGTGCGTACGGGCTATGCTCCACCACACGATGGCCGACTGCTACTGGATTGCCGCCGAAATAAGCGAACTGCGCATGGCTTCAAACGGGCATTGCTACTTGGAATTTGTGCAGAAAGACGCGGACAGCGGCAGCCTTGTGGCCAAGGCCCGGGCTACCATCTGGCGCAGCACGTACACGATGGTCAGCACCTACTTTGAACGGCAAACGGGCATGGCTCTCGACGCCGGCATGAAGGTGATGGTGAACGTGAGCGTGACGTTTCACGAACTATTCGGCTACTCGCTCAACGTGGTTGATATTGACCCAACGTACACACTTGGCGACATGGCGAGGAGAAGGCAGGAAATTGTGCACCGCCTCGAAGAAGACGGCGTAATCAACCTGAACAAGGAACTTCCCCTGCCACGCGTGATTAGCCGAGTGGCGGTGATATCGAGCAAAACGGCAGCCGGATATGGCGACTTCTGCAAACAGCTCGAACAAAGCGGCTATCATTTCGACGTGAAGCTGTTCCCGGCCATCATGCAGGGCGAAAACGTGGAGAAGAGCATCATTGAGGCTCTGAGCAACGTATATAGCGACATCGACAACTGGGACGTGGCGGTGATTATCCGCGGCGGTGGCGCAACGGCCGACCTCAGCGGTTTCGATGCCTATTACTTGGCTTGCTTCGTGGCGGAGTTCCCCATCCCCGTGCTGACGGGTATTGGCCACGAGAGGGACGATACCATTCTGGACCTCGTGGCGCACAAACGGCTGAAAACGCCAACGGCAGTGGCCGCCTTCCTCATCGACACACGCAAGAACGAAGCCGGCCGACTTGAAGACCTGACGAATCGCCTTGCCACGCAAACCGCAAGGATCGTACAGGCGAAGAATACACAACTCACGCTGGCAGAACAGCAACTCAAACACCACACGGCGCTCTACATACGGGATAAACGCTACGAGTTCGACACGCTCGCGCAACAGTTCCAACGGCTTTCCTCCCAACACCTAAGCAAGCAGCAATCAATGGTGCTGCAACTGACCACAAAGTTGCAAATGCTGGGACAACGGCAACTATTGGCGCAGAGGCAGGAACTGGAACTCTATCCACGGCGCATCCGTCTGGCTACGGAGAGCCTTTTCTGCAAAGCGCACCACAAGCACGAGATGCTCGAACGGAGCGTAAAACTGGCCGAGCCCTCACGCATTCTCGCCCTCGGGTTCAGCATCACGATGAAGGACGGCAAACCCGTGCGACGCGCTGATGAGCTCAAGCCGGGCGACGAAATAACCACCCTGCTGCAACACGGCGAGACACGAAGCACCGTGAAATAGCACAGCCACACGAACACACCTATATTATATATGCCTACAAAGAAACTGACCTACGAGCAAGCCATAGACAGGCTCGAAGACATTGTACACGGACTTGAAGACAATACGCTCGAACTCGACAAACTGACCACTCAGCTGGCAGAGGCACAGGAGCTTATCAAGTTCTGCAAAGAAAAACTGCAAAAAGCCGAAACCGACGTAAACAAGATATTAAACGATGAGCAAGAATAAACTGGCGAAGTTCGCCGACATGGAAACGTACCCCCACGTGTTTCAGGCGGGCGACGTAGCCACCAACCCCGAGCCTTTCGCAATGAAGGGGAAATGGAACGAACTTTTCTTCAAGAACAACAACCCCATCGTGCTGGAACTGGGCTGCGGCCGCGGCGAATACACCGTAGGACTGGCGCGGCTCTTCCCGGAAAAGAATTTCATCGGCGTAGACATCAAGGGCTCGCGAATGTGGACGGGGGCTACGGAGTCGCTCCACGAGGGACTGACGAACGTGGCCTTTCTGCGTACGCACATTGAGTTTATCGACCGCTTTTTCGCCGAGGGTGAAGTGGCTGAGATTTGGCTCACATTCTCCGACCCGCAGATGAAGAAGGCCACCAAGCGGCTCTCGTCAACCTACTTCATGGAGCGCTACCGCCACTTCCTTGCCGACGGCGGGCTTGTCCATCTCAAAACCGACAGTAACTTTCTCTTTACTTACACGCGCTACATGGTGGAACGGAACTCCCTGCCCGTCGATTTCAGCACGGACGACCTCTATCACACGCTTGAGGCTGAGAGCAACGAGGAGGTGAAACGCATCCTCGGCATTCAGACCTACTACGAACAGCAGTGGATTGCGCGCGGACTGAACATTAAGTATCTTAAATTCCACCTGCCCCAAACGGGCGAACTCGCCGAGCCGGAGGTGGAGATTGAGCTGGACAGCTACCGAAGCTACAACCGCGAGAAACGGTCGGGACTGACAACAAGCAAATAAGGGGAGTTAGGCAAATCACCACGCAAAACGGAACGGCTATCCCCCACCCTGCAAAAACCAACTAAGCAACAAGCACCACACCATGCAACTATACCCCAAACTCATCACAGACGCTCTTGCCCAGGTGCGCTATCCGGGCAACGGCAAGAACCTTGTAGAGGCCAACATGATTGAGGACGACCTCCGCATCGACGGCATGAAAGTGTCGTTCTCCATTATTTTTGACAAACCGACCGACCCTTTCATGAAGTCGGTGCTGAAAGCCGCTGAGGCCGCCATCCACACGTACGTGGACAGCGCAGTGGAAGTGGAGATACACACCAAAAGCAACCAGGCCGCACGTCCCGAACCGGGAAAGATGCTGCCGCAGGTGAAGAACGTGATTGCCGTAAGCTCCGGCAAAGGGGGCGTAGGCAAAAGTACGGTGGCCGCCAACCTGGCCGTGTCGCTCGCCAAATTGGGCTACAAGGTAGGACTTCTCGACGCTGACATTTTCGGTCCGTCGGTGCCTAAGATGTTCCACATGGAGGCGGAAAACATTTTCGCCGAGATGAAGGAAGGACGGCAGATACTGATACCGGCCATGAAGTACGGCGTGAAAATTCTTTCCATTGGCTTCTTCGTCAATCCCGAAACGGCTACGCTCTGGCGCGGCGGCATGGCATCGAACGCCCTCAAACAACTCATCGCCGACACCGACTGGGGCGAACTCGACTACTTTGTGCTCGACACGCCTCCCGGTACGTCGGACATCCACCTGACGCTCCTTCAAAACCTTGCCATCACCGGGGCGGTGATTGTGTCAACTCCGCAACAGGTGGCCCTTGCCGACGCAAAGAAGGGCATTGACATGTACCGCAACGACAAGGTGAACGTGCCCATTCTCGGTATGGTGGAGAACATGGCGTGGTTTACACCCGCCGAACTTCCTGAAAACAAGTACTACCTTTTCGGCAAAGAGGGCGTAAAACGCTTGGCGGAGGAAATGAACGTGCCTCTGCTTGGACAAATCCCCCTCGTGCAAAGCATCTGCGAGAGCGGCGACGAGGGCGAACCAGTCGCAGTGAAGGAGAACCACATCGTTGCGCAGGCGTTTGAGAAGTTGGCAAAAGCGGTGGTTGACGAAACTGCACGGCGCAACGCCGAACTGCCTGCAACGCAGATTGTGGAAATGCACAAATAACGACTTACAACACAGAAGAACATGGACATAAAGAAAGGCGACAAGGTGCGCTTCCTCAACGACGTGGGAGGCGGCACGGTCACGGGCTTCCAAGGCAACGACCTTGTGCTGGTCACGGACAACGACGGCTTTGAAATACCTACTCTCCGCTCAGAAGTTATCGTAGTGGAGACGGACGACTACAACATTGCCAAAGTGGCAAAGGCTTCGCTCAAAAAGGCCGCAAACAAAGGCCATGCTGACAGTAGTACGCCGACCTCGGTAAAGAGCGTACTGAATGCCATCGACGACGATGAGGAAGAACCAGAAACGGACATTGCCGAAAAAGAACTTACCTACAAGCCCTTGGAGCAGGAACGGCGCGGAGCTGACGAACTGACGCTCGCACTGGCTTTCGTCCCTGGAAAGGGGGCAACGGCAAACGACTCAAAGTTTAGCATGTACCTCATCAACGACTGCAACTACGCCATCCGCTATTCGTTACTCACATACAGCGGCGAGGTATGCCACCTGCGCCACGAGGGCGAAATTGCGCCGAACACGAAGACGCTACTCGAAGATGTGACACGCAACGACCTCGAACTGTTGCAGCACGTAACAGTGCAGACCATTGCCTTCAAACATGAGAAGGCCTTTGCGCCCAAACCGGCCCTGAGCGTAAATCTGCGCATCGACGCGGCGCGGTTTTTCAAGCAGAATGCCTTTAAGCCGAACGACTTTTTCCGCGAAAACGCTCTCGTGCTTGATGTGGTAAAGAACGACCGCGCAGCTCGCCCTATGTTTGTCGATGCCGACCAACTGCGGGAAGCTATGCAGACTGCCTCAGCCCCTGCCCGAATTGACGCCCCTGCTACGAGCGGAGCCGAACGCCGTGCCAACGAGAAGCAGCAGCGGCAGACGGTGGTGGAGATTGACCTGCACGCCAGCAGTCTTTTCGACACGATGGCCGGCCTCGAACCGAGGGATATCCTTGAATATCAGATTAAGGTGGTACGCGACACGCTCAATGCCCATGCCAAACGACGCGGACAGCGCATCGTGTTCATCCACGGCAAGGGCGAGGGGGTATTGCGCAACGCCTTGCTCAAAGAACTCCGCACGCACTACAAACAATGCCGCGTGCAGGACGCATCATTCCAGGAGTACGGCTACGGAGCCACGATGGTTACGATGTAGGGGGCCGAATGCCGTAAACGCAAAACGCCTCACTCTTGGCACATTGCCGAGAGTGAGGCGTTTTGCATGGGTGACAGACGTTACTCAGCCGAAGTCTTTGTGCGGCGGATGCGGCGCTTGGGCTTTTCCTCCGTTTCCTTTTCAATCTTCACGCCGGCCAATTCCGGGTCGATCATGATGCGGCCGCAGTATTCGCAAACGATAATTTTCTTGCGCATGCGGATGTCGAGCTGACGCTGGGGCGGGATTTTGTTGAAGCAGCCGCCGCAGGCATCGCGCTCCACGTAGACAATACCAAGACCGTTGCGCGAGTTCTTGCGAATGCGCTTGAAAGCAGCGAGCAAACGAGGCTCAATGGTCTGTTCGAGGTTCTTCGCCTTTTCGCGGAGTTTTTCCTCTTCTGCCTTCGTCTCGGCCGTGATGTCGTCGAGTTCAGCCTTCTTCATGTCGAGGTCGGCGCGACGTTCGTCGAGCTGGTTCTTGGCAGTCTCCACCTCTTCCTTACGGGTTTCAATGGTGCGCTGAGCTTCGCCGATTCTCTTGTTTTGAAGTTCGATTTCGAGGCTCTGGAACTCAATCTCCTTCGAGAGCATATCGTACTCGCGGTTGCTCTTCACGTCGTTGAGCTGTTCCTTGTAGCGGTCGATGGCCGACTGCGCCTCGTTGATTTTTGCACGCTTTGCGGCAATATCTGCATTGAGGCCTTCAATGTCCTCGTTGTACTTGCCCACACGGTGCGTCAAGCCTTCGATCTCGTCTTCGAGGTCTTGTACTTCGAGGGGGAGTTCGCCGCGCAGCGTTTTGATGCGGTCTATTTCCGACAGGTTGGTCTGAAGTTGGTAGAGGTTCTTCAACTTCTGTTCTACGGACATGTCCGCAACGTCTTTCTTTGCCATATCGTAATATTATATGAGTATTAATTAAATGCTATTGGGTTGGTGTTGACACTTGTCTTGATGAGCCTCAGCCCGGGACAAGCCTGCGCCAAAATATCGTGCAGAAGGTCAACGGTATATTGCTCGCTCTGGTAATGGCCAAGCACAGCAATCAATATTTGCTCCTCGTGGCCGAAGTAGCGGTGGTAGCCCATCTCGCCGGTAAGGAAGGCTTGCGCCCCCTTGCGGATGGCCTCGTCGAGCAGAAAGTCGCCTGCTCCGCCGCAAAGGGCCACGCGCGAGACTGTATGGCTCTCGCCGCAGCGGTTGTGCATCAGTCCGTCTACATGGAACGTTTCGGCCACACTTTTGAGGAAGTCCGAATCAGCCATTGGCGCAGGCAGATTGCCTATCACTCCGCTGCCACCGTCCATACCCTTCATCGGAGCGAGAAATTCCACATCGGTCAGACCAAGCCGCTGGGCAATGGCGAAGTTCACACCGCCTGGGGCGTTGTCGAGGTTTGTATGCGCCGCATAGATGGCGATGTCTTTTTGTATGGCCTTTACTACGCAGCGTTCCACTTGGGTGGCAAATGTCACGTGGCGCAAAGGACGAAACAACAAGGGATGGTGTGCCACAATCAAGTTGCAGCCTCTTTCCGCCGCCTCGTCTATAACATCTTCGGTCACGTCAAGACACAACAAGACCCCTGACGCTTCTTCGCCTTCTGTCAATCCAACCTGCAAGCCAGCATTGTCGTAGCTTTCCTGCAAGGGCAGAGGGGCGAACCGTTCAAGGGTCTTACAGACTTCCTTTATCTTCATCAAGATACGTTTCTCTTATTTCATTGCAAATATACGGCTTTGCCCGTGAATAGGCGAGGCTGTATAAAACAAAAATTGATTGTCTCACGACAACCAATCTTTACTAACCTTAAATCTAATACCATGAAAAACATTGCAAATGTATAGGGATATGCGCTCCCTCGCAAACATTCTGCTACATTTCCGCTGGCTTTTAATATTATTTTAATTCAAAATATTGCATTTGCCACGTCTTCTTGACAAAACGGATTTTCTTGCACATGTATTACTGACCAATGTTATCCTAAACATTTATATTTCTGTCCGATAAAACAGACCCGACGCATTACTGAGGTTTTCCCTCGCCGCTGGTGCAATTTTTTGCGCATAGGGGCGCAAAATTTTGCACCCCTATGCGCAAAAAATTGCACCAAGCAGAGCGTTTCCCTTCGAAGCGTGCAACTCTTCATTTACCCTAATATTACCGACACAACATCATATGCGTTGACTACTTAATTTCGACCACCGTAATGCCCGCCCCACCGAACTGCACGTGCTCGTCGTGGTAGGTGGCCACACCTGGCACGGTGCGCAAGTAGTTGCGTACGAGTTCGCGGAGAGCACCCGTACCTGTGCCGTGCAGGATGCGCACCCGTGACTGTTCGAGCTGGATGGAGTCGTCGATGAAGTAGGCAATGGCGTTCAAGGCCTCGTCTACGTGCATGCCGCGAATGTCTATTTCAGGACGGAAGTGGAGTTTTTTCTCGTGCATAGCATCGCGAGTTTCCTTGCTGACGAATGTGGCCGCCACGCCGGCCGCCGGCACTTCCTTGGCCGGAGCTTCGCACGGTTCGAGGCGGCTGAGTTGCACCTGCGTGTACATCATGCCAAACAACACGCGAGCAGATTTGCCATCCACGCTCTCCACGCGCCCAGCGGTGTTCTGCCCTTTGATGCGGACGTACGATCCTACTGCTATCGCCACCTCTGCGGGTCGTGCCGATGCGATTTCACCCTTTCCACTGGCAAGTCCGCGGAGCTTGCGCGCTGCTGCTTCTTCGCTCGCCGCATTTCGGCTGCGTGCGTTGCCTTCGCCTTCGGAACGGCGTTGCTGGCGACGTTGTATCTTGGCAATTTTGCGGGCTATGCGGTCTTGTTCGGCCGTATCTTCCTCAATCTGTTGCTTGAAGTCAGCGAGTTCGTTGCGCACAAGGCGTGTTTTCTCTTTCTCGGCCTGCGCCTCGCGTATTTCACGAATGGTGTTCTCCACACGCGCATTGGCTTTCTCAATGAGCTGTTTGGCCTCGTTCTTCGCCTGAGCGAGGATGAGTTTGCGCTCTTGCTGGAAGTCAGTCATCTCGCGCTCGTATTTGGCAATGGCCTTTTCGAGCTGCTGCTCACGTTCCTGCACGTGGCGACGCTTGGTGTTCCAGTATTCCTTGTCACGCACAATGTCCTGCACATACTTGTCGCTCATCACGTAATCCTTGCCCACGATGTCGGTGGCATACTTGATTACCTCGGCCGGGATGCCCATCTTTCTGGCTATCTCGATGGCGAACGAACTGCCCGGGTTGCCCACTTGGAGTTTGAAGAGCGGACGCATTCCTGCATTGTCGTAGAGCATAGCTCCGTTCACCACCGAACGGTTTTGTTCGGCGAAGTGTTTGAGGTTCTGATAGTGGGTGGTGATGATGCCGAAGTTTGAGCGTTCCACGAAGTGCTTCAAGAAGGCTTGTGCCAACGCACCGCCAATTTGCGGCTCTGTACCTCCGCCAAACTCGTCGATGAGCAACAGGCTCTGCGATCCTGCGCGCTGCATCATCTGCTTCATGTTGAGCAGGTGCGAGGAGTAGGTCGACAAGTCGTTCTCAATGCTCTGTTCGTCGCCAATGTCTATCATAATGTCACGGAAGATGCCCACTCGCGAACGTTCATCGGCCGACACGGGCATTCCGCATTGCACCATATACTGCAACAAGCCGACCGTTTTGAGGCAGACCGACTTGCCGCCAGCGTTAGGACCAGAGATAAGCAGTATGCGCTGACCGGGGCGCAGCGTCACGTCGAGCGGCACTATCTCGCCGCCGTGCCGTTGCAGCGACTGTTGCAACAAGGGGTGTTTGGCTCGCACCCAGTCAATGCAGGGTTGCTTAACGAGCTGAGGCACAGCCATGCCAAACGAGGAAGCGAAAATGGTCAGCGCACGCAGATAGTCTACGTGTGCCAAGAAGTGAAGCGAGTTGAGCAGGGCGGGAATGTGCGGCCGAATCTCGGCGGTGAGTTCCTGCAATATACGGATTATCTCACGTCGCTCGGCAGCTTTGAGCGTACGTATTTTGTTGTTAGCGTCTACTACGACTGTCGGTTCGATGAATACGGTCTTGCCCGTCGCACTCTCGTCGTGAACAATGCCTTTTATCTTGCGTTTGAGGGCGGGAGCGACGGGAATTACGAGGCGGCCGTCGCGCAAGGTGGGCGTTACGTCGCGGTCGATGTAGCCGGATGTCTGCGCCTCGGTGATGATGGTGCGCAGGCTGTGCGATATGCTTCGCGAGGTGGTTTCTATTTGGTGGCGCAGGCTGAGGAGTTCGGGCGATGCGGTGTCTTTCACCTTGCCGTACTTATTGAGCACGGCATCGATGCGTTGCACGATGAGGGGGAACACGTCAATATCCTCGGCCATGCGGCCCAGCGCCGGATATACGTAGCGGGGCTTATTCTCGCCCGTCTCTTCGCCGGTCTCCTCTCCCACCCCGTCGTCTTCGTCGTCGAGGCGTTGGGTGAAGAGCTTCACATATATAATAATGGTACTGACGGAGCGTTTCAGGTTGAAGAGGTCGAGTTCTTCAAGATAGGTGCGTTCGGGACGAATGCGCATGAGTGGCTCACGAACGTCGAAAAACTCGCAATCAGCGCTTTCATCGTCGGTATCGGCAAAACGGGCGAACTCACGGGCACGGTCGAGTTCTTCGGCCACTTCGTCGTAGTGTGTCATGAAGTACAGGCGTTTGTCCACCCACTCCGTGCCGAGCGTCGACACGCAGCGGCCTTTCAACAACGTCCTTATTTCCGTAAAACCAATCTTCCGCTCAAAATTTTCGGGATAAATCATTTATCGTGTTTCTATTTATCTGCAAAAATACGAAAAAAACAGTACTTTTGCGGTCAATAACAAAGGGTGGCCAAGCCGCCGCACAGGGCAAAGCGTTGCCGTGGTTGCTGCCGATGCATCCCTGAGAGGGACTTTCTTTCCACCCTTTGCACGAACGAAAACACACTAAGCATACACAAACAGTCATGGAGAACGTCACGGTTCGCGACCGTAAATTCGCGGTATCGATCACTGAAGAAACCATCAAGCGGCGCGTAGCCGAGGTAGCCGCGCAAATCAGCAAGGACCTCGAAGGCAAGGATCCGCTCTTCCTCGCCGTGCTCAACGGTTCGTTCATCTTTGCCGCCGACCTTATGCGCGGCATCACCATCCCCTGCGAAATCACATTCATGCGCATATCCTCCTACGAGGGCACGAGTTCTACGGGCAACGTGCAGCAGCTCATTGGCCTGAAGGAGAACATCAAGGGCCGCACGGTGGTTATCATCGAGGACATCATTGACTCCGGACTGACCATGAAGAGCCTGCTCGAAACGCTAGCCGACAAAGAGCCGGCCGACGTGCGCATTGCCTCCTTGCTCGTCAAGCCGGGCAACCTCAAGGTGAAGCTCGACGTGCCTTACTGCTGCTTCGAAATCCCCAACGACTTCATCGTGGGCTACGGCCTCGACTACGACGGCGAGGGACGCAACCTGCCGCATATCTACACCGTGGTGGAATAACCGCCACGCCGCATAGCGGACACACTGACTGACGACTTTTCTAAACTATCAATCACATAGACACACAAATGAAAAACATTGTAATCTTCGGTGCGCCGGGTTCCGGCAAAGGCACTCAGAGCGACCTGCTCGTGAAGAAGTACGGCTTCAAGCACATCTCCACTGGTGACGTGCTGCGCGCCGAAATCAAGAACGGCACTGAACTGGGCAACACGGCTAAGAGTTACATCGACAACGGCCAGCTCATCCCCGATTCGCTCATGATCGACATCCTCGCCGCCACCTACGACGCCCTCTGCCCCTGCGAAGGCGTTATCTTCGACGGCTTCCCCCGCACCATTCCCCAAGCTGAGGCTTTGAAGAAGATGCTTGCCGACCGCAACACCGAGGTTTCGGGTATGCTCGAGCTCGACGTGCCCGAGGATATGCTCATGGAGCGCCTCATCAACCGTGGCAAAACGTCTGGCCGTGCCGACGACAACGCCGAAACTATCAAGAAGCGCCTCGACGTATACAATGCGCAAACCTCTCCCCTCATCGCATGGTACGAGAAGGAGGGCAAGCGCCACGCAGTGAAGGGCTATGGCGAACTCGAAGAGATCAACGCCGCCCTCTGCGCCGTTATCGACCAATTCTAACGCATTCCGCGCAGCGCACGGATACGCTTGCCATGCGGCTGGCGTATCCGCGCGTTTTCGTTTGCGCCGAGGTGCGCACAATCCACTTTCTGAAGCATAACAACCACAATCCCGTATGGCTGAATCGAACTTTGTAGACTACGTGAAAATATTCTGCCGCTCCGGCAAGGGCGGCCGAGGCTCTATGCACATGCACCGTGCCAAATACCAGCCCAACGGCGGGCCCGACGGCGGCGACGGCGGCCGCGGGGGCAACATCTACCTGCGCGGCAATCACAACTACTGGACGCTGCTCCACCTGCGCTACGAGCGCCACGTGTTCGCCGGCAACGGCGGCAACGGGTCGAAGTGCTGCTCGCACGGTTCCGACGGCGAGGACCGCTATATCGACGTGCCTCCCGGCACAGTGGCCTATGATGCCGAAACGGGCAAATATATCTGCGACGTGACGGAGGACGGACAGGTGGTGATGCTCCTCAAGGGCGGACGCGGCGGACTGGGCAACTGGCAATTCCGCACGGCCACCAACCAAGCCCCACGCTATGCGCAGCCAGGCGAACCGATGCAGGAACAGATGGTCATTCTAGAACTTAAACTGCTCGCCGACGTGGGTCTTGTCGGTTTCCCCAACGCAGGTAAGTCGACGCTGCTCTCGGCTCTGTCGTCGGCGCGTCCCAAAATTGCCAACTACCCCTTCACCACCATGGAGCCGAGCCTCGGCGTGGTGGCCTACCGCGATAACAAATCGTTTGTCATGGCGGACATCCCGGGCATTATCGAGGGTGCGAGCGAAGGACGCGGACTGGGTCTGCGCTTCCTGCGCCACATTGAGCGCAACTCGCTGCTGCTCTTTATGGTGCCGGGCGACACGGAACACATTGCAAAGGAGTACAACATTTTGCTCGACGAACTGGCAAAGTT
The DNA here is from genome assembly GCA_963661625.1 of bacterium. Taxonomy (GTDB): domain Bacteria; phylum Bacteroidota; class Bacteroidia; order Bacteroidales; family Bacteroidaceae; genus Alloprevotella. The sequence continues at coordinate 12,070 of CAVLCM010000048.1, forward strand.
CAACCCTGGCATGCTCGACAAGCACCGAGTGCTGGCCGTGACGAAGTGCGACCTGCTTGACGAGGAACTGATGGAGATGCTGCGCGCCGAACTGCCCGACGACCTGCCCGTCATCTACATTTCCGCCGTTACGGGAATGGGCATCGACCAGCTCAAAGACACGCTCTGGGAGGAACTTAACAGCGAGAGCAACAAGTTACAATCGGTGAGCGAGGGCGGTTCTATCGTTCACCGCGACCGCGAGGCAACGGGCTTCGCCGCCGACTTCGCCGACTGGCAGGCCGACTACGATCTGCCCGAAGCCGACGAGGACGATGACCTTCTCGACGACGACATCTACGACATCGAGGAACTCGAAGACTAGGTTTCCGCACGGCGCACTGCTGCCCTTTCCCCTACGGACGAGCCTTGCGCGGCCGAACGAGCTGATGTTTTCGCAAATATGCAACTCAAACGGGTGGCACGCTGCCACGCCAAAAAGGAGGGCGCACATTATATATGCAAAACCCGTCAGAACTGCATAAAAATGAGTATCTTTGCCACTGCAAGCGGCGAAGAACCGCGCACAAACTCAAAGACCGTATTTACACAAACTTTCTATAAAAATACACTCTCTTATGGAAAAAAGCGCATTACAGATTGCACGCGCATCGTACCAGCCCAAGCTGCCTGCCGGCTTGCGAGGCAACGTTAGTATCAAAGAAGGCGAGCCCACTCAGAGCGTTGGCGACCAGGAAGAAATCAAGAAGCTCTTCCCCAACACCTACGGCATGCCCCTCGTGGAGTTCGTACCCACCGACGAGAAGAAGGAATACGCTCCGATGAACATCGGTATCATCCTCTCCGGCGGCCAGGCTCCCGGCGGCCACAACGTGATCTGCGGTCTGTACGACGAACTGAAAAAGCAGAATGCAAGCAACAAGCTCTACGGCTTCCTCATGGGCCCCGGCGGCTTGGTTGACCACAAATACATCGAACTCACCGACGAAATCATCAACGACTACCGCAACACGGGTGGCTTCGACATGATTGGCTCTGGCCGTACGAAGCTCGAAGAGGAAGATCAGTTCGAGAGCGGCTTGAAGATTATCCGCGAACTGGGCATCAAGGCCGTGGTAATCATCGGTGGCGACGACTCCAACACCAACGCCTGCGTTTTGGCTGAATACTACGCTGCCCACAACTGCGGCGTGCAGGTAATCGGCTGCCCCAAGACCATCGACGGCGACTTGAAGAACGACCAGATCGAGACCTCTTTCGGTTTCGACACGGCTTGCAAAACTTACGCTGAGGTTATCGGCAACATCCAGCGCGATGCCAACTCTGCCCGTAAGTACTGGCACTTCATCAAGCTCATGGGCCGCTCGGCCAGCCACATTGCTCTGGAATGCGCTTTGCAGTGCCAGCCCAACGTGTGCATCGTGAGCGAAGAGGTTGAAGAAAAGAACCAGACGCTCGACGACATCGTAACCTACATCGCTGAAATCGTGGCTAAGCGTGCTGCCAACGGCAATAACTTCGGTACGGTGCTCATCCCCGAGGGCCTTATCGAGTTCATCCCCGCCATGAAGAAGCTCATTGCCGAACTCAACGACTTGCTCGCCACTCCCGAAGCTGCCAACGTGGCTGCTGCCGACCAGCGCGCATGGATCCTCGGCAAACTGTCGAAGGAGAACGCTGCCATCTACGAGAGCTTGCCCGAAGGCGTGGCCAAGCAGCTCACAATGGAGCGCGACCCGCACGGAAACGTACAGGTGTCGCTCATTGAGACGGAGAAGCTCCTCTCTGAGATGGTTGCCAACAAACTCGCCGCTTGGAAGAAGGAAGGCAAATTCAACGGCAAGTTCTCTGCCCAGCACCACTTCTTCGGCTACGAAGGTCGCTGCGCAGCTCCCTCTAACTACGATGCTGACTACTGCTATGCTCTCGGCACAAGTGCCGCTCAGCTCGTGGCAAACGGCAAGACGGGTTACATGGCTATCGTGAAGAACACTACTGCTCCCGCAGCTGAATGGATTGCCGGCGGTGTGCCCATCACGATGATGATGAACATGGAACGCCGCAACGGTAAGATGAAGCCCGTTATCAAGAAGGCTCTCGTTAAGCTCGACGGCGCACCCTTCAAAAAGTTCGCTGAGCACCGCGCTGAGTGGGCTGAGAACACTTGCTTCGTATACCCCGGCCCCATCCAGTACTGGGGTCCCACCGAGGTTTGCGACCAGTGCACCGCAACCTTGAAGCTCGAACAGGGCAAGTAATTTGCAACCGCCGCCCCCAGGCCTTCGCCGCAGGGGGAGCGACATAAACCAAAAGGATTAAGCGACCACATCCTTGCAGCCCGTTAGGGCCGGGACTGTCGCTTAATCCTTTCTTTCAAACCACGCTATGCCAACAACCAAAACAGGCTCACGCCCTCGACGTTCTGCCCCGCGCCGACAAGCGCAGCGGCCAGCCCGACGAAGCGGCACAAGACGGAAGCGGACAACTCACAGCCACAGGCTAAGGATGCGATTGCGCATACTGGCCATACGCCTTGGCCTGATTTGCGCAGCGGCATTGGTTTGTTACCTCGTTTACATCTACGCCATCAGCCCTTACACCTCAAAGTGGCAGGCACTCTACGGCAATGAGAACTATCCCGAGGGCTACTCCATCCATGGCATCGACGTGAGCCACCACCAGGGCGCAATTGACTGGGAGAAACTCTCGAAGGCGCAAATCAAGGACGCGCCCGTGAGCTTTGTATTCATCAAGGCTACGGAGGGCGAAAGCCACATCGACGAGAACTTCAACGACAACTTTTACCAATCGCGCGAGAACGGACTGATACGCGGGGCGTACCACTACTTCAAACCGCAGATCTCGGCAAAGAAGCAAGCGGAGTTCTTTCTCAAGCAAGTACACCTCGAAGAGGGCGACATGCCCCCCGTGCTCGACATTGAGGAACGTGGAAACCTCAGCGTGGAACAGCTTCGCAAGGTGAGCCTCGTATGGCTCCGAACGGTAGAGAAACGATACGGCGTGCCGCCTATCATCTATACCAACTACAAGTTCAAGCGCGACTACCTCAACACCGAGGAGTTCGACCGCTACCCCTATTGGATAGCCCACTACTACGTGCGCTCACTGGCATACAAGGGAAAATGGCGCTTTTGGCAACACACCGACTGCGGCCGCATCGAAGGCATCAAAGGCAAGGTGGACTTAAACATCTACAACGGTTCGATGTACGAACTGCGGCATCTATGCATTGAGGAACAGTAGGCTGACAAATCGTCGCCAACTGTTCCTCAATTTGTTTTTGGCCGCAACAGGCAACACCCGCCTGACTTCATCACTTTTATGCACCACCAAATGGCGCATATTGAAAATCAACGAG
>CAVLCM010000049.1:0-14902 GCA_963661625.1 bacterium
GAGTGAACGTACGTCATTAAAGAGGGTGGACGTACGTCGTTAGATGAAGCCTTCTTCGAGCTTTTCGTTTGCGTCGCCCAAAGTCACCTTATAAAAATGCGTAACTCGTTGATTTTCAATATGCGCCATTTGGTGGTGCAAAAAAAAGTGATGAAGTCAGGAGAGCCCGAAGAACGGTGCAGACAACTCGTTTTAGCCGCGCAGGATGCCCTGAATTTCCTTTAACTTGCAGAGCGCATCGAACGGCGTGAGGTGGTCGATGTCTATGTGCAACAGCGTGTCGCGTATCTGGCTCAGCACAGGGTCGTCGAGCTGGAAAAGGCTCAGCTGCACGCCCTCCTCCTGCTTTTGGGCAATCTCCGGGCGAGGTACGGCTGTGCCAGCCTTAGCTCCGGCCTTTTCGAGGTCGGCAAGTATCTGTTCGGCACGCTTTACGATGCTTGGCGGCATACCTGCGAGGCGTGCCACGTGTATACCGAACGAGTGTTCGGACCCTCCCCTTTGCAGTTTGCGCAGAAACACGACATGGCCCTCTACCTCGCGCACTGAAACGTTCCAGTTCTTGATGCGCGGGAACAGCCGCTCCATCTCGTTGAGTTCATGATAGTGCGTGGCGAAGAGCGTACGGGCGTGCGCCTTTGGGTTTTCGTGTATATACTCTACAATCGACCAGGCGATGGAGATGCCGTCGTAGGTCGACGTGCCTCGCCCGAGTTCGTCGAACAGCACGAGCGACCGTTCTGTCAGGTTGTTCATGATGTTCGATGCCTCGCTCATTTCAACCATAAACGTACTTTCGCCCACCGATATATTGTCGCTCGCTCCCACGCGAGTGAATATCTTGTCCACCAAGCCCACGCGTGCTGAGGCTGCCGGCACAAACGAACCCATTTGGGCCATAAGCGTGATGAGCGCGGTTTGGCGTAGCAAAGCACTTTTACCGGCCATGTTCGGACCAGTTACGATGATGATTTGCTGTTGTTCCGTGTCGAGTTCAACGTTGTTTGACACGTATTCCTCTCCCGGCGGCATCAGTGTTTCGATAACCGGGTGTCGGCCTTCGTGAATGTCGAGTACGAGCGACTCGTCCACAACTGGGCGCACGTAGTGCTGCTGCCGTGCCACGCAGGCCAGACTTTGCAGGCAGTCCAAGTGGCTCAGGGCGTTTGCGTCGCTCTGCAAGGGGCCAATGTGTTTGGCCACCTCGCGAACAAGTTCCGTGAAGAGGCGCGTCTCAATGGCCAAGATGCGTTCCTCTGCATTGAGAATTTTGTCTTCGTACTGTTTCAGTTCCTCTGTGATGTATCTTTCGGCCTGCGCAAGCGTTTGTTTTCTCACCCAGCCCTCGGGTACGCGGTCCTTGAACGTGTTGCGCACCTCGATGTAGTAGCCAAACACGTTGTTGAAGCCTATTTTAAGGCTCGGTATGCCCGTTGCGTCGCTCTCGCGCTGTTGTATCTGCATCAGGTAGTCTTTGCTCGACGTGGATATTGCACGCAGGTCGTCCAACTCCTCGTTTACGCCCGAGGCAATCACGCCCCCTTTGTTAACCAACAGGGGCGGGTCGGGCAGGAGCGTGCGCTTGATGGTGTCGCGCAGGGCCGTTAGAGCGTCGAGCCGTTCGCTCACCTCCTTGATGGCATCGCTCTCGGTGTGGGCGCAGGCATATTTCAGCAGAGCCGTACTTTCGAGTGCGGCCCTCAGTTGTTGCAGTTCGCGCGGGTTGACTCTTCCCACCGCCACGCGGCTCACGATGCGCTCCATGTCGCCAATTTTCGGCAATTCCATTTCGCATAGCTCGCGGAAGTCGGGTACGCGGAAAAACTGTTCCACACCATCCTGTCGCTTCTCAATCTCCTTGATAGTCCGCAGTGGGAAAATCACCCAGCGGTGGAGCATACGCGCACCCATCGGTGTGAGCGTGTGGTCCAGTACTTGCAGCAGCGACGTTCCGCCCTCGGCCATCGGCTGCACCAGTTCCAGGTTGCGCGTGGTGAAGCGGTCGAGCCTAACGAAGTGGTCCTCCTCGATGCGCCGCAGCGACGTGATGTGCGAGGTCTGTGTGTGCTGCGTCATTTCAAGGTAGCAGAGGATAGCCCCGGCTGCCACAATGCCGTCCTTCAGGTGGTCAACGCCAAAACCTTTGAGGTTGCGCACGCGGAAGTGCTTGGTGAGCCGTTCGTTGGCCGTTTGTGGCGTAAAGGCCCAGTCGTCGAGGTCGAAGATAAAGTTCTTCGAACCGTAAAGTCCCTCAAAACGTCCGCGCAGCCCGTGCTGCACAAGAATTTCCTTCGGCAGGAAGCCGGCAAGCAGTTTGTCGATATATTCCGTTGTGCCTTCCGCCACGAGAAACTCGCCTGTAGAGATGTCCAGGAACGATATGCCCACCGCCCTCGCGCCGAAATGCACCGCCGCAAGGAAGTTGTTCTCGCGCGCCGTGAGCACGTTGTCCGTCATAGCTACGCCCGGCGTGACGAGTTCCGATATGCCGCGCTTCACCAGTTTCTTCGTCAGCTTAGGGTCTTCAAGCTGGTCGCATATGGCCACACGGAAGCCTGCCCGGATGAGGCGCGGCAGGTACGTGTCGAGTGCGTGGTAGGGAAAGCCCGCCATCTCCGTGTTGTCGCCCCCCTTGTTGTTGCGGTGAGTCAGCGTGATGCCCAGCACCTGCGCCGCCGTGGTGGCATCGTCTGCATACGTTTCGTAGAAGTCGCCGCAGCGGAAGAGCAGAATAGCGTCGGGGTTTTTCGCTTTGAGGTCGAAAAACTGCTTCATCATCGGGGTCAGCGTGTCGTTGTTTGCCATTGTTGTGGAGTGTTGGGGGTGATCGGAAGCAGAAAGGGGGAAAAAGCACCAAGGGTTAAGTGAGCCGCTCGCCTTCCGCATGGAAAGGGGCGCAGGTGTCACTTAACCCTTGGCGCATCGTAGAGAAAGGTGCGCACGTGGCGCATAGTACCCCCGATGAGAATCGAACTCATATCACTGCTTTAGGAGAGCGGTGTTCTATCCATTGAACTACAAGGGCTTGTGGGCTTCTGTCTGTTTACTCCTCTCACCAATCTCTTTTAGTAAAGCAAAAGTAGCAAAATATTGCGGATAATGCCCTTTCTCTCTCCTCTTTGCCGCCGCTTGTTCCTTGTTTTGCATAAAAACGGTGCATGTGTGCAATCTGTTAGACTTACTATTGCTACATTTGTGACCGAAAGAAAAACTACCCTTTGGGTGAGAGTTTTCGCAAAACGAATACACAGTATGCAAAGCATTCGATCCTTCGCCGTCATGACGGCGCATTTGCGCAGTCTTAACCGCCGTTTTCGCCTCGCCGTGGTGTGCGGGTCGGACGACAGTACCGTTACAGCCGTGCTGCGTGCCGTGGAGGAAGGCTTTGCCGAAGTTTTTTTCGTGGGCGACTGCGAACAAATAGCCCAGCACCCCGCCGTGCAGAAACACGGTGAGCAATGGCTCCACTACATGGAAGCCGCTACGCACGAAGAAGCTGCGAAGACGGCCGTTCAGATGGTCAGGAACGGCCGCGCCGACGTATTGATGAAAGGACTGCTGCATACCAGCGTGCTGCTGCGAGCCGTGCTAAACAAAGAATGGGGCATACTCCCCCCAGGGCAAACGCTCACGCACATTGCCGTGGCCGATATGCCCCTGTACGGCAAACTCCTTTTCTTCACTGACGCAGCGGTCATCCCCTACCCCACCCCAGACCAGCGGGCGCAACAAGTGGCCTACTTGGCACGTATGCTCCACGCATTTGGCATCAGCAAGCCGCGCATTGCCCTTGTGCATTGCACGGAGACGGCTAGTGAGAAATTTCCCCACACCATGACTTACGCTGACCTTGTGCGTCGCGCAAAGGACGGAGAATGGGGCGAACTCATTGTGGACGGTCCGCTCGACCTCCGTACCTCGTGCGACGCTGTGGCGCTGCACGTCAAGGGCATACAGTCGCCCATCGAGGGCGAGGCCGATGCGCTCATCCTTCCCGACATAGAGAGCGGCAACGTGCTTTACAAGGTGTTGCCCCTCTTTGCCCAGGCACGCATAGCCGGCACGCTGCAAGGTACGCTCGCCCCCGTGGTGCTTTCGTCGCGTGGCGACGACGCTGAGGCTAAGTTCCACAGTCTGGCACTCGCCACGATGAGTTGCTGACCAACCACACTGACAGACCAACCAACAAACAATACCGACACTTGTCACTCTGATGAGTACAAACACCCATACCGCTACAGAACATACTGCCCCACCCTGCCGCATCCTTGTGATCAACCCGGGATCGACCTCTACGAAAGTGGGCGTATACGTCAACGACAAAGCCCTGCGTGTGGAAGCTATTCGCCACACCCCTGAGGAACTCTCGCACTGCGCCACCCTGCATGACCAGCAGACGTATCGGCGCGGCCTTGTTTTGGAATGGCTCCAAACGAACGACATCCCTTTTGAGTTTGACGCTATCATTGGCCGCGGCGGTTTGATAAAACCTATCCCCAGCGGCGTGTACCGCGTGAACCGCAAGATGTGCGAGGACACCGACCGTGCCTTTCGCAAACACGCCTGCAACTTGGGGTGCCTCATTGCCTACGAACTGGCGCAGTTGCAGCCGCGTCCCTGCGAAGCCTTTATTGCCGACCCCGTGACCGTTGACGAACTGCTGCCCGAAGCGCGCCTAACGGGTTCGCCCGTGATGCAGCACCATGCCATTTGGCACGCGCTCAACCAACGAGCCATTGCGCGCCGCTTTGCCTCGGAGCGAGGCGTGCCGTACGATAGCCTCAACCTCATCGTGTGCCACCTTGGCGGCGGCATATCGGTGGCCGTGCACTCAAAAGGACGCGCTATCGACGCAAACAACGCCCTCGACGGCGGTGGGCCGTTCTCACCCGAACGAGCCGGCACGTTGCCCTCGGCAGACCTTATCCACCTTTGTTACAGCGGACTGTACACCGAACAGCAACTTATCCGACGCATCGCAGGCAAAGCCGGCCTGATGGCGCACCTCGGTACAACCGACATACAGGAAATTATGCAGCGCATAGACAACGGTGACGAAAAGGCCCGGCTGCTCATCAATGCCATGATATTCCAGTGCGCCAAGTCCATCGCCGCCGAAGGAGCTGTACTTCGTGGCAAAGTAGACGCAATCCTCATTACGGGCGGTATGGCCCATTGCGATTACATCACCAATGGCATAGCCGAGCGCGTGGATTATCTTGCCCCTGTCTACATCTATCCCGGTGAGGACGAGATGGAGGCACTCGCACTCAACGCCCTCGCCGTGCTGCAAGGTACGGAACAGGCCAAGGAATACGCCTAACGGATACGGCAAAAACCAAAACAGGCTGAGAACTTTCAACGGTTCTCAGCCTGTTTTGGTTATGGGGTTGTGCGAACGTTACTTCACCACGTGTTTTTTGTGGTCGGAGGTGATGTAAACGCCGTGTGTGGGAGCTGCATTAAGCAGACGGCCGTTGAGGTCGTAGAAGCGAACAGGAGCGGCCTTAGCGGCAGTTTGTGCGTTGCCGATACCTGCAACGTTGCCATTCTCCGTGAATACCCACTTCGTAGACCAGGCATCGCTGCCCGTCGTGTTGCTCCAGTAGTTGAGCGAACCATTGGAGGTGCTGATTACGAGGTACGTGCTGTTGTTTGTCGACGACTTCATGTAGTAGTAGCCGTCGCCTTTTTCCAACGTCCATGCGTAGGCAGACGTACCCATACTGGTGGAGTTGCTGCTGCGTTGGAAGTAAGAGTCTGTCTCAGCATCGGCCACCTTGATGCCAATCTGTCCGCCCGTGAGGGGGACAAGTTGCCACTTGGTGGTGTTGTTGGCTGCTGCCTTGCCGTCAGCGCCCAAGAAATAAGAGGCTGTGCCGCCAATTGTTTCGTAGCTGCTGATGGTAAAAAGGGTCGACATGGGATAGCCATCGATAGCGATGTACGTAAGCTCATAGGCGGCGATGGCAGCCTCGATAGCCTCGGTGGCTGCGTCGTAGTCCGTCACGGTTTCCGTGTCGGCAGGGATGGAATACTTTACCGCGTCGATAGCTTCTTGGCTGTACTGGCCGGCCTTAGCGTCGCTTACGTTTGTGTAGCCCGTGCTTGCTGCGATAGTCTGGGCTTTGGCTACCGCCGTTTCGAAAGCCAGTTTCGAGGGATCACCGCCCGGCACGATCCAGTCGATGGGGAACTTGGCGTAAGTGAGGGCGAAGCCCGTGCTGCACGAAGCGTCTTCGTAGAGGATGGCCACGTCGCCGTCCTTGGTTACGTCCATCGTAGAGTAGCACGAAGAGGGAGCGCAGATAACCACGCCATTGCCCCAAGTCTTGCCGTTGTCGAACGAAGTCTTCACGGTGACGTTCTTGCGAGAGCCGTTGTTCACGTAGGAGTGGAGCAGTACGTGCTTGTTGTAGTAGAGGATGTCGGCGTTGCAGGCGTTGCCCGAGATGTCGGAACTGGTGGTCTGAGTGCCCCATGTCATGCCGCCGTCAGTCGAGGTGTTGAAACCGCGGTTGCCGCTCTGGCGCACGGAAATCATCACTGTGCCGTCAGCCAGTTCTACGAGTTTTGATTCATCGCCGCCGTTGTAGGCCGATTTGGGCGACATCTTCCACGTTTCGCCTTCATCGTCGGAGTAGATGATGTACTCTTGGATGCCAGAGTCGGCGAAGCGGTGGCTCATGGCGAACATTACGCGACCGTTGAGCGAAGCGTCCTTCTGGCGTTGCAGAACGATGCCGCGACCCGAACCGGCGAATGAGCCAAGAACCTGTCCTTGTTCGTAAGTGCCGGTGTAGAGTTCGCTGTAGAGGTCGCGTGGAGTACTCCAAGTCTCGCCGGCATCGTCAGAGGTGATGATGAAGGGAACGTTGCAGTTGCTGCGATCGTTGGTAGAACTGAAGTAGTACTGACCAGCCACCATGATGGCGATGAGGCGGCCTTTGCTCGTTTCCACGAGGGCTGCGTCGCCGAAGCCGTTGCCGGCTACGTTTACGAGTTTGTGGTCGGATTCGCTACCAGCCACGAGTTTGTGGTCGGTCCAAGTTTTACCGTTGTCGTCGGAGTGGCGTTCGTACACGTCAATGTGGTTGGGTAGGTCGCCGTTGTGTGCGAAGCGGTTGTCGGCCATTGTAACCACGCGGCCGTTCTTGCTGGCGTATTCGCCCTGCTGATGTTTGAGGATAACCATTGCCGGAATGCGCCAGTAGTGCGAACCGAGGTCATAGCTCTTGTAGGGCTGAGACATCACGTCGTAGATGCGGGCAATGCCTTCGGGGTTGCCGCTGTTCACGGCAAAGCTCTGTTCAGAGCCGTAGCTGATGCTCGTCAGAGCTGCGTCGATAGAGTCGCCCACAGTGGCAGTACTCTTGATATCGGCAGTAATGACGAACTTGATGACACCGCTCCCACAAGCGAGAGGAGTGTCGAAGGTGACGGTAGCCGTGGTGCCGCTCACAGAGGCGAGCGTACCGAGAAGCGTAGCCGAACGAGCGTCGTCGGCACATACAAAGTCGGTGCTGGTGAGCTGGTAAACCTTGATGTTTTCGAGGTCAGCTGCAGCGTCGGTGGTGCTTGTGCCAAAGTCAACAGTCAAGCCGTTCACGTTGATGTCGCCATTGAAGCCCGTCACGGTGAGAGTGGACATAAGCAGCACTTGGTCCTTATTTCCCGGGGCATAGTTCTGCGTACCCGAACTTACGCTTGCAGAGGAGATGGCAGGAGCGGCTTTGAGGTCGTCTTCGCTAATAACTTCCAAGCGCCAAGCCGAAGCCGTGTTCAGTCCGCCCTCCCACGTTACGAGGCAGGAGCCGTCATTTTGTGCATGGAGAGGGTTCTTGCCGTCGGGGATGATGTTAAATGCGTATTCGCCCAAGCTCTTTACGGTGTACTTCGTACTTGCCGTGGCTGACATTGTAGTACCGTTGTTGGCGTAACCTGTCGAGGAAGGTTCAACATATTCCTTCGTCTTGTAGTTTTGCAGATAGAACTTGCCATCGCCTGCGTCTACGAAGGTCCAGGCGTAGTTGGCCGAAACCAATTTGTTGCCGAAGAGCGATTGTTGTCCGTTGCCCGGACTGTAAAGGTATTTGCCTTCGCAGTATGTGGCCGACGGACCAGAAACGATGTAATAAGTATTTCCGGCAACCACGTTAACCATCGCTGCGGCATAAGCCGTTTGGGCGGCCGTGATTTCATCCGTAGTAGTGGCGTTTGTCACAGCAGTTTTGAAGGTCGTGCGAGCTTCGGCCGGATATTGTCCGGGGTTGTTGCCCTCGACGGTGTTGTTGAGGTCGTTCAGAGCCAGGGCCTGAGCCTCTTGCAGCTCAGAGAGCGTTTGCTTTTCAAAACGGAATTGGCAACCGCCATCGCTCTTGTTCGTGCCGCCTCCCCAGTTGTAGAGGAAGTAGTTGGGGGCATCCTGACTGATGTTCCACTGGTTCGTGCCGTTCACCACGATGTAGAGGTCGGTATTCGTACCCGTCTCGGTGATGGTCCAGCCAGCGGTCGGCTTGGTCGAGGTGGTAGTAAATACATTCGTAGATGCGCCGCTCGGCTTCGAAGTGGCTGTGCTGATGTACGTACCGTCCATGCTGAGGATGGCGTAGGAGCCGTCCGTGTTCTGCTCGAAGCGGAAGAGCATATTTGCGCTGTAGGGCGTGGTAGCCCCTGCGGTGTTTTTGATAGCAGCACCGTTGCCGCGCGAAGTAATCGTCAGGTTGCTGCGGTTAGGCGTGTAGATGCGGTACCATGTGGGGTTGCTGGCTGTTGACGTTTCAATAGCATCGGCCCAAGCCTTGCTTGTGCCGCCAATGGCTGTCAGAGCCAACAAACTGCCAAGTAAAACTTTTCTCATGTGATTAGGTTGTAGTTATGTGGTGGAAGTTTGTTTGTTGCGTTTTTAGTTTTTGCCGAACAATCCCTTCGGGTCAATCTTGCCGATGGTGTCGCGCATAGCGGTGTCGCCCTTGAGGTTTTCGAGCTTGTAGTAGTCCATGAAGCCCATGTTGCCGTCGCGGAGAGCTTGTGCCAGAGCCTTGGGCACTTCTGCTTCGGCCTGAATCACCTCGGCACGAGCCTGTTGCGCTTTGGCCTTCATTTCCTGTTCGCTCGCCACGGCCATGGCGCGGCGTTCCTCCGCCTTGGCCTGCGCAATGTTTTTGTCGGCATTGGCCTGGTCCATCTGCAAAGTAGCGCCAATGTTTTTACCCACGTCGATGTCGGCAATGTCGATGGAAAGAATTTCGTAGGCCGTGCCGGCATCAAGACCTTTTGAGAGCACGAGTTTCGAGATAGAGTCGGGATTTTCAAGTACCTGTTCGTGCGTTTCGGCCGAACCGATGCTCGACACGATGCCTTCGCCCACACGGGCAAGGATAGTGTCCTCGCCGGCACCGCCCACCAGTTGGTGGATGTTGGCGCGCACCGTCACACGGGCTTTAGCGATGAGCTGAATGCCGTTCTTGGCCACGGCGGCCACGGGGGGCGTGTCAATGACTTTAGGATTAACGCTCGTTTGCACGGCTTCAAACACGTCGCGACCTGCTAGGTCGATAGCGGTGGCTTTCTCAAAGGAAAGGTCGATGTTCGCCTTCGAAGCCGACACCAAGGCGTGTACCACGCGCTGTACATGTCCGCCCGTCATGTAGTGGGCTTCGAGGTTGTCGCGCGTTACGGTACGTAGGCCGGCCTTGTGCGCCTCGATAAGCGAGGGGACAATCACGCCGGGCGGCACGTTTCGGATGCGCATCAGGAAGAGTTGGATAAGGGAAATCTTCACGCCCGATACCTTTGCGCTTAGCCAAAGGAAAAACGGAACAAAATGGAAGAAAATAGTAAGGAGGACGATGACGCCGATTGCAACAACGGCAATCACCACGCTGTCAGAGGCAAACATAGGCAAGAGACAGATAAGGTTAATAAGAGGTATTCAGAAAATGTGTTTTTCGCTTTGCGTATGCGTTGGGGCAGGGTAGGGATGCCCTTTGTGCGTTTCGCAAATGTACGCAATTATTTCCAATGAGCTAAAATGCGCTTGAATAAAGTGGATTTCAGTGGAGTGGGGCAGGGTATGTTGCATCTGCCCAAATGCCAATCGTGCAACCTTTTTGAGAACGAGTGGAAGGATGGCGCAAAGGCAAATCCTCAAAAAATGGATTGTTACGTGCAAGGATTGCCCCGTGGCGACGTTTAATGCACAGAAACTAACACAAAAGCATACATAAGATATGAACCGCAAGATTTCCTATTCATGGCTTTTTTCCCTGTCGCTTTCCGCCGCAGCCCTCGTGTCGTGCCACAGCACGCAACTGATAAGCGAGGACGCAGGTGTGCAGTACAGCGAAGCCCAGCACTACTTTCTGCGCAACGACGTGAAAGACTATTCATCGCGACTGGTTACAAGTCAGCAGGAGTTTGACAGCCTTTTCGGTGCTGCCGCCGTGATGGGCGAAAACGGATTGCCCACAGAGATTGATTGGAAGAAGCAAAGCGTTGTTGCCCTGCTGACAGCCCCCACCAACGTAGAGACGGAGATCAAGCTCGTCAACATCAAGAGCGAGAAGGGAAAACTCAGCGTACGCTACGCCGTAAGTCAGAAGGGGGAAGCCCGTTCTTACACATACGCCCCTATGCGCCTGTTCGTCGTGAACAAGGCCGATGCGTCAAAGGGAGCGTCGTTCACAAAGGAGTGAAGTCTCATTACATAAGTTTTTAGGTTTATGACAAGGAAGAGGGTCGCAGCCAGGGTTGCGGCTCTCTTTTTTGCGCTTATTGTTCCTTCAAATACCCAATGACGGGATAGTGGTCGGAGAAGGGCACAGAATCGTCTATGCGGAAGGAGTAGGGTTTGAAATGCTTGGAGCAGAAGGCATTGTCGATGCGCACGTACATGGCATTGCGGTTGTACGACCGCCCAATGCCGTTGCTCGTGGCTCGCAGGGCATCGGTGAGACGTGTGCAAATCTTGTGGTGGGCGTAGGAGATGGGCGTGTCGTTGAAGTCGCCCATCAGGATGAGCGGCTTGTCGTGGTGGCTGTCAATGAAGGCAGCGAGTTTGTCAGCCTGCTCGGCACGTACCACACCGTTTTTGGCGATAGAACGCAGAAGGGAAACCTTCGTGCCGAGGTCTTTCGTGCCCTTCTTTGGGTTCTTAATCAATTCAGAATATTCGTTGCGCAATTTGTCGCTTAGGTGCATGCTTTCCAGATGTGCGTTGACAACGATCAGCGTGTCATTGTTTTTGCGCAAGAGGTAGAAAGCCACTGCGCCGTTCGACTCGGAGGAGCAGACAACCTCCGTCTTTACAATGCGGAAGCGCGAGGCGACAGCCATCACGTTTTTGTTGGCTTGGCCAAAGCGGAAATAGTAGCCGTAGCGTTCAGCATTCTCCTTGATGCGCACCGTGTCGCCCCGCCAATCGGGGGCAAAGCCCACCTCCTGCATACACACGATGTCGGGCTGCTGTGAGAGCAGGTAGCGTATCACCTCGTAGTCGCGCTTGTTCGCATCCATCTTCCAACTTCTGAGGCTCATCGTGTTGTAACTAATCACCTTGATCGCGTTCTTGGGTGGTGGTGAACTGAGGTTGATGGGGAAATAGTCGCGCACAGAACCGATGCACGCCGCAATGCCCACCAAGGCAATCCATACCTGGCGAGGCGCAAAGAGAAGGCAGAGAAGCCCCGATCCAATGACCAAGGCGAGGAAGATGGGGAAGGCCAGTCCCACGAGGGCAAATAACTTCCCATAGTGTGCCGGGTTGACGTAGACGCTTGCCGCCG
Organism: bacterium; assembly: GCA_963661625.1. Lineage (GTDB taxonomy): Bacteria > Bacteroidota > Bacteroidia > Bacteroidales > Bacteroidaceae > Alloprevotella. The sequence continues at coordinate 11,787 of CAVLCM010000049.1, forward strand.
CTCCCCACAATAGCAATACGGAGAGCCAGGAAAGAAAGGAAAGTATGTGTTTCATGCAGGAGTGTTATCGACGGCTTATGCGGAATAGTTCGCGCTTCTCCTCGGCGGTGAGGCTGTCGTAGCCGGAGCGGTGGATTTTGTCGAGTATCTCGTCCATGCGCTCCTCTTCCTCCTTTGTGCGGATGTTTTCCTCGTAGTCGGAATTGCGTGTGGCGGTGTGGTGAGCGTTGCCTACGGTAGTCTCTGATTTGCGGAACGGTGCAGCGAGGCGTTGCCAAAGCGAGGGCTTGCGGGTGCGCTTTTGCCAATCCTCCCACGAAGAACTCGTATGGTAGACATTCTGCCTTTTCTGTGCCTTTTTGCGCCAAAAACGGAAGAGCAGCCAACCGAAGAGCATACCGCCCAGGTGGGCGAAGTGCGCCACGTTGTCGTTCGAGGCATAGGCCGAAAACAGTTCGATGGCTGCATAGCCGGCCACGAAGTACTTAGCCTTGATGGGGATGGGCGGGATGAGGAGCATAATGCGCTCGTTGGGGTAAAGCATACCGAACGCGAGCAGCACGCCGTAGCAAGCTCCCGATGCGCCGATGGTTGTCCACAGGTTGAGAAAGGAGGACATGGGTATCAGCGAGCTGCCGGTATTCACCATTTCGTATTTATAGAAGCCCTCGATAAAGTAGTCGGCAGTTTGCCACAGTTCTTGGCACAAGCCTGCGCCGATGCCGCACACGAAATAGTAAAGCAGGAAGCGTTTGGTGGAGAGGTTCTGTTCGAGTATGCGCCCAAACATCCACAGCGAGAACATATTGAAGAAAAGGTGCGTGAAACTCCCGTGGAGAAACATATAGCTTACCAACTGATGCACGTGGAAGTCTGGCGCAAGCACAAAGTGAAGTCCGAGCAGCTGCGCAAGGTCGATGCCCTGACGTTCGAGCACAAGTTGTAGCAGGTAGCAAATCACGTTGATGATGATAAGGTTGTGTGTGAGGGGCGTTTGTTTCATCGTTACTGTAAGATGAGGTGGAGTGGGGGAGAGTAAGCCTAACTAAGGAATATGTTAACTTTGCAGCGTCTCGGCGTGGTAATGCACGAACGTAGATCCGAAGTGCGTCTTGATGTCTGATTGCACGCCGATGGGCATTCGCGGCGCAGGTACGCCACTGCCCAGCACGAGCGTGGAGTGTTCGGCGTAGGCTTCATCCCAAAGACCGTTGTCTATGAAGCTTTGAAGCGTCTGCGTACCGCCCTCTACGAGCAACGACTGCGCACCCATGCGGTAGAGTTCGGACAGGGCGGTCGGGATGTCGGCAAAGGCCAACCAACCGGCAGGGAGTTCCCCCTCGGCCACACGGCCAAGCACCACGCGCAGCGGCTGTTCCTTGCCGCCTGTGGCCCAGTGGCGCACGTTGAGCTGAGGCTTGTCCATCCGCAGCGTGCTGTGGCCTACGAGGATAGCCTGACACGACGAGCGCAACTTATGCACAAACATTCGGCTGTAAGGTGTGGAAATCATTGCCGGAGCCTCTTTGCTTCCTTCTTCGCGCCAAGCGTCAATGAAGCCGTCGCTCGACCTTGCCCATTTCAGGGTTATGAACGGCCGATGGAGTGTTTGCGCCACGATAAACCGCTCGTTGAGCTTGCGGCACTCGTCTTCAAGTACGCCCACTGTCACGTCGATGCCTGCTTCGCGCAGAATGCCGATGCCTCGTCCCTGCACCTTTGCGAAAGGGTCGACGCAGCCCACGACGACGCGTGGAATGCCCGTACGCACAATAAGAAGGGCGCAAGGAGGCGTTTTGCCGTAGTGGGCGCAAGGTTCAAGGCTCACGTAGATTGTGCTTTCTCGCAGCAAGGGCTTGTCGGCAGGTTTAACGGAATTGATGGCGTTGACCTCAGCATGTCCCATGCCGCAAACGGCGTGGTAGCCTTCGCCAATGATGCGCCCGTCGTGTACGATAACCGCCCCGACCATGGGGTTGGGAGCGGCGTGGACTTTTCCGTATTGCGCCAGTTCTATGCAGCGGCGCATATATTTCTCGTTCTCTTCCAAGGGAATGTGTTCCGGTTTATCAAGTACAATACAATAAAACTTCTATGCAAGACAGTCCTTTCACTTCGCTCCGCAAACAGTTGCTTGCCCTCTACGACGAGAGCGAGGCGCGCGCCATTTCGCTCCTTTTGGCTGAGGATGCGTTCGGCATGAGCCGCACAGACGTTTATATGGGCAAAGATAGAGATTTTTCAGCAGAGCAAAGTGAGCGGCTCGCCTATCTTTCGGCTCGTTTAATGGAGGGCGAACCCGTGCAATATGTGTTGGGCAAAGCTTCCTTCTGTGGACGAATGTTTGGCGTGAACGGCAGTGTGCTTATCCCCCGTCCTGAAACGGAGGAACTTGTTGAATGGGCGAAGAATGAAGCAGAAACAATGGCAAACAATGCCAACGTAAACAATAATCAGCCGCTTCGCATCCTCGACGTTGGAACAGGTTCTGGCTGCATAGCCATTATGCTGAAACTCCTTATCCCACAGGCAGACGTTTGGGCAATGGATATTTCCCCCGATGCGCTTGCTGTGGCGCAGAGCAATGCCGAGCGGCTCGGAGCAAAGGTAAACTTCCTCTGTCACGATATGGAGCAGCCTCTTCCGCCAACATTGCAGCCGTTCGACCTGATTGTGAGCAACCCGCCTTATATTATGGACAAGGAACAAACCGTCATGCGCCGCAATGTGCTGGACTATGAGCCGCACACAGCCCTCTTTGTCCCCGACGATGACCCTCTGCGCTTCTACCGTGCTTTGTGTGAACTCTCAAAGAGCCATCTCCGCTGTGGTGGTCGTTTGCTTTTGGAAATAAACCAATCTTTGGGCAAGGAAACCGTAGAACTTCTCCATTCTTACGTATTTGAGCAGATAGAACTGCGCAATGACATTTTCGGAAATCAACGAATGGTTTGTGGATGTAAGGGGTAGGGAACGGAACACAGCCTGAATAAGATAAGGGATTGCAGCCTCAACGTATGGGTTGCAATCCCTTATTATCTGGTCCGAACTTCCTGACTTCATCACTTTTTTGCACCACCAAATGGTGCATATTGAAAATCAACGAGTTACGTATT
>CAVLCM010000050.1:0-14895 GCA_963661625.1 bacterium
TCACCCTCATGACGTACGTTCACTCATCGCATAAATGTACGCTTTGATTTTCAATGGATTTAGGACAGCATTGCCTCTCCCCATAAAACCTCAACTTGCCCAGCACATGACGATGAGTTGGGCGAGGATAACTCGCAGGAACATACCCAAGGGGTATACCGTGGCGTAGGCTACGGAAGCCTTGTCGTTGTCGGGGAGCGTGTCGTTGACGTATTCGAGGGCAATGGGGTTGGCCATTGCGCCGCAGAGCATACCGGCTGTGGTGGCGTAGCTCTTTTTGGCGCACACCACGCTGATGACGCTCATGAGCATGACTGGCACAAGGGTGATGACGAGTGAGAGGCCAATCCACCACAGGGCTTGCGGTTGCATGACGGTGGCTACGAACTCGCCCCCGGCGTCGAGGCCGAGGCAGGCCAGGTACATGGCAAGTCCCAGGGAGCGGAGCATGAGGTTGGCGCTCGTGGTGGTGTACGTAACCATGTGCAGGCGCGGCCCGAAAGCCCCGATGAGAATGCCCATGACAATGGGGCCGCCCGCAAGGCCGAGCTTGACGGGGAAACTGATGCCGGGGATGAACACGGGAATGCTGCCGAGCAACAGGCCGAGGACGATGCCGATGAAGATAGTCACCATGTTCGGTTCGTCGAGACGGCGCACCACGTTGCCCAGTTCCTTGGCCACGCGCTTGATGCTTTCTGCCTCGCCAACCACCGTTACGCGGTCGCCCATGCGGAGTGTGAGGTTGGGCGTGGCCACAAGCTGAATGCCCGAACGTTGCACGCGGCTCACGTTTACGCCGTAGCGGTTGCGCAGTTGGAGGTCGCCAAGGTGACGGCCATTGATGTTGGCCTGAGTGATGATGATGCGCTGCGATATGAGTTTCGAGTCGAGAGCGTTCCAGTCCACGTCGTTGCGGTTCCAGTTCGTCTGGTCGCGCTCGCCAAAATAGATGGTGAGTTGTGGAACGGCCTTCTCCTTCGTGATGACGAGCAGGCGGTCGCCCTCGCAAAGCTGCGTTTGCGCATTGGGCAGGATGACCTTTCCCTCACGCCAGAGGCGCGACACGACGAACATGCCCTCGTCCATTCCGCTCAGTTCGCCCAACGTGCGGCCGAACACGGCAGGGTTGCACACGCGAAACGAGGCAATGAACGCTTCGTCCTCGTTGTCCGCCTCCGCGCTCTTCTCGTGCCTCGACAACCAGCCGCGCACAAGGATGAGTGCCAAGATAACGCCCACCATGCCGAAGGCGTAAGTAACGGCGCAGCTAAGAGCAGCCCCCGAAGCCGGCAGTCCCAACTGCTTGAGCGTTTGCTGTGCCGCACCGAGAGCCGGCGTGTTGGTAGTTGCGCCGCAAAGCACGCCCATCATGTCTTGCAGGGGGAGTATGCCCGTCCAGCCTGTGATGAGAGCCAGCACCGTGCCGAGCAACACCACGCCGAGGGCAAGCACGTTGAGCGTAGTCCCTCCCTTGCGGAAAGTACTGACGAAGCCCGGGCCGACCTGCAGCCCCAGAGTATAGACAAAAAGGATGAGGCCAAAACTTTCGGCGTAGCTGAGCATCTGCGCATCCACGCGTAGCCCAACGGCCCCGGCGAGAATGCCAAAAAAGAAAACGTAGGTGACGCCCAGCGAAATGCCGCGAAAACGAACTTTGCCCAAAGCCAAACCGAGGGCGCAGATGAGGCATATCACAATGACAGCCTGAATGGCCGATGGCTGCAACATTGTTTCGGCAAACCAATTCATAAGTGAAAGTTTGTAGGCTTGCGGCGCAACGAGGCGACTTTTTGCAAGAACGCCGTGGTGCGCCGCAAGCCAAAAGAGTGTTATAAGCGGTTGATACTTAGGGCAAAAGTACTACAAACTTTCAAAATGAGAGACAGAGGCACGGCCTTCTGTCAGTATTTGAACGTGCTGCCGCCAAGGAACTCGCGCAGGAGCGAAGTGGGGGGAAGACCCTGCGTAGAGATGGGGTTGAGATACATAAGGAACTTGCGCAGGCGGTAAGCCTCGGAGTATTCGGGGCAATTCTGCGGCACCTCCTCGAGCAAGGGCAGGGCCTGGTCGCGCAGGGCAGCCAGTTCGAAGAGCAACGCCGTGTTGACCATCTCGTCCGCCATCTCCTGATACGGGAATATCCACCGCTCCTCGCCGCGGCGAACCGACGGCCACTGTGCAATCGTCTCCTGAGCCGACTTGGCGCGGTACTTGTAGTCGCGCACGATGCGGCGCAACAGGCGGTTGTCGGTGGTTGGGATGTAGTTGTGGTCGTCGAGCATAATGGTGGTGAGCGCAGAAGCGTAGATGCGGAACTTGTGCTGCTCGTCCACCCCGTCGGTGAGGGCAGGGTTGAGGGCGTGAATGCCCTCGAGTACCAGGATGTCGCGAGGCGCGAGGCGGAGCGTATGTCCGCTCGGCACGCTGCGGCCCGTGGTGAAGTCGTAGCGAGGCGTTTCCACCTCTTCGCCATTGATGAGCGCGTTGATGTGCTGCGTGAGCAACGGCACATTCATTGCGTCGATATGCTCAAAGTCGTAGTTGCCGTCGGCATCGCGCGGCGTGTTCACACGGTCCACAAAGTAGTCGTCGGTCGATACCGGCACCGGTTTCAGTCCGCACGCCATGAGCTGTACGCTGAGCCGCTTCGAAAAAGTAGTCTTTCCGCTCGACGATGGGCCGGCGATGAGAATGACCTTTACGTTAGGGTTTGCTGCAATGCGGTCGGCCAGACGCGAAATCTTCTTTTCCTGCAACGCCTCGCTCACGTTGATGAGGTCGTTGGTGTGTCCGTTCTTGCACGCCTCGTTAAACTCGCCCACGGTGTGAATGCCGAGGATGTTGTTCCAGCGATGCTGTTCGCTAAACACCTCGAACATCTTGGGCTGGTCCACCATCGGTTTGAGTTCGGTGGGACACTTGCTGTCGGGGATGCGCAGCAACACGCCGTTGGCAAACGGCACGAGGTCGAAGAGCGCAATCTGTCCCGTGTTGATGAGCAGCGAACCGTAGAAATAGTCCGCCGTGTCGTCGAGCGTATAATAATTGGTGTAGAGCTTGCCATAGCCCTCGAGCAGTTTTGCCTTGTTTTCGAGACCGTCCTCGCGGAAACGCTCAATAGCCTGTTCCGTAGGGCACGTAATGCGGTGGAAGGGTAGGTGAGCAGCCACGAGTTCGCTCATGCGCTCCTTAATCTTGGCGATGTTTCCCTCGTTGGCGAGCGGCTCCCCTGTCTCGTCGGTCAGGCGGCAATAGTAGCCGTTGCTCACGGGCGTGTCGATGCGCAGACGGGTCGATTTGCCAAGCACGTCGCGCACGGCTTTGTAGAGGACGAAGAAGAGCGAACGCGTATAAGTGCGCAAGCCGGACGACGACGTTACGTCGAGAAACTCCACGTCCTTGTCGCTGAACAGCACAAAGTGCAGTCCCTCCACCTTGTTGTTGACCTTTGCGCTTGTAGGTCCGTAGGGCATGTGGAGGTCGAGCATCTCATAAACCTCCTCCAAGTTGAAGCCCATCGGTACCTTGTGCGTGCGTCCCGTGTTCTTGCAGCGAATAGTGATATTCTTTCCCATAAGTTTGTGCTTTTGAGTGTCGGCTTATTTCAGTCGTTTGCCTTTTCCTCGGCGCGAGCGCTTTCCTTTTTTCTTCTTTGATGTGTCGAAGGGCGCGTTCTGCGGTTCGAGCCGTCGGTCGTTGCCTTGCGGCGCAGACCCTCCCGTTTTGATGTCGTCGACGAGGGCAAAGTCCAGCTGGCGGCGTTCGAGGTTTGCCCGTTCCACCCGTATGCGAACCTTGTCGCCCAGAGCGTACCGCTTGTGGTAGCGGCGGCCGATGAGGCAGAAGTTGCGTTCGTCAAACTCATAGTAGTCGTCGAGCAACAGGCGCAGGGGTATCATACCCTCGCACGAGTTCTCGTCGATGGCTACGTAGAGGCCAAACTCCGTCACGCCGCTCACTGTGCCGTTGAACTCCTGGCCGATGCGGTCGCCCATAAACTCCACCTGCTTGTACTTGATGGAGGCGCGCTCGGCCGTCGAAGCCAGCTGCTCCATGTTCGAGGCGTGTTCGCACAGGTCCTCGTACTTCGTTGCGCTGACGGAGCGTCCGCCCTCGCAGTAGCGCGTGAGCAAGCGGTGCACCATCGTGTCGGGGTAGCGGCGGATGGGCGAGGTGAAGTGCGTATAGTAGTTGAACATCAAGCCGTAGTGGCCGATGTTGTGCGTGCTGTAACGAGCCTTCATCATGGCGCGCAGAGCCACCATCTCAACTACCTCTTCCTCCTTGCGCCCCTTCACGTCGGCAAGCAGGCGGTTGAGGCTCTTCGACACCTCCGTCTTTGTGCCGTCGGTGCGTATCTTGTAGCCAAAGCGAGCCACGAAGCCGCTCAGCTTCTCCATCTTTTCAGGGTCGGGCACGTCGTGAATACGATATACGAACACCTTGGGCTTGCATCCCTTCGGCACAACGGCAATCATCTGCGCCACGCTGCGGTTGGCCAGGAGCATAAATTCCTCCACCAGGCGGTTGGCATCCTTAGCCACCTTTACGTAGGTGCTGATGGGGTGCCCCGTCTCGTCAATCTCGAAGCGCACCTCCGAACGGTCAAAACCGATGGAACCATTCTTGAACCTTTGGGCGCGGAATATCTTTGCCAAACGGTTCAGCACGATGAGTTCCTCGGCATATTCACCCTCGGGTTTGCTTCCCTGTGGCAGCGGCTCGGGGTGTTCGCCGGGCAGGTTGATGTCCGCCTCCGACGCTTCGCCGTTGCGTTCGAGGATGTACTGCACCTCCTCGTAGGTAAAGCGGCGGTTGCTGCGGATAACCGTGTGTGCTAAGTGCCAGTCGAGTATCTCGCCCTTCTCGTTGATTTGGAAGATGGTGGAATAAGCCAGTTTCTCTTCGTCGGGACGGAGCGAGCAGATGAAGTTGCAAAGCCGTTCGGGCAGCATGGGGATGGTGCGGTCAACGAGGTAAACGCTCGTGGCGCGCTTCACGGCCTCCTTGTCGATAATGTCGCCCTCCTTCACGTAGTGCGACACGTCGGCGATGTGCACGCCCACTTCCCAAACGCCCTTTCCGGCGGGGCGGATAGACAGTGCGTCGTCAAAGTCCTTGGCATCGTGTGGGTCGATCGTGAACGTCGTTACCTCGCGGAAGTCCTCGCGGCGACTGATTTCCTCCTCGCTGATTTCGGGCGAAATCTGTTCGGCGGCTTTCTCCACGCGTTCGGGATAGCTGTAAGGCAGTCCGTACTGCGCCAGGATGGCGTGCATCTCGGCGTTGTTCTCGCCCTGCTTGCCAAGGATGTCCACCACCTTGCCGATAGGGCTTTTCGACTGCGTGGGCCACTCCACAATCTTTACCACTGCCTTGTCGCCGTTCTTTCCGCCGCCAAGGTTTTCCTTGGGGATGAAAATGTCCGTGGAGAGCGAACGGCTCTCCGTGACGAGGAAACCGTAGCCACGCTCCACCTGCAACTCACCCACAAATGTGTCGTTGGCGCGTTGCAGGATGTCGGTCACTTCAGCTTCGCGGGTATGCCCCTCGCGGCGTGCGAGCATCGTCACCCTCACACGGTCGCCGTCGAGGGCGTGGAGCGAATTGCGTTCGCAAACGAGAATGCTCTTGCCCCCGTCGTCGGGGATGAAGCTGTTGCGGCCGTTGCGCTTACGTTGAAATGTCCCCTCCATTACGTTCGAGCGGACGGCGTTGCGGTAGTTCCCCTGGTTGTCGGTGCTGATGTAGTCGTCCAGCACAAGGTCGCCCAGTGCGTCGACGATAATCATCTTTGCCGGGTGGTTGTTGGCCTTGAACATCCCGAAGAGTTTCTTCACGTTGTACTCCTCGTCAGGATTTTCGGCGAAGAGCCGGCACAGTGCGTCGGTAACGGCTTTTTTCTTCAAGCGGGGGGACGAAGCCTTCTTATTGTTTTTCTTCTCTGTCGTTTTCTCTTTCTTCATAGTGGTAGTGTTGTATGGCCGCACGGTGTGTGCGGGCGTTGGGAACTTGCCCTACATAGCAAAGGTGCGTTATTTTGCCGAAACAAATTGTGCGATTAATCTTTTTTGGCGCAAAAAAGCGAGAATTGGAGCATACGTCAATGCCGCAAGCGATATGCCGCATTGCTCAGGCGCGCATAGAGGCGGCGAAGCCATCGGGAGGGCAGATTCAGGAATACTTTTTGCTTCAAGTGGAAGGAAATCCCCGATAGCTCCATGTCGCACAGAATGTCCTTGTAGAACACGCTCTGCCGCCAAGAGTGGCGTGGCTCTGACAGTGCTACGGCAAAGAGGTTGGCAATGCGGTCGGAAATCATGTCGGGCAGGAAGTTCATGCGGTCGCTTTCAGGAACGGCTTGCAGCCGGTAGTGCTGAATGAGTTGCGCATAATCGGCCGTCCAGCGGAATGTTCGGCTCGTGGTGTCGCGTCCTTTGAGGTAGGCGTTGTCGTAAACAAGGCGTACGGGTTTGTTCGTGGCGAAAACAAGTCGCAGCCAAAAGATATAGTCCTCGCCCATGTAGAGGGCCTTGGGCAGGTTGAACATTTCGTGTGTCAGTACACTGCGGCGGTAAAGGCTGCCCCAAGGCACGCCGATTGTCCCCTCGCCGCGCACTGCCAAGTGGCGAAAGCGGTCGGTCGCCATCAACGTGTCTTCGGGAGATGCTCCGATGCTTTGGGCATTGCCGAAGACAATGTCGCAGCCGCTGTCCGCCGCAACAGTAAGAGCGGAAAGGCCGTTCGGCTGCAAGCGGTCGTCGGCGTCCATGAAGCACACCCACTCGCCCATTGCCGCCTCCACGCCGCGCCAACGAGCAGCCGATCGTCCGCGGTTTTCCTGACTGATGAGGTGCACGCGGTCGTCGTTGGCGCAGTATTCCTCGCCTATGAGCCTGCTCTCGTCCGTACTACCGTCGTCGACAATCAGAAGTTCAAAGTCTGTAAACGTTTGGCAAAGCACGCTGTCAACGCACGGGCGTAGCGTGGCGGCGGCATTGTATGCGGGGATTACAACGGATATGCGTGGCGGCAGCACAGAGGTACTCATATATATTATAAGGTGTGTTGGTGGCGTAAATTGAGGGTTCAACGCAAAGGTATGAACTTTGCGCCACAAGCATTGCCTCCCCCACGAGCGGAACTGAAAGAAACAAGGAAAAACAGACGGGTACACGCTGCTGCGCCAACGCATTAATTTGTACTTTTGTAGCACACAAAACACACTGTCGGCAAACCCCATTCCGAAATGGCATGTGGGTTTGCCGCAAAAGCACTTAACTCGAAAACACACCGATTTATATTATGCAAGTAGCGTTATTCGTACCATGCTACGTCAATGCCGTGTTCCCCGAAGTGGGCATGGCTTCGCTCCGCTTGCTGCGCCAGCTCGGCGTAGACGTGGTTTACCCCGAAGGGCAAACCTGCTGCGGACAACCTATGGGCAACGCAGGCTTTGAGAGCGAGGCAAAGCAACTGGCAGAACACTTTGAAGAAACCTTTGCGTCCTACGACTATGTAGTAGGCCCGTCCGCCTCGTGCGTTTCGTTTGTACACGACCATTACGACCGCCTCGTGCCGCACCGCTGCCCCTCGCACGGCCGCGTGTTCGAACTCTGCGAATTTGTGCACGACATTGTGCACCCTGACCGTCTCAACGTAAGTTTTCCCCACAAAGTAAGCATCCAAAACAGTTGCCACGGCGTGCGGCTGCTCCACCTTGCTTCGCCCAGCGAGCAAAACGTGCCTTACTACAACAAACTCCGCAATCTCCTCTCGTTGGTTGACGACATAGAACTCGTTGAACCCGAACGCCCCGACGAGTGCTGCGGCTTCGGCGGCATGTTTTCTGTGGAAGAGAGCGCTGTGTCGGGGCAGATGGGGCGCGACAAAGTGATGCGCCACGTCAAGACCGGCGCGGAGTTCATAGCCGGAGCCGACTGCTCGTGCCTGATGCACCAACGAGGCATCATCGAACGCAACCACTTACCCATACGCACACTCCACGTGGCGCAAATACTTTCAGGATATGTCGAAACACGCTAAGAAAGCCGCACAGTTTTTGAAGAACGCCAAGCAGGCGGCTTGGCACGACGAGACACTCTGGCTGGTGCGCGCAAAACGCGACCGAATGGCCCACGACGTGCCAGAGTGGGAGCAGCTCCGCGATGCGGCGCAAGCCCTCAAAAACTACTCCAACTCACACCTCGAAGAACTCCTCCTGCAATTTGAGGAGAACGCCACGCGCAACGGCGCCATCGTGCATTGGGCCAAGGATGCAAAGGAATACCGCGAAACGGTGGCCGAAATTCTCAACTCGCATGGCGTGAAGCACTTTATCAAGAGCAAGTCGATGCTTGCCGAGGAGTGCGAACTCAATCCTTACCTCGAAAGCCAAGGCATCGAAGTGCTCGAGAGCGACCTGGGCGAACGCATCCTGCAAATGCTCCACCGCAAGCCCGTTCATATCGTGCTGCCGGCCATTGCCGTGAAGAAGGAGGAAATCAGTGAACTCTTCACCCGCGAAATGGAGGGCTGCGAGCCGGGCAACTGCGACCAAACGTACCTTACGCACGTGGCGCGCCGCAACTTGCGCAAGAAGTTCCTGCAAGCCGACGCCGCCATGACGGGGGCAAACTTCGCCGTGGCCGACACTGGCGAGTGCGTGGTCTGCACCAACGAGGGTAATGCCGACATGGGTACGTCGCTCTGCACGAAGCGGCTGCAAATCACGGCCTTCGGCATCGAGAAGATTGTCCCCAACCGCGAGGCCCTGAGCGTGTTCACCCGTCTGCTGGCCCGTTCGGCCACGGGGCAGCCCACCACTACCTATACCTCGCACTACCGTTCGCCGCGCAAAGGGGGCGAATTGCACATTATTATAGTTGACAACGGACGGAGCCAACTCCTCGGCAGCGAGGAACACCGCCAAACGCTCAACTGCCTGCGCTGCGGCGCTTGCATGAACACCTGTCCCGTATACCGCCGCTCGGGGGGCTACTCCTATACCTACTTCATCCCCGGTCCTATCGGCATCAACCTCGGCATGGCACACGACCCCTTCCGCTACAAGGACAACGTGTCGGCCTGTTCGCTCTGCTACTCCTGTCAGAACGTCTGCCCCGCAAAGGTAGACCTTGCCGACCAGATTTACCGTTGGCGGCAAAGGCTCTCCGAACTTGGCGCAGCGAGCCGTAGCAAACAGATTTTGTCGGGTGGACTGAAACTTGTGCTTGGCCACAAACGCCTTTACCACACCGCGCTGCGCTTTGCGCCGCTTGCCAACCACCTGCCCCACTTCCTGGTGGACAATGCGCTCAACGCCTGGGGCAAGGAGCGCGAAATGCCGCATTTCGCCAAGAAAACGTTTGAACAACTCTATCACGAAGAACAAAAGCATTCCCATGATGAGCAGTAAATCCGCAATACTCTCCTCCATACGCAACCATACGGCCAAGATCTATCCCAAGCCCTCGCTCTCCGAACTCGAACAGGCCTCCCTCACGTTTGCCGACCTTGTCGCCCAGTTCTCAAAGGCTCTCGAAGCAGCTGGCGGGCGGGCTGTCGTACTTCAACCGGGCCAGACCGCCGGCGAGGCCATTGCCGCGCTCTATCCCGAGGCGCAGCGCATAGCCAATACGGTGGAAGGCCTTGACGGAGCCGACCGCTTGCCCAAGGCAGCAGCCGTGTTCAATCCCGATACTGTTGAAGAACCTGCCGAACTCAACGGCACCGACGTGGCCATCCTGCATACGCCGCTCGCCGTGGCCGAGAACGCTTGTTGCTGGATTGAACAGCGCGAGGTGCGCCACCGGGCTGTATTTTTCATCGCTGAGGCTCTCGTCATTCTGTTGCGCAAGGGCGACATTGTGAACAACATGCACGAGGCGTACAAGCGTCTTCCCGACGACAGGGAAGTACCCTACGGTTGTTTCATCTCCGGTCCGTCGAAGACGGCAGACATTGAGCAGGCCCTCGTTTTTGGCGCACACGGCGCACGCGAGGTGACGGTGTTGATCGCCGACTGACCCGTGCTGCCCGCTAGGGGCGAAGTTTTGAAGAACGGCTTTTTTAACAGGCGGTTTAAGGAAAAGCACCAACTATTCCCTAAATTTGCCCGTAGCTAACTCACACATAAGGTAAAGCGCGCGTTGCCCGGTGAAGCGGCACGCGCGCTTTTTTGCCTTAAACATACCACGTAAAACACACGTTATACCCATGAAAACAAACCTGCGCCGTGTCCTTCTGGCCACGGGACTGTTGCCGCTCCTTGCGGTGGGGCAGACAGTAGACCGCACAAAGTATCCCGACTATTCAAGCGTACTCAATCCCGATCCTTCGCTGCTCCATCCGCGTCGCGTGATGGGGGCAAAGGCCGTGGAAACCCGTCCCGACCATGTCAACAACGGTGAGTCGAAGTACTTCCCCCCGATTCTGCTGCAACAAGGCGGTTCGTGCGGTTCGGCTTCGCGCATCTGCTACATGTTTTCGCACGAACTCAACTCCTACCGCGACCTCGACGGCAAGGATGCCAACAACTACTATCCCTCTCACTTTGTGTGGCTGCTCACCAACGGAAACTCCGGCAAGGACGACTTTGTGCAGTTCGTTGGCGTGCCTTCTGCCGCCACTTACGGCGGCCAGGCCTACTCCAAGCTCTTTGGCTACCAGGAGGAGACGCAGAACGACTTCGGTTGGATGACGGGCTACGACAAGTGGTACTCGGCCATGTTCAACCGTATGCTCAAACCCTCGCATTTCAGTGCCAGTCTGGGCACGGACGAGGGGCGTGAGGCCGTGAAGAACTGGCTCTGGAACCACAACGGCGACACCGATTTCCACTCAGGCGGCGTTGTGGGCATCGGCGTGGCGAGCGGCGGCGTGTGGAAGGACATTCCCCGTACGACGATGAACGACGCAATTGGTGTGTCGGGCAAAAGCTACGTCTATAAGTGGGGCACGAGCGTCGACCACGCGCTCACTATCGTGGGGTACGACGACCGCATTGAGTTCGACCTCAACGGCAACGGCGTTTACGGCGAAGAGAGTGCCGACGAAAAGGGTGCCTGGATTATTGCCAACTCCTGGGGCGACGATTGGGAAAACGAGGGCTTTATCTACTGCCCCTACGCCTATGCTGGCGCATCGTTCAACAGCAGCGGCTCTTTCTCGCAAAACTGGTGGAGTCCTGAGGTGTACAAGGTGCGCAAGGACTACCGTCCGCTGCGTACCATCAAGGTCAACATGGACTATTCGCGCCGTTCGGAGATTTACCTCATGGCTGGCGTGTCGAAGGACCTTAACGCTACCGAACCTGAATACACGCAGGCTTTTGACCACTTCAAATATGCTGGCGACGGCAACTACGGCAACACCGTTCCGGCTCCCGAAATTCCTATGCTCGGACGTTGGGCTGACGGAAAACTCCACGACGAACCGATGGAGTTTGGCTACGACTTGACCGACCTCAGTTCGAACCTTGACCAGAACGAGCCGCTCAAATACTTCTTCATCATCGAGACGAAGTCGACCGCCGTGGGCGAGGGACACATCTACAACGCCTCTATCCTTGACTATGCGCAGGACAGCGAGGGCCTTGAAATTCCCTTCTTCACGGGCAGCGAAAGCGTCAAGGTGGAGAACGCCGGCAACCGTACGGTGCTGAGCGTAGTAGTGCCGGGCCGCGGCGTGAAGGCTCCGCAAAACGTTGCCATCTCCGACGGCGTACTTACATGGTGCGCCCCCCAGAAGACTGGCTATTCGCTTACGGCCTACAAGGTTTATAGCGGAAGCACGCTTGTGGCTACTCTGCCCACAACTACTTTGCAGTATGCCCTGCCTGAGGGCGCTGAGGGCTCGTATGGCGTGTGCGCCGTGTATGGCGACCGCGAATCCGAGCAGGCTTCGGCAACCGTGCCCACGTCGTTGAACTTTGCCAACACGGCTCTCGACTTCACCGGGGCTGGCTTCACCATTCCCGGTGTATTCACTTCGAAATACCCGCAGGCTACGATTGAATTCTGGATTCGTCCGCACTCCTTGGCCGACTGGAACCAGAGCGCAGGCCCGGGTTGGGGCTCGTTCATGATGCACGCCAACGCTAACGGCACGTTTACTGCCGGGTGGAATACCTCTTCGAACGACCGCCTCAATGTGAGCGGCATTCTCAACACAACTACGTTCAAGCATATCGCCTTGGTGGTAGACAACAACCAGATGATTTGCTACGTCGACGGCATGCGAAAAACCACCATCAAGTCGTCCAATTACAGCGGCCTTGGCGGCTTTGGCGACCTCGTGTTCAATGGTGGAACGGACGCTTCGTCAAACCAAAACGCCGTTTATGACGAAATACGCATCTGGAAGAAGGCTCTCACGGCCTCTGAGATTTCGAGCAACTACAAGCGCGTGTTTGCCGATGGTTTGCTCCCGAACGACCTCATCGCTTACTACAAGGGCGACCTCATCACTGTGGACGGCGAGGAGAAGATGCGCGACCACTGCGCCGGGCAGCATCACGCCTCGTTCATTGGCGACAACCACGCCGTGTCAACGTCTGTCAAGCCCAACATATACTACGACTACTCCACGAGCAAAGTGGCCATTTCGCAGCCCGAGGATACTGTCTACGTGGGACAGCCCGTTACGCTCACCGCAACGGGTTCGACCAACATCCAGAAATTGCAATGGACCATCCCCGACGCGGGCATGGAGAACGTGATTTCCGCAAGTCCTGTGGTGACTTTCAACCATGCCGGCGATCAAACGGTGAAGGTGGTGGCCACCAACGTGAAAGACGTGACGACGGAGGCTACGACCACCATACACGTGGTGGAGGCGGCCGCACCTACGGCAAACTTCAAGGTAAGTAAGGACAACGTGGCCGTGGGCGAGCGCATCACGCTCATCCCCGAAACGCTCAACGACAGCTATTCATACAGTTGGACCACCGAGGGCGCATCTGTGGAACAGTCTTCGCAGCCCTACGTTACGCTCTCGTACGGTCAAAGCGGCAGCTACAACGTAACGCTCACTGTGACCGACGCACAGGGCCGCAAGGCAACCACCGTGCAAACGGTCAACGTGGCAGCCGTTGCCCCGAAGGCGGCGTTCGATGTCAATCCGTCCGTCGTGATGAAGGGCGATGAAGTGCGCCTCACCGACCAGTCGCTCTACGGTGCCGACCAGTGCGTCTGGACGCTCGTAAGCCAGCAAAACGCTTTGCAGGGCGAAGGCAAGAGCCTGCTCTTCAAACCGACAGAACCGGGCATCTACAACGTGACTCTGACGGCAAAGAACTCAGCCGGCAAGGGCGAGGCCACGCAGGACAATGCGCTCATTGTATGCAACGCCGACAGCAAAACGGGGCTTAGCTTCTCGCCCTCGGCTACGGCACAGGTGAAACTGTCTAAGTTCCCGCTCAGCTCGGGTGCGCAGACGTTCACCATTGATTGGTGGATGCGTCCCGGCTCTCTGTCGAGTCCTTGCTTGGGTATCGGCGACAACCGCGGCACGTTCCAGCTCGTTACCTACGCCAACGGGCAGATGCGCCTCTACATCAGCGGCAAGTACGCCAGCTCGGTGGAGGGCTTCGTCAAGTCGAACGAGTGGCACCACTACGCCGTGACGTTCTACATGGGCTACGTATGCTTCTACCGCGACGGCGAGGTAATCAGCCGCAGCAGCACAACGCAGACCTCTCTGCCCTCGTACAACAAATTTAGCCTCGGCAGCGACGACGCACCGATGACGGGCCTGGTGGATGAGTTCCGCGTGTGGACAACAAACTTCAGCGAGAACAACCTCGCGTCGCTTCGTTCTTACATCACCGCCCCGATGACGAACTCTCAGATATCGTCTGCCGTTAGCTCGAAGGGATTGCAGGTTTACTACCAGTTCAACCAGAACAGCGGCGACGTGACGGATGCCACGAGCTACAAGAATACAGGCGTTCGTTCGGGCTTCGGTCCCGACGGCGACGCATGGAGCGATTCGCGCGGCGTGTTTGCGCTCAACTTCAACAGCTCTACGAAGGACGTGAGCAGCGAATACCTCACCAACTACCAGGCTCCGTTCGAGAACACGGGCAAGGCGTTCAGCACGGCCGTCTCGAACCGCTTTATGGAACTTTCTGGCTGGACGTTGAAGAACATCAACACGACCAAGTACAACACTGGCGCTCACGTAGACTTGCAAAAGGAGAGCAACTTCACCATCACTACGGGATGGGACGGTTTCGAAAGCAGC
Organism: bacterium; assembly: GCA_963661625.1. Taxonomy (GTDB): domain Bacteria; phylum Bacteroidota; class Bacteroidia; order Bacteroidales; family Bacteroidaceae; genus Alloprevotella. The sequence goes on from CAVLCM010000050.1 coordinate 14,251, forward strand.
CTCGACAACCACATGGTGTTCCAGACGGTGACACTGCCGGCAGGGGCATACGTGTTTGCAGCCAACTTCGGCAACTACGAGGGCGAAGCCAGCGGCAACTACCTCGTGGCAGCCGAGGGCAGCGAACTGCCCGAAACGGCCGACCTGAACACTGCCGCTCTCGCCTACAAGGAGATGGACAGCAAGGGCACGACTTCGCAAAACAAGGTGTTCTTTGTACTCACTGAGCCAACTACGGTGAGCCTCGGCATCGTGTCGAACATGGCCGGGCAGCAGTGCATGTCTATCCGCAGTTTTGCATTGACCTCTCTGCCGCTCACCAAGATTGAAGGTTTGCACGACGGCATTGGCTGCATCGAAACACCGCAGGCCATCAACAGCAGCCTCAACAACATCTACGACCTCAGCGGCCGCCGCGTACACGTCACGGGCAAGGGCGTATACATCATTGGTGGCAAAAAAGTTGTCCGCTAAGCGGCGGGCATCATAGCCGAACAAAACGAGCCGGCTTGCAGCGTCCCCACATTGGGGCATTGCTGCAAGCCGGCTCTGTTTGTATGCGCTATGCAGTGGTCTTACCTGACTTCATCACTTTTTTGCACCACCAAATGGCGCATGTTGAAAATCAACGAGTTACGTATTCCA
>CAVLCM010000051.1:0-14847 GCA_963661625.1 bacterium
TGAGTGAACGTACGTCTATAAGTAGAGTGGACGTACGTCATTAAAGAGGGTGGACGTACGTCGTTAGATGGAGCCTTCTTCGAGTAATACGTAACTCGCTGATTTTCAATATGCACCATTGGGTGGTGCAAAAAAGTGATGAAGCCAGGATTGCAACGCATGTTTTTGCCCTTGCAAGTGGTTCCTTGAGAGTGCTAAGAGTAGAAAAATGCAGTTTTTTTAGAAAAACAAGCGGTAATGCTTTGCGGTAAAAGATAAAAACCATACCTTTGCACTCGCAAAAACGGAGAACAACGCAATGCACTCTTAGCTCAGTTGGTAGAGCAACTGACTCTTAATCAGTGGGTCCAGGGTTCGAACCCCTGAGAGTGTACAAGCCGAGATGGTTAACAGCCTGCGGCATTCTCCAGAGTTTTTGCAATGCACTCTTAGCTCAGTTGGTAGAGCAACTGACTCTTAATCAGTGGGTCCAGGGTTCGAACCCCTGAGAGTGTACAAGCCGAGATGGTTAACAGCCTGCGGCATTCTCCAGAGTTTTTGCAATGCACTCTTAGCTCAGTTGGTAGAGCAACTGACTCTTAATCAGTGGGTCCAGGGTTCGAACCCCTGAGAGTGTACTTCCGCCGAGGGCAACAGTTCAATACGAACTGTTGCCCTTGGCTCTTTTTTGTAACTTTGCAGCACAACAAACTAACACTTCGCAAATATGTTTTCTGGAATAGTTGAGACAATGGCACGCGTAATCAGCGTGGAGCAGGACCGCGACAACAAGCACTTTACGCTCGAATGCAGCTTTGGCAACGAACTGACGATAGACCAAAGCGTGGCGCACAACGGCGTGTGCCTGACGGTGGTGAGCCGCGATGGCAACCGCTACGTGGTGACGGCGATGGACGAAACGCTGAAACGCTCCAACCTGGGTATGCTCCGTGAGGGCGACGAGGTAAACGTGGAGCGCTCCATGGTGATGAACGGACGTTTGGACGGGCATATTGTTCAGGGACACGTAGACACCACCGCCGTGTGTACGGCCAAGACCGATGCCAACGGCAGCTACGAATACACGTTTGCCTACGACAGCACTCCCGAGATGGTGGCGCGCGGCTATTTCACGGTCGACAAGGGTTCCGTCACGGTCAATGGTGTGAGCCTGACGGTGTGCGAACCCACGGCGAACAGTTTCAAGGTGTGCATCATTCCTTACACGCACGAGCATACAAACTTCCACGCCATCGAGGTGGGCACGCATGTGAACCTTGAGTTCGACATCCTCGGCAAGTATATCAGCCGTCTGGCGCAGCTGCAAGCCAAGTGACCCCGTTGCCCAGACTTATGCGAAAGAAGGAACTCTATGAGCGGGTGCTCGAATATTTCAAGGCCACGCTGGACGACACTGAAACCGAACTCCATTTCACCAATCCCTTTGAACTGCTCGTGGCCGTGGTGCTTTCGGCGCAGTGTACCGATAAGCGCATCAACCAGGTGACACCTGCGCTCTTCCGTGACTATCCCACGCCCGAGGCCATGGCGTTGGCTACGCCGGAGGTTATCTACGAATACATACGGTCGGTGAGCTATCCCAACAACAAGGCGAAGCACCTCGTGGGATTGGCGCAGATGCTTGTGAGTGACTTTGGCGGACAGGTGCCAACCATGCGTGAGGAACTCACCCGCCTGCCCGGCGTGGGGCGCAAAACGGCCAATGTGGTGCAGGCCGTGGCCTTTGGTAAGGCGGCCCTTGCTGTGGACACCCACGTGTTTCGCGTGAGCCACAGGCTCGGACTCGTTCCGCAGCGTTGCACCACTCCCTACGCCGTCGAGGTGGAACTGACCAAGCACATCCCCGAGGCGATGGTGGCCTCCGCCCACTACTGGCTATTGCTCCACGGGCGTTACACCTGCTTGGCGCGCCGTCCCAAGTGCGCCGCGTGCGGCTTGCGCGACCTTTGCAAAAGCGCAATGGGGTAGAGGCTTTCCCCCCAAACAATAACAGGAACACCGGCAATCGGTCCTCATGTCGAGGCGATTGCCGGTGTTCCCGTTCTTGGGCGTTATGGCGCGGTGTTTATGCGTTGCCCGTTTTTGTCTTCAATCCCATAGCCCAAATGCGGAAGCACTTGGCCAAGCACATGAGAGCGAAGCACAGTGCATTGAGCACGAAGCACAGCACACTCAGCCACCCGGCCATGCCCGCAGCATCGCCCACGAGTTGCGACTGCGTGGCGGCTATGCGGCTCATGAGATAAATGGCCGACGGCGTTTCCAGCATCTGGCAGACAATGTATACGGGGATGGTGGTCAGCACAAGGAGAATGAACGGTTTGCCAAAGGCCCGTTTGAGGGCTTCTGCACAGCTCTGTTTCAGACTGTCCTGCCACAGGGCGTAGCGCAGCGTCAGCACGTAGCCGCCCGACGTGAAGAACAAGGCAATCAGAGGGATGGGCAGAGCAACCCACTTGCACCACTTGAAGGCAACGAAGGCGAACGGACTGCAAAGCACGAGGCAGACCATTGCGGCTATCACAATGGCCAAGGCCGCGCGGAGCATTGTGCGTAAGTCTGCTTTGCTCAATATGGTGGCCCGTTCGGAGGGCAGTTTTAGTCCTTTGCGGTAGCTGCGGACAGTGCCGAACGCCTTTGCGAGGAACGCCAGGCCCGTAAATGCCGAGAGCAGCAGGGCAATCACGGCGCACACCATAAAGAGCACAGAGGGCTCGAGCATCAGTTTGGCTATCTTTCCGTCGCCGTCCGATTCGATGAACAGCTGGTACGGCACAAGATGTCCGCACACGTACTGTTGCACGAGTTCAACCACAAAGGCATCTGTCAGGCCCGCCAAGAGCAGGTAGGGCCAAAGCGTACGGAGAACGGGTTTCCAACTTAGCGCCAAAGTTTTCCAGGCTTCGGCAAGGCACGTTTGAATGTTCATTTTGATAATGGGGGGAATGAAAAGAACGCTGCGCCCTTTCTCCGCAGAGAGGGGAGGCAGCGCTCTTAGTTGTGGGGTTGGATGTTTTTACTTCGTGTTGGGCTTTTGCAGGCCGTAGCCCTTTCGCTTGTCCTCTACGATGAGCAACAGGGATATCACGATGGCCACCGCGCCGAACGCGGCGAAGATGGTCATTGTGTGTGTGTAGTCAACTGCGTGGGTCAGTTTGTCGGTGTCAGCGTCCTTCACCTTGCCAATCCATACGGGCACGAGCGACAATCCGATATTTTGGATGTAGAAGATGAGTGCATAGGCCGTGCCGAGCAACTTCATCGGGATAATCTTGGGTACGGAGGGCCACATGGCCGAGGGTACAAGGCCGAAGGCTACGCCCAGGACAATCATCAGTCCAACGGCTACCATCCACGAGTCGATGGGCAGGGCGAATATCACGTGGACAAACGTGAGCAGGGCACTGCCGATGAGCATCAGCGTGGCTCCCTTGCCGTAGCGGTCGTAGATGCGGCCGAAGAGTGGCGTAAGGAAAATGGTGCCGAAGGGGAGCATGGCAGGGATAAGTCCGGCAAGGCTCTGGTCTACGTGATACTTCGCTTCCATCAGGTTGGTGGCGAACTTCAGGAAGGGGAACACGCCGGCGTAGAACATGAGGCAGAGCAGTGCCACGTACCAAAAGCCCACGTTGGAGAGCAGTTTGCCCACGTCGCTTAGCTTGAAGCCCTCTTCCTCATTGTCTGTTTCCACTGCTTTGGCGTAGGCATCTTCTTTCTTGTCCATCACGCAATAGACGATGAAGGCAACCATACCTGCGCAGAGCATGGCCGCACCCAGACCCACTGAGGCAGATACGCCGCCGAGAGCCTTGGCCACGGGGAGCGATAGGGCCATTGCCCCGGCCGTGCCGATACGGGCAAGAGCCACCTGTAAGCCCATGGCGAGGGCCAGTTCGTGACCAGTAAACCATTTCACGATAACCTTGCTCACGGTGATGCCGGCAATTTCGCAGCCCACGCCGTAGATGGCAAAGCCCAAAACGGCCCAGATGACCTGCATGTGGTACGTGCCGAGGTCGATGCCGAAGTTGCCGATGTGGAACGCGAGCGAGAGCGTGCCTTCAAAATCGTGTCCCAGGGCATACCACTTGATGAGTGCGCCGCCAAACATCAGCACAGTGGACATAATGCCCGTGAAGCGGATGCCAAACTTGTCGAGAATGACGCCGCCGAAGAACAGCAGCAACAGGAAAACATTGAAATAGCCGTATGCGCCCGAGAAGAAGCCGTATTCCGTAGACGACCATCCCAACCCCAGCGAACCTGGTTCTTTGGCAGCCGTAACGAGCGATTCAAGAGGCGACATCACGTCGGTGAAGAAGTAGCCGAACATCATCGTGAAGCTCACAATGATGAGGGCGGTCCAGCGTGCCGAGGGCGAATCGCTCAGCTTTTTGCGAAGACCGTCTTGTAGAGTAGTTGTCATTTGCAGTGTGTATAGTTTTGTGTGAAGGGCGCGCCGCCGCGACAGAATGGCATTCTCGTCGGCCGGACTGCCGTACAGTGTTTATTCCTCGATAGTGAATACCTTGTCCAGGCCTGTGAGGCGCAGCACGTTGCCCACCATGCTGTTGAGGTGGCGCAGTATCACGCGCTTGTTCTCAGCCACTTTCTTCTTTTGCAGGGCAACCAGCAGGCGGATGCCCGAACTGCTGATGTATTCCAGTTCCTTGCAGTCGACCACCACGTCGAGCCCCGTACTGTCGATTTTGCCTGCCTGTTCCTCCACTTGGAACGAAGCTGCCGTGTCGAGTTTTCCGCTCAGGTACACAATAACCTGTGTCTCGGTCTTTTCAATGTCTACTTTGATTTGCATAACGTATAAACGGTGTATGTGATGTTTCTTATAAAGTCCGTCGTTCGAAGTTTATCGCATAAAGTTTCAAACTTTACAAGAGCAAAGGTAGACAAAATATAAAAGGGCTTCCCCTTTGCCGCGATTTTTCGCCTAGCCGCAGCCTCCGAAACTAAAAAATGAGTGATATTCCGTCGCTTTTGCTCTAAGTACTTGGGGCCACCCATACCTTTGCCCCAGAAAAACTCGAACGCGCTTTATGTTTAGTCCATAAGGCGCGTTCGGGCTTATTATTGTATGTTCAGTATCTTGTGGGTTTGCAGGGAAAGTCGCCACTTGGGGTTGGCTAAGCAGTAGCTGACGGCAGCCTGCATGATATTGCGGTTTTCGTGGGCATTGCCCGTGTCGCAGGGTTGGAGGAAATGGTGATTGACTTTGAGGTTGGGGAAGTCGGGTGGGGGAGTGCCGGTAAATACCATTTTCAGTTCGTCGCACCTTGTTAGGGCTATTTGTGCTGCGGCGGTGGGGACGAACGGACTCTTGGGCGAAAGGGTAATCCAGTCTACGTTGGGCGGAAGCAGTCGGGTGCCGTTTGTCTCTACGGCAACGAAATAGCCTTGCTGGTGGAGCAAGTCTATTAGCGAGGCGGTGAGTTGCATCGACGGCTCGCCGCCAGTCACCACCACGTGCTTTGCAGGGTAAGCTGCTACGGCATTGGCAATATCCATTTCCGACATCTCCGTTCCCTGTTGGTGGTCAGTGTCGCAAAAGGGGCATTTCAAGTTGCAGCCCGAAAGGCGCACGAACACCGAGGGCGTGCCAGTGAAGAACCCTTCGCCTTGCAGGGAGTAGAATATTTCGTTTACGAGCATCTTGGCGGCGTAGTTAGAAGTGCACGTTCTCAAACCCCGGCTTTACGTAGCAGGCCGTGTTGCCCTCCGATTCCTGAAACGTCACCTTGTAGCAGTTTTTCACTTGTTCGCAAATCCAGCGCGCAAGGTTCTCGGCGGTGGGGTTGAAGTCGAATAGTTCGTTCAGATTCTGGTGGTCAAGTTGTTCGCCTACGAGTTTCTTGACATTTGTGAAGTCTGCCACCATGCCGTTGTTGTCAAGCTTTTCGGCGCAGCAGTAAATAGTGGCGATGCCGTTGTGTCCGTGCAGTCGTTGGCACTTGCTGGCGTAGTCGAGTCGCAGTTGGTGAGCGAAGGCTATCTCTATCCGTTTCGAAATGTAGTACATGCTTCCTTTCGTTTTTTTTATTTGCTGCAAAATTACTCCAAAGCAAAGTTACAGGCAAAAGAGAGCCGTAACAAAAATGCCACTGCTCAGAAAGGCGTATAGTATTCCGTAAAAATAGGGCTGTCATATCGTGAAACGTGCCAGCCCGAATAGGTTTCCTTTGATCTAATTCCCTAAATTTGCGCTTGATATATGGCTCTGCTCAGGTATTGAGTTGCACACAGTTAGAAAATTATGGCAGGAATTGTAAATAGATACCCCATAGGAATACAGACGTTCGAGAAAATACGAGAAGGCGGTTACTTGTATGTAGACAAGACTAAGTATATCGTGGACTTCCGCCAGAAGCAGATGAGCTACGTCTTTCTGAGTCGTCCAAGGCGATTTGGCAAGTCTCTCTTTGCCTCTACTCTGCAAGCGTATTTCGAAGGGCGAAAGGAACTCTTTGACGGCCTCGCAATAGCCGATTACGAGAAGGAATGGATAAAGCATCCAGTGTTTCACTTCGACATGAGTGGGGCGAAGCATTTTGACAAGGAAAGCCTCACAGATTACCTTGGCCGTGAGTTGGAGCCGTATGAAAAGGCATACGGATGCGACAAAGGAAAATGGGATGTCAATATCCGATTGACCAACCTCGTACAAGCTGCATACGAGCAGACTGGCCAAAAGGTGGTGGTCATCATCGACGAATATGACGCGCCGCTCCTTGATGTAGTACACGAGAAAGAAAACCTACAGGACTTGCGTCGCATCATGCAGAACTTCTACAGCCCGCTGAAGAAGCTTGACCCGTATTTGGAGTTTACGTTCCTCACGGGCATCACCAAGTTTTCGCAACTCAGCATTTTCAGCGAACTGAACAATCTGGAGAACATCAGTATGTTCGACCAGTATTCAGCCATTTGCGGCATTAGCCTGACTGAACTAACCACCGCAATGAAGCCCGACGTGGAGAGGCTTGGCAAGGCACTCGGCCTGTCATACGAGGAATGCTTAGAGAAATTGCAAAGCTACTACGACGGTTACCACTTTAGCAAAAACTCAGAAGACGTGTTCAATCCGTTCAGCCTAATCAGAGCATTGAACGGACAAGAAATAGAACCATTTTGGTTCGGTTCAGGCACACCGACGTTCTTACTAAAGGTGTTGGACAAATACAATTTCAACCTAGCTATGCTTGAGAGGCAGGACGTAACGCTAAGCAGTTTCGACCTCTCGCCCGAAGAGATGACAGACGCACTGCCGCTGCTCTACCAAAGCGGCTACTTGACCATTAAGCAGTACGACCCTGTTTTCCGGGAGTACACTCTTGGTATTCCCAACAAGGAGGTGCGCGACGGACTGCTCAATTCCATGCTGCCGCACTACGTCAATCCAAGTCGAACGGACAACGATGCCTTCCTTCTTGGTTTCTGTAAGGCCGTGTATCGCAACGACATTGAGGCGGCACTGAAGCATATGCAAACCTACATGGCAACCATACCTTACGATTTGGAGAACCGCACGGAGAAGCACTTCCAGACTATCTTCTACCTGATGTTCAGTTTTCTCAATATCTACATACAGACGGAGGTGAAGAGTGCCATTGGCCGAGCCGATGCCGTGATGCACATGCCCGATACCATATACGTCTTTGAGTTGAAGGTAGACAAAACCGCAGATGAGGCTTTGGAACAAATAGACTCCAAAAGCTATATGTTGCCCTACCAAGCTTCTGGCAAGCGGCTGGTAAAGATTGGCATAAGCTTCGACAGCTCACAGCGCACCATTAGCAACTGGAAAATCAAGGAGGAGTAGGCCGGGCAAAACTCATGCGTGAAGGCCAACGTGAACTGGTCTGATCGAAAAAAAAATGGCAAGGCTTAGTCTCAACGCAACAACAATAAAACAACGACAAACAGCTATGAATATAGGAGACAAAATACCCGAAGTTTTGGGCATTGACCAGGACGGACGTGAAATCAAGGCGAGCGATTACCGCGGCCGCAAGATTGTACTTTACAGTTACCCCAAGGCAAATACGAGCGGATGTACCGCCGAGGCTTGTTCGCTGCAAGCGCACAAGGAGGAGTTGGCTGCTGCCGGCTACGACATAATCGGCATCAGTAAGGATAAGCAGTCACTTCAGAAGAAGTTTGCCGAAGCCCAAGGCTTGGACTTCCCCCTTATCGCCGACACTGAGACTACGCTTTTGCAGGAGTTGGGCTGCTGGGGCGAAAAGGTTTTTTGCGGCCGAAAGTCCATCGGCATCCTCCGCACTACCTACCTTGTTAACGAGGAGGGTGTGATAGAGAAAATCTTCACGCCTAAGGAAATCAAGACAAAGATTCACGCAGAGCAGATATTGGAGTACATCAACAAATAGCAACCGACAGAGGATAATGAAAAGTTTTGGAAAGAAAGCGTGGCTCTTGCCGCAACCTGTACTGATTATCGGTACATATAACGAGGATGGAGTTGCCAATGCGATGAACGCAGCATGGGCTGGGCAGTGGGATGCTCAGGAGATAATGATTTCGATGGGCAGCCATGCCACAACGGAGAACCTTAGTCATTGCGGTGAGTTTACGGTGGCTTTTGCTACAAAGGAAACGATGGTGACAGCCGACTACGTTGGCATCGTGAGCGCCAAGAATGAGCCGAACAAGATAGAGAAGACCGGGTGGACGGCAGTGAAGGCGGAGAACGTCAATGCTCCTGTATTCACCGACTTCCCGATGACGTTGGAATGCCGTATCAAAGAGAAAATTGACGAGAGCGAGACAGGCTACTACATCGTGGCCGAAATTGTGAATATCGTCTGCAAGGAAGAATATCTCGCAGAGGACGGCAAGCCCGATATGGAGAAGATGCAACTCATCGTTTTCGACCCGATACACCATGGCTACGTCCAACTCGGGCAGCGTGTCGGCAACGCATTCTCCGACGGCAAGGAACTGAAATGACGGAGAACCACACTTCTGGCATTGCCATTGTTACAGGTGCCTCTACAAACAAATCGTTTCCCGATGTATCAGAAATTCATCATCAATCAGGACGGTCTTCTACGCTTCGGACGCGTCTATCTCCATCGCGACCTGCTCGCTCCGAACGAACAATGCGTATATGGCGGCGGCTTGTGGAAGGTTGACGAAGGGCGCGGGGCAATACTGCTCTATGGCCGTTCGTTCGATTTTGGTCCGCCCTACTTCGACTGTGTTCGTCGAATAGAATGGAGCGGCATTGGCGGCAAGCCCGTGCCTCTGTTTTTCCTTCCCAACTGGCCGGACGAGGACACGCTCGAACCTGTTTACGCCAATCCATAGGAAACAGTCGACAAAGAATCAAGTATTGCTCGTATATCTTTTTGTCATCAACGTTGCGTTGATAACCTGCTAATGAACGGTTTGTCAACGGCTGCGTCTGGGCATTGCGCCGAAACGATAGGCTACGTGGATCATGGCGTATTGGCGAAGCGTATTGCAGATGGTCTCCGTGCGCCCTTGGGCGTTGATTACCCGTTTCACGCTCGACATCTGCCCGAGCAGGTCGAAGCCCTCGGCAGTCACGGCGAGGCGATTTTTCAGGAAGCGTCGGCTGATGTGGGCGTTCCACACAAAGTCGTTGCCGTTCATCAGTTCGTCGGTATATCCACGGCGGCCGTATATGGTAAGCCCTGTCGAAACTTCAACCTTACCGGGCAGCACGGCCTGCACGGACAGGCTGTAGTTGAAGTCCGCTCCTTTTATATTCGTAAAACACTCGGCCGACCCGTTGACGTGGAGCCATGCGTTGGTGGCGCGCAGAGACAGTTGCACGTCCTTAAAGGGCTTGTAGTCCATGCGCACCGTTTGCGACCAGTTTGCCGTGCCCACAACGTTGCGAGCCACGTTGTCCGTAGTGCCTGAGTAGTCTACGCTGTGCACGTAGGCAACGGTTGTGCCAAGGCGGAAGGTCACCCTTTTGTGTCGCCCGGCAGGCAGCGAATAGTTCACGTCGGCCTTTGCATCCCAGTTGCCGTCGATGTTGTCGGGACTGATGGTTTGCACGCCTGTCTCGCGGTCGTAAACCTGCTGCATCGTCAGGGCGTTTTGCGTGAAGTTGAACTTCCACGTGGCGGCTACAGCTTGTTTCGTGTCGGCGTTGTCCCACTTGTATGCTGCGTTGAAGGCGTGCGCCCAACTGTCTTTCAGCTTGTTTCCCGTCACGAGGATAGACTGCGGATTGCTGTCGTCGCGATAAGCCAGTTCAAAGCTGATGGGTTGCGCCTCGGTGTGGAGCGAATAGCCAAAGTTTAGTTCGTGACGAGCATAGACGCGGCCGCCCGGCTCATGCACATACCATACGTTCGAGGCCTGCACAGAGGGGCGGAAGTAAACGCTCACACGCACAAGCGACGTGTCAATCATCGACGGGCGGTTGTAGTCCATCCCCTCGCGGTCCACGTGAAGGGGCAACGTAATGTCCCATTCCCAGTTGTTGGTGGCCGATTTGTCCTTGTGGAAGTAAAGTCCGGCGGTGTGGTACGTGTTGTGAAGCGTAGAGTAAACGCTGTTTGAGCCGTCAAAAGCCGTTTCGTGCCAATCGCCAAGTGTGGGCAGCGCCGTAAAGTTGTTTTTGTTTTCCACGTTCCATCCGTCGAGGCGGTCGAGCCTCATGATGACGCGGTCGCGACCCACGTTGCGGCGGCAAAACTCGTAGTAGGGCTGCATTGCCCACGCCAGGCCGAGGGCGTGCCAAAAGGAGAGGCGCAGCGTGCCGGCCAGTTCGTTGTAGGGCTGTTCCTCATACGTGTTTTGGAATTTCTCCGCCTTGCCCTTAGCCGGGTAACTGTACGTTTTGTGTTGGAATATGTGGTGGCGGTTGTGCGTCAGCAGTCCGTTGGCCTCCAATATCAGGCGGCCAATGGAGTGGGGCAAGGTAAACGACGTTTGCACGCTGAGCGTAGCCGTCAGGTCGTGGCCCGAGAATTGTTTGTGCTGGTTCTGTTGGTTCAGGATTTGGGTAAGCTTCACGGCCGAGAGTGTCGGCGAGTTGAGGCTGTCCACCGTGCATTCCAGCTCCGAGGGCGGTGCGTCGTACATGGCACGCAGCGAGGCTTGCCGCTGGTTTGTCTTCACGTAGTCCACGGACGGTTTGATGCGTATCTGCGCATGCCGCATGTAGAAGTCGAGCGTGTGGCTTGTCGTGAGCGAAAGGTTGTGTTCATAGCGGTGGCTCGTGGTCTGTGCAAAGATATTGCCTGACTCGAGAAACGATTCCGTGAGCGAATATTGGTCCTTCCGCGTGTCGGAATGGCGCAGTTCCGTGCTTCCCTCCAAGCGATACCTCCCCCTCTGGTCGTCCACCATATAGTCTATGCCGGCGTTGCGCGTCACGCTCGTGCCAGAACCGCCGTTCGAGGGTTGCCAAAGGCTCAGTCCGTCGGGCTTGGCGTATTCGTTCACGTTGTTGGCTGCGCCGAAGAATGAAAGCCGCGAATGTTCCGTGGTGCGCAGAGCGAACAGGCGCGTCAGGTAGCGGTTGCCCGTGCCTCCGGCCGCTTCGGCGTTCACGTCCCAACGGATGTTCCGCCTCCTTCCCGAGTCCACGGCAACCGTGTCTGTCCCCTGCGTTTCGCAAAGGGCGGAGAGGCTGCAAAGTGCGAATAGAAGGGAGAGAAGTGTGCGTTTCATGGGCAAAGAGTGAAGGACTTTGAGGCCGCTGTAAATGGAAAGCGGCAGGGCAGAAGATGGACCTGTCCTGCCGCTGTCAAGGCAAAGGTATAAAATGTGTGCAAAATAGCTACGATTTCGGCCTCGAACGACACAGTTCGGCATAGTCGCAGAATTTGCACTTTTCATTGTTGTATTCTGCGTTGAAGTCGTTTTCGGGACTAATCAGTTCGGCAATGACTTTTGTCAGTTTCTCTCTAAACCAATCGGCAAACTGTTGGAAGTTGGCAACCTCCTTTTTGTCGACATAAATGCCTGGCGAGAATTCCTTGTTGCCCATGCTGTTGATGTAGTAGAGCAGGGGGCGGATAGGAAGTTCGGCCGTTTCCTTGTTGAACGGGTGGTCGAGCATCATGAGCGCGTACATAAACGTTTGGCGGATGTATGCGTAGTCGGCGATTTTATTCGACGTTTCTTCAGGGAACAGCTTCTCCTTGTCTGCTACTTCGTGGGGCGAACCGCCCGTTTTGTAGTCGACGATGCGCAATGCCGACTTGTCGTCGGTTTGCTGTACGTCGAGGCGGTCAATGGAGCCGTAGATTTTAATGTCCAGTGTCTTCCCCCCTTTTCCGTACGGCACTTTGAGTGTTGTCTCGGCCTTGTGCTCATTGGCGCATATCTTCGTCTCCTTCACGTTGGCGGCGTTCGCCTCGTAGCGCAGCAACTGCTTGATGAGGTGAAGCACCGTGCTTTCGAGCAGTACGCCCCATTTTATCTTTCTCTTCTGCTTCGAATTATCGTTTGCATCTGTTATAGCCTGGCGGATGTACTGCGTCAGGGCAGCGTCGCCCGACGTTTCGAGAAAGTGGGCAATCTGTGCAGGCGTAGCGTTGCTGAGTTCCTTTTCGTAGATAAGTTCCGCTGTGCCGTGGAACACTGTGCCGAGGTCGCGCGGGTCAATGGTGTTGTCGCTCTCCTGTGTCACCTCAAACCCCTTGATGTACTTGAAAAAGAATTTCAGCTTGCACTGAATGTATGTATTCAAGGCCGAGGGAGAGAATTTCACCATGTCAGGCTTATCTCGCCATGGGCTTTTTGTGTCAAACTCTGTGGCGAGCTGCTTCGGCACGGGGTTACTCGCAAGGTGTACTTGCTTTATGCAGTCGGAGAGTTTAGGGTTGACAAGCATCTGCTTCATAAAGCGCGACATCTCGCCCTTCTTCGTGCCGCTCGTCGATCCGTTGTAAACGAGCGTGGCGTGCTTGGCGCGTTGCAGCAGACGGTAGAAGTAGTAGGCGAAGACGGCAGTGCGCTTTGCCGAAGTGGTCAGGCCGTAGTGCTTTCTGAGGAGGTAGGGGATGAACGATGAGTCGCTTGCCTTTTGGGGCAAGGTGCCGTCGTCGACGGAGAGGAACAACACGTTGTCAAAGTCGATGCAGCGCGTTTCGAGCACACCCATCACCTGCAAACCCTCTGCTGGTTCGCCATGGAACGGTATGGTAACACTGCGCATCACTTGGCGCACCAGTTTGAAGAGCGTGTGCAGCTGAATGACCGCGTTCTTGTCAGCGTCGATGAGTTCGCCCTGCTCCACAAGGTGGATGAAGCGTGTCAGGACGGTGTACACCTGAAAGTACGACTCCGTGTAGAGAATGCGGTTCCAACTGTTTTCCTCCGTGCTGTTTTTCGCCTTTATGGTTTCGTCCTCCACGAGCTTTTGCAGTTTGGTGAGTGTTTCGGCTATCTCGGCAGCCGTGAGTTTGGGCTGTTCTTCGCCCTGCTCGGTGCGGTGAAGGTCGGCGTTGCGGCGTTCGGCAAGGAACTCGTCCATCTTGCGCACAATGAACGTATAGGCTGGCGTGTGGCTGAGCGGATAACCTTTGGTGATGTTCACCTTATAGCCCTCTTCGTTGGGCAGGGCGTGAAGCACGGGCTGTAACATCGTCTCGTCGCAAAGCACAATCGCCGTGCGGTGCGCTTGCTTCTCGTCGAAGTGTTGCTTGTCGTTGAGCCAAGTCCTCACATACTGTGCCTGAATGGCGTTGGTGTCAGCCATGGCGTAGGTGATGCTAAGCTTTTCGCCGTCCTGCCGGTTCGTCAGGTTGTCGAAATCGCTCTCGTTGCTGAGTTCGTTGGGAAATTTCTCCAAGTTCTCTTTTAGGAACAATCCCGCCTCCGTTGGCACGCCCATTCCACTTTGCAGGTAGTGGGTGTCGTAGTCCCAGTAGAACACGGCTTTGCCCGCGTTCTTCAAGAGCGTGAAGAGTTCCTCCTCCACCTTGTCCAGCACGTTGAATCCTACGAAGGCAATGCGGTCTACGTTTTCGGGTAAGTGAATGTTCCCCTCTTTCCATTCCTCCACCACATGGCGGTAGAGCTGTCCCTCGTAGGCTTGCTTGCATTCTGCGAGTTCTGCTCGTAAGCGGTCGTAAAGCTTCGGCAATTCGTCCCACAACTTGAGGAAACGGCTGCGCACCTCGCTGCGGTTCTCTTCGGTAACGTCTTTGACGAATTGCCCCAATTGCTTTATTTGTTCCTCGGTGAGAAATTCATCCTCGGCGCAAATCCTTTCGTAGTCTCCCAAAGAATTGAAGATTTCTTCGGCATTGCCGAGGTTCTTGTCAATGTCGTCGAAGTCGGCCAATATACGCTCGCCCCATCCGTAGAAGAAGTCAATGCTCTCGTTGCTGCCCGTCAGTTCGCAGTAGTGTTTGTAGAGGCGTATCACCGTTTCGATAGGGTCTGCCACGTCAATCTTCACCATCGACGTGAAAAACTCGCTGATGGTCATGTACTGCGGTGCCCAAACGGGCTGGGCGTCGCTGAGCAGGTAATTGTTGAGAAACAGGCAGGCGCGCTTGTTCGGAAATATTACAATGGTGCGGCTGAGGTCGTTGCCCGACTTAGCGCGCAAATCGTTTGCAACAAGTTCAAGAAAGTGTTTCATACGTACTGGATTGTTGGTCGTTCCTTTAATCCTATATTATATAGTAAGCCTGCCAGGAGTTTGTGATAGACGTCGGGGAAAAATCTCTCTCTTGACTTTTTCAGGGCAGTGCCAGATGCAAAAATAGCGAAAACATCCCGCAAACCAAGTTCGCGGGATGTTTGATGGTGTCAGGATGCAATGCTGTCCTAAGCGTTTTATGAAACGCAGTAAGGCAGTGGGGGCTGTTT
>CAVLCM010000052.1:0-14650 GCA_963661625.1 bacterium
CACTCGACTTATAGACGTACGTTCACTCACCCTCATGACGTACGTTCACTCATCGCATAAATGTACGCTTTGATTTTCAACGGAAATGCTTCACTCCGAAGCATCCCTTTTTCTTTACGGAACCTCCGAAAACTGATTTGGGTGACGCATTGACGAAGTCAAGAAAAAACGGAAAATGCCGCAAACCAAGGATGGCTTGCGGCATTAACCTTATGCTTAATGTTTTGTGAATGGTAGTCCGTCGGGGTGGGCTACTTCATGTCGTTTTGCTTGTCGAGCAGTATTTCCTCGCCGTTCATGTCGTGGAACGCGTACTGCAAGTAAGCCAACTTTTGGTTGGGGAAAATCTTTACGCCCAATCCGTACTTCATTTGCCACCTGCGCTTGATGGACACGATGCCCTGGTTGATGTAGGCAGCTACGAAGGGGTGTACGTAGAGGCGGAACCGCTTGATGCCCATGTGGTTGACAAGGCGGTCGATTTGCGTTTCGAGCGAGTCGGTAAAGAGGATGCTCGGGCGTATGCGGCCCGTGCCGCCGCAGGTGGGGCAGGTTTCTTCAACGTTGACATCGGTGACGGGACGTACACGTTGGCGTGTAATCTGCATCAGTCCGAACTTGGACAGGGGCAGAATGGTGTGGCGGGCGCGGTCCTTGCGCATATTCTCGACCATGCGCTCATAGAGCTTTTGGCGATGCTCAGCCTGAGCCATGTCGATGAAGTCGACCACAATGATGCCGCCCATATCGCGCAAACGCAACTGGCGAGCCAACTCATCGGCCGCGCCGAGGTTTACGTCGAGAGCGTTCTCTTCCTGGTTTTCCGACACCTTTGAACGGTTGCCGCTGTTTACGTCGACCACGTGGAGCGCCTCGGTCTGCTCAATGATGAGGTATGCGCCGTGCTTGTAGGTGACAGTGCGTCCGAGCGAAGTCTTGATTTGCTTCGTCACGGAGAAGTTGTCGAAGATGGGCACTGCGCCCTTGTAGAGCTTCACCACGTCTTTGCACGCTGGAGCAATGAGGCTCACGTAGTTGCGCACTTCGTTGTAGACGGTTGCGTCGTTTACGTAGATGTTCTCGTACGACGGGTTGAAAAGGTCGCGCAGGAGGGCCACCGTGCGGCTCGTCTCCTCGTAGGCCAGGATGGGCAGCTTCGCCCTTTCGCGGCGTGCCTTCTTCACCTTTTCGATGGCGTTGTTCCAGCGTTTGAGCAGAATGCGCATTTCGTTGTCGAGCTCGGCAACGCGCATATCCTCGGCCACCGTGCGCACAATTACGCCGAAACCTTTGGGCTTGATGCTTTGGATGAGCTGCTTCAAGCGGGTGCGTTCTGCGCCCGACTTGATTTTCGTCGACACCGAAATCTTTTCGCTGAACGGGATGAGTACCAGAAAACGGCCGGCAAACGACAGTTCTGCCGTCAGGCGCGGGCCCTTTGTGTTGATAGGCTCTTTAACGATTTGCACAAGGATTTCCTGTCCAACGTTCAACGTATGCTGAATGTTGCCGTCCTTGCTCAGCTCCTCCGCCTTGCCCGCTTTGTCGGGCGTAACGTTGCGGTTGCCGTCGCCAAGGAGGCTCAGGTATTTCTCTTGCGCACGATAGCGAGGCCCGAGGTCCAGATAGTGGAGGAAGGCATCGCGCTCGAAACCGACATTCACAAAACAAGCATTAAGTCCCGGCATGAGCTTTCGCACCTTTGCCAAATAGATGTTGCCAACCGAAAAATGCTCCGATTTCCCCTCGCGCTGGTATTCCACAAGTCGCTTGTCTTCAAGCAGTGCAATCGAAACGTCCTTCTTGGTTACATCTACAATAACTTCGCTTGTCATGTATCGTTTTTTTCAAGTCTGCGCCGTCGGCGTACCTCCCTTTTGAGGTGAGGGCGTGCGTGCGTCGCTGACTTATTAGACAAAGAAAAACGAGTAAACGAGGGAATTATTTCAGCTGTTGTTGCATTCGTAAAGCTCGCTTACTCGTTTCTGTTTTGGAAAAGACCTAAATAGAGCCGTCAAGCTTACTTGCTCTTGTGACGATTCTTGCGCAGTCTTTTCTTACGTTTGTGAGTAGACATCTTGTGTCTCTTTTTCTTCTTTCCGTTAGGCATACCTATTACGTTTTATGAATTAATTATGTGAGTTGTTGTATTAAGCTTGCTGGCTTTTGTCTTTCACCGATACGGCAAACTCCTTGGCGGGCTTGAACGCCGCAATATCGTGTGCCGGGATGATGATGGTCGTGTTGGACTGCATATTCCGAGCCGTCTTTTCGGCGCGGTGCTTCAGGTAGAACGTACCGAAACCGCGCATGCTTACGTTGTTGCCGGAGAGCAGGGCGGCTTTGATTTCCACCGTGAATGCTTCCAATACCTGCGCGATCGTTTCGCGGTCAATCCCTTTGCTCTTGGAAATGGCCTTGATGATTTCAGATTTAGTCATTCTAGTCTAATGTGTTTTCAGTTAATCTTTTGCTAAAAGCGTCTGCAAAGATAGCAAATCTATTTGATTTATAACTACTTCGCTTATCTTTTACGCTATCGTTAGACTGGAATTTTCTCTATGCGGCGGATGTGTCGCCCACCCTCGAAGGGGGTGTTGAAGAACTCGTCCATGATGGCGCGGGCCGTGTCGGTGTCGATGTAGCGGCCGGGCATCACGAGTACGTTGGCATCGTTGTGCATACGCGTCATGTGGGCAATCTCGGGTATCCACACCAGGGCGGCGCGGATGCTTTGGTGCTTGTTGAGCGTCATGGAAATGCCCTCGCCGCTGCCGCAGATGGCTATGCCCTTGGCGGCCTCGCCGTTTTCAATGCCCCGTGCCAATGCGTGTGCGTAGTCGGGGTAGTCGCAGCTGTCGGTGGAGTAGGTGCCGTAGTCCTTGTATGCAATGCCCTTCTCGTCGAGGTATTGCTTCACGAATTGTTTCAGTTCGTAGCCAGCGTGGTCGCTAGCCAATCCAACAATATCCATTGTTCGTTGTTTGCGTGTCTTATTTTCCTAAGTATTTGAGTACTTCCTTGTGGATGTTCTGTGGCGTGAAGCCCAGTTTCTCATCAAGCACCTTGTAGGGCGCACTGAAACCGAAGCTTTCGAGGCCGTACACCTTGCCGTTTGCGCCGGCCAGGCCTTCGAACGTCACGGGCAAGCCAGCCGTAAGGGCGAAAATCTTGCCGTTGCTGGGCAGAAGGCTCTCCTGATATTCCTTGCTTTGGCGGCGGAAGAGACCTTCGCTGGGACAGCTCACCACGCGCGCTTTCACGCCGTCGGCTTTCAAGAGTTCGGCAGTGTCAACAAGCGTGCTTACTTCCGAGCCAGAGGCCACGAGCGTCACGTCGGGGTTGTTCTCCTTAATCACTGCATAGGCACCGTGGAGGCAGCCCTCGCGGTAGTCAGTGCCTTCGGGCAGGTCGTTGACATTCTGGCGGCTGAAGATGAGTGCCGTCGGCGTGTCCATGTTTTCCATGGCCAAGCGCCAACATTCCGTAACGGCGTGAACGTCGCAAGGACGCAATACTCGCACGCTGTCGCGGCCGCTGTGGTTCTTCAACTTCTCCATCAGGCGGATTTGTGCCTCCTGTTCAACGGGCTCGTGCGTCGGGCCGTCTTCGCCCACGCGGAACGCGTCGTGAGTCCATACGAACTTCACTGGCACTTCCATCAAGGCGGCCATGCGGATGGCGGGCTTCATGTAGTCGGAAAATACGAAGAACGTACCCATTGCCGTGATGATGCCGCCGTGGAGCATCATGCCGATGCACACGCAGGCCATGGTGAGTTCCGACACGCCGGCTTGCAGGAAACCACCTGCGAAGTTGGTGCGCGTTATCTCAGTGGTGTGTTTGAGGAAACCGTCGGTCTTGTCGGAGTTGCAGAGGTCGGCAGACGATACAATCATGTTGGGAACGTACTCGGAGAGCAGGCTCAAACATGCCGACGAACCGTTGCGCGTGGGTGAGTTGGGCTTTTGCTGCACGCTCTCCCAGGGAATGACGGGCAGCTTGCGGGCCATCCAGTCGTTGAGGAGCGCGGCCTTTTCGGCGTTTTGCTTTTCCCATTCCTTTTCCTCGGCCACTCGTTCGGCCACAATCTTGCGGAGTTCCTCCTTGCGCTCGTTGTACATCTGCTGTACTTCTTCGCGGATGACGAACGGATTTTCGGGGTCGCCGCCAAGATTCTTTATGGTGTTGACGTAAGCGTCGCCGCCGAGCGGTGCGCCGTGCGTCTTGCAGTCGTGTTCGTACGAGGTGTTGTCGGCCTTGCGGCTACCCTTGCCCATCACGCAGTGGCCGATGATGAGGGTGGGGCGTGCCTCTTCCTCGTTGGCGGCCTTCAGAGCCTGACGGATTTGGTCGGCATCGTTACCGTCGATTTCAATGACGTTCCAGTTCCAGGCGCGGTACTTCATGCCCGTGTCCTCAGAGATGACAGCCGCCGTCTCGGTGGAGAGCTGAATTTCGTTGGCGTCGAAGAACATGATGAGGTTGTTTAGGCCAAGGTGGCCGGCCATGCGGCCTGCGCCCTGCGAAATTTCCTCCTGTATGCCGCCGTCGGATATATAGGCATAAATTTTTTCCTTGTTGAAGCCGGGGTTGCCCGTGCGTGCATACAACGCCTTGGCGGCGATGGCGGCACCCACAGCGTACGTGTGGCCCTGACCGAGCGGGCCGCTCGTGTTTTCAATGCCTCTCTTGGGGCATACCTCGGGGTGGCCCGGTGTGGGCGATCCCCATTGGCGGAACTGCATCAGTTCGTCAATGGTGTAGTTGCCGATAAGGGCGAGCTGCGAATATAGCATCGGCGACATGTGGCCGGGGTCGAGGAAGAAGCGGTCGCGGCAGCGCCAAGTGGTATTATCGGGGTCAAACGTCAGGAATTCGGAGTAAAGAACGTTGATGAAGTCCGCTCCGCCCATCGCACCGCCGGGGTGTCCAGACTTTGCGCGTTCCACCATGCTTGCGGCGAGTATACGGATGTTGTCGGCCGCAAGGTTCATAAGTTGCTTAGTGTGTTCCATTGACTTTGCTATATGCGTTTTTCAGTTCAGCAAAAATACTATTTGAATGCAAAAATACAAAATAATCAGCAGCTTGCCCCCTTTGTATGCTAAAAGTGGGCAAACTGCTGATTTCAAAGTGGTTCGTAACGGGCCGGGAAGCAGGCCTGAAAGCCGTTAGCCGGCTATCATTCCCGTCTTGGCGAGTTCTTCCTGCATTTGCTGTTGCAGCTCGTGCGCCTTTTCGCCGGCCACGGTGGCAAAATTCTCTGTGGTGTCGGCGTAGATGATGCCGCGCGAGGAGTTGACGAGCAGGCCGCAGTCCTTTGTGATGCCGTAGCGGCAAACCTCTGAGAGCGAGCCGCCCTGTGCGCCTACGCCGGGGACGAGGAGGAAGCTGTTGGGGGCGAGTTTGCGGATTTCCTCGAAGGCCTTGCCCTGAGTTGCGCCCACAACGTACATCATCTTGCCATCGTCGGCCCACTGCTGCGACGTGGTAAGTACCTTTTCAAAAAGTTTCTGTCCGTTCGCGTCTGCTGTGAGCTGGAAGTCGTGCGAACCCTTGTTGCTCGTGAGGGCGAGCAGAATGACCCACTTGCCGTCGTATTGCAGGAAGGGCGTAACGCTGTCCTCGCCCATGTAGGGAGCTACGGTGATGGCGTCGAAGTCCATCTCCTCGAAGAGCGAACGGGCGTACATGGCCGATGTGTTGCCGATGTCGCCGCGCTTTGCGTCGGCTATGATGAACTGTTCGGGATAGTTCTCCTTAATATAGTGTACAGTCTTTTCCAAGGCTGCCCAGCCCTTCACACCGAAGCATTCGTAGAAGGCGAGGTTGGGCTTGTAGGCTACGCAGTAGGGCGCGGTAGCGTCGACGATTGCCTTGTTGAAAGCAAAGATGGGGTCTTCCTCTTCGAGCAGGAACGAGGGGACTTTTTTGAGGTCGGTGTCGAGGCCTACGCACAGGAACGACTTCTTAGCCTTGATCTGCTCAATAAACTGTTGCTTGTTCATCGTGTGTATATATTATATGTGTGGTTCACTGCAAACTTCTGCAAAGTTAGTCTGAATAATTCACAACGGCAAAAAACGCACGGCAAGATAGTGCCTCGCCGCAATGTTGTCCTAAACGTTTTTATCGGACAGCAATAAAAACGTTTAGGACAATATTGGGTGAATAGGCCGAATGCAGCCGCTCTTAAAGCCCTTCGGTAAAAATGGCGGCGGAAACTTTTGATTTTTAGTTTCTTTGTGCAATGCAGCTTAATGATTAATTTTGCGGAAAATTTTTTGTAGTTAAATGAATACTTTGTATAAGATTAAAAAGGGCTTGGACCTTACGTTGGAAGGCAAAGCGCAGGAAAATCTTGTTGAGGCAACCATGAGCGGCGAATACGCCGTGATGCCTACGGATTTTCAAGGCATTGTGCCTCGCGCCATGGTGAAAGAAGGCGACAGCGTGAAGGCCGGACAGGTCTTGTTTTCAGACAAAGCTACGGAGCAGATCCAGTTTGTGTCGCCGGTGAGCGGCACGGTGGTTGGCGTAGACCGTGGCGACCGTCGCAAGTTACTCCGTTTCCGTGTCAAGGCCGACAAGGAACAATCGTTCAAGGACTTCGGCACAACCGACGTGGCATCGCTCACGGCCGACAAACTCAAAGCGTTGATGCTCGAAAGCGGCTTGTTCGCCTTCTTCCGTCAGCGTCCTTACGATGTTATCGCTTCGCCCACGGACACACCTAAGGCTATCTTCGTATCCGCGTTCAGCAAGATGCCTCTTGCTGCCAACTTTACGTTTGTGGCTAAAGGCAACGAGGCTGACTTTAAGTTGGGCGTAAGGGCTTTGGCCAAGCTTGCCCCCGTTTACGTGGGCATTTGCCCCGAGCAGATCAACACCGAACTGCTCCCGGTGGAAGACGCCAAGGTGAACGTGTTCGACGGCCCGAACCCCTCGGGCAACGTAGGCGTGCAGATAAACCACGTTAGCCCCGTCAACAAGGGTGAGGTGGTGTGGACCTACGGCGCAGAGATGGTAATCACACTGGGTCGCTTGCTCCGCACGGGACACGTTGTCCTGTCGCGCCGCATCGCCGTGGCTGGTTCGTGCGTAAGCAAGCCCGGCTACGTGGAGACGCTTATCGGCGCACCGCTCGCAGACGTGCTGAACGGCCAGCTCGAGACTACTGAACACGTACGCGTTATCAACGGCAACCCCTTTGTGGGCGAAAAGGCTTCGACCGATGGCTTCCTCTCGGCGTTCAGTACGGAGGTGTGCTGCATCCCCGAAGGCGACAACGTTGACGAGGCTTTCGGCTGGATTGCCCCGCGCCTCAACGACTACTCCACAAGTCACAGCTACTTCTCGTGGCTCTTCGGCAAAAAGCGCGCATACAACCTCGACTGCCGCATAAAGGGCGGTGAGCGCCACATGATTATGAGCGCAGAGTACGAGCGCGTGTTCCCCATGGATATTTATCCGAGCTACCTCATCAAGGCTATCCTCACGGGCGACATCGACCGCCAGGAGGCATTGGGCATCTACGAGGTGGCTCCCGAGGACTTTGCCGTGGCTGAGTTCATCGATTCTTCCAAACTCGAACTCCAGCGCATCGTACGCGAGGGCTTGGATATCCTGAGAAAGGAGAACGCCTAAGCTCCACGAGGCCTCTAACGCATACAGTCCCTTTGCGTCGCCGTTAGCGCATCAAGCCGCTAACGCCGTGGGGCAAAGGGCGCACAAACCTGTATTTTCAAAAACACAATGATAAAACAATTCTTTGACAAACTTCGTCCTTCGTTTGAGGAGGGAGGCAAGTTCAAGGCGTTCCATTCCGTCTTCGAGGGCATGGAGAGCTTTATGCTTGTCCCCAACACCACCTCGAAGGTGGGCGTGAGCGTACACGATGCCATCGACTCGAAGCGCATCATGTCGTTTGTGGTGATAGCTCTGCTGCCGGCTTTGCTTTTCGGCATGTACAACATTGGCTACCAGAACGCCGCCTTGGCTGGCAAACTTGCCGAGGCAAGTTTCTGGGGCATGTTTTTCTACGGCTTCCTCCTTGTGTTGCCCAAAATCATCGTTTCGTACGTGGTGGGCCTTGGCATTGAGTTTGCCGTGGCACAGTGGAAGCACGAGGAAATCCAGGAGGGCTACCTCGTAACGGGTATTCTCATCCCCCTCATTGTCCCCGTGGGCTGCCCTCTGTGGATGCTCGCACTGGCAGTGGCTTTCTCCGTGATTTTCTGTAAGGAAATATTCGGCGGAACAGGTATGAATATCTTCAACCCCGCCCTCGTGGCTCGCGCCTTCCTGTTCTTCTCGTACCCCACCAGCATGAGCGGCGACAAGGTTTGGGTGGCCAGCGAACAGGTTTGCGGCCTGGGCTACGCTCTGCCCGACGGCGCTACAATGGCTACGCCCCTCGGCGAGGCTGCTGCGGGCTTGGCTCCCCACGCTTCGCTTAGCGACATGGTGCTGGGCTTCATTCCCGGCTCTATCGGCGAAACTTCTGTCGTAGCTATCGCCATCGGCGCAATCATCCTGCTCTACACGCGCATCGCCTCTTGGCGCACAATGGTCAGCGTGTTTGTGGGCGGCATCGTAGTGGCTCTGCTCTTCAACGCCCTGCACTTTGAGGACAAGGGCGTGGCCGCAGTGGCTGCCCTGCCTTGGTACGAACACCTCGTGGCCGGCGGCTTCTGCTTTGGCGCGGTGTTCATGGCTACCGACCCAGTGACGAGCGCACGCACAGAGAACGGCAAGTTTATATACGGCTTCCTCATCGGTGCACTCGCCATCCTCATCCGCGTACTCAACCCCGGCTACCCCGAGGGCATGATGCTCGCCATTTTGTTTATGAACATGTTTGCTCCCCTTGTTGACTACTGCTTCGTGCAGAGCAACATCAACAAGCGTCTCAAACGAGCAGGCAAATAATAGAAGGAAAGATGAACACGAACAAAAATTCCTATACAATTATATATGCGGCCGTGCTGGTCGTGATAGTTGCCTTTTTGCTTGCCTTTGTTTCCTCTGCCTTGAAGCCTGTTCAGGACAAGAACGTGGCGCTCGACAAGAAGAAGCAAATCCTTGCCGCGCTCAATATCCGCGACTTGAAGGACGCGCAGACCATTGAGGCGAAGTACAGCGAGTGCGTCGTTTGCGACATGGTCATTGACTCTGCCGGCACCGTCGTGAAGGACGGCAAAAGCAAGGACGCTGACGGCTTCACCGTGGAGAACAAGAGCATTAGCAAAACTTGTCTGCCCCTCTATGTGTGCCAGGTGAACGGCGAAACGAAATACCTCGTCCCCATGACGGGTCGCGGCCTTTGGGGCGGCCTTTGGGGTTACATGTCGGTCAATGCCGACTTGCAGACTGTGTACGGTGCTTACTTTTCGCACGAGGGTGAGACCGCCGGCCTTGGTGCGCTCATCACTGAGCAGAAGTTTCAGGACCTGTTCAAGGGCAAGCACATTTACGCCGACACCACAAGCAACGAGGTGGCTCTGACCATCGTCAAGAACGGCAAGGTGGAGCCGGGCAAGGAAAACTACCAAGTCGACGGCATTACGGGCGCAACGCTCACGTCGAACGGTGTGGCCAACATGATTCACGACGGGCTTCAGCAGTATGTGGCTTACTTCTCTTCGTTGAAGAAGTAAGGCCCGCTGCCTCCTGACATTCGAACACAACCTGTCATCTTCACAATTTGAACTAAACAAGTAAAGAACATGAGTTTGTTTTCAAAAGAAAATAGAGAAGCCCTTACCGGACCGCTCAACCTCAACAACCCCGTGGCTGTTCAGGTTCTCGGCATCTGTTCGGCCCTGGCCGTTACGTCGCAGCTTGAGCCGGCCATCGTGATGGGTCTTTCCGTGACTGTTATCACGGCTTTCTCAAACGTCATTATTTCGCTCATTCGCAAGACCATCCCCAACCGCATCCGCATCATCGTGCAGCTCGTGGTGGTGGCCGCACTCGTGACGCTCGTTTCGCAAGTGCTCAAAGCCTACGCCTACGACGTGAGCGTGCAGCTCTCCGTTTACGTGGGTCTGATTATCACCAACTGCATCCTCATGGGACGCTTGGAGGCTTTCGCCATGATGAATGGCCCCTGGGAGTCGTTCCTCGACGGCATCGGCAATGGCCTGGGCTACGCCTGGGTGTTGGTGGCTGTG
The DNA here is from genome assembly GCA_963661625.1 of bacterium. GTDB lineage: Bacteria > Bacteroidota > Bacteroidia > Bacteroidales > Bacteroidaceae > Alloprevotella. Next base: position 10,179 of record CAVLCM010000052.1, read on the forward strand.
GGCTTCGTGCGCGAACTGCTTGGCAACGGCACGCTGCTCGGCCTGCGCATTATCCCTGAGAGCATCTACGCTTCGAACGGCGGCTTCTATGTGAACAACGGCATGATGACCATGCCCGCCATGGCGCTCATACTGCTCGGTTGCCTCATCTGGGCGCACCGCGCTATCAGCGAACGCGAAACGAAGAAAAAGTGACTTTCCCCATCCTCTTCCTCTAACGTTTCTCCCGCGCAGGGCAGCCTGCCTGCCTCCGTGCGGCCGAACAGAATACACTAAACAATGGAACATCTTTTAAGCCTGTTTGTCCGCTCCATCTTTGTGGACAACATGATATTCGCGTTCTTCCTCGGCATGTGTTCCTACCTTGCCGTGTCCAAAAACGTGAAGACAGCCCTCGGCCTTGGCGTAGCCGTCACGTTTGTGCTGATAATCACGGTTCCCGTAGACTATCTGCTCCAAACCGAGGTGCTCAACCCCGACAAACTCATCCCGGGCGTTGACCTCTCCTTCCTTTCGTTCATCCTCTTCATTGCCGTCATCGCAGGCATTGTGCAGCTCGTCGAGATGCTGGTGGAGCGTTTCTCACCGTCGCTCTACGCGGCTCTGGGTATCTTCCTGCCGCTCATCGCCGTTAACTGCGCCATCATGGGTGCAAGCCTCTTCATGCAGCAGCGCATCGGCATGCAGCCGGGCAGCACGCAGTACATCGGCAACGTGGCCGACGCTTTTGTCTACGCCTTGGGCTCGGGCATCGGCTGGCTGCTCGCCATCGTTGCACTGGCTGCTATCCGCGAGAAAATGGCCTACACCGACGTGCCTAAGCCCCTCCGCGGCCTCGGCATCACGTTCATCACCGTGGGCTTGATGGCTATGGCGTTTATGTGCTTCTCTGGTTTGAAAATCTAAGATTAAGAAAACACAATGAGTCAACTGATATTATCAAGCATCGGAGTATTCCTCGGCATCATACTCCTGTTAGTGATCATCCTGCTGGTTGCCAAGAAGTACCTCTCGCCCAGCGGCAACGTCAACATAACCATCAACGGCAAGGACACCGTCAGCGTAGAGCAGGGCGGCAACCTCCTCTCCACTCTTTCGGCTCAGGGCATCTACCTACCCTCGGCTTGCGGCGGCAAGGGAAGCTGCGGCCAGTGCAAGTGTCGTGTGGTGGAAGGCGGCGGCGAAATTCTCGACTCCGAGAAGGGCCACTTCACGCGCAAGCAAATCAAGGAAAACTGGCGACTGGGTTGCCAGTGTAAGGTGAAGGGCGACATCGCCATCGACGTGCCTGCCAGCGTATTGGGAGTTAAGGAATACGAGTGTACGGTTATCTCCAACAAGAACGTGGCTACGTTTATCAAGGAGTTCAAGGTGCAGCTTCCCGCTGGGGCTCACATGGACTTCCTTCCTGGTTCGTACGCGCAGATCAAGATACCTGCATTCTCCATGGACTACGACAAGGACATCGACAAGAGCCTCATCGGCGATGAGTACCTTCCCGCATGGCAGAAGTTCGGTCTCTTCCCCTTGAAGTGCGTCAACACCGAACCCACCGTACGTGCCTACTCCATGGCCAACTACCCGGCAGAGGGCGACGTATTCATGCTCACCGTCCGTATCGCAACTCCGCCTTTCAAGGCCGACCGCAGTGGTTTCATGGACGTAAATCCGGGTATCGCCTCTTCGTACATCTTCACCCTCAAGCCGGGCGACAAGGTAATCATGAGCGGTCCCTACGGCGACTTCCATCCCCACTTCGACTCCAAGAAGGAGATGATTTGGGTGGGCGGCGGTGCCGGTATGGCTCCCCTCCGTGCGCAAATCATGCACATGACGCGTACGCTCAACACCACCGACCGTGAAATGCACTACTTCTACGGTGCGCGAGCCCTGAACGAAGTGTTCTACCTCGATGACTTCCACCAGCTCGAGAAGGACTTCCCCAACTTCCACTTCCACCTCGCCCTCGACCGTCCCGACCCTGCTGCCGATGCAGCTGGCGTGAAGTACACCGCAGGTTTCGTACACCAGGTAATGTACAACACCTACCTCATAGATCACGAAACGCCCGAAGATATTGAATACTACATGTGCGGCCCCGGCCCCATGTCGAAGGCCGTAGTAGGCATGCTCGACAGCTTAGGCGTAGAACCCGAAAGCATCATGTACGACAATTTCGGTGGGTAATCCGAAATGTATTCGCAATCGCAACAAAGCCGCTGATTTCAGCGGCTTTGTTGCGATTTGTTGTGTGGCTGTTTGGACGGGTTTAATGATTATTAAGTTAAATGGTTGCTGTACTTCTTGTTCGATGCCGTAAATTTGCGCGTCACTAAGAAACACAATCTGTAACTCATGATAGGAAATAACAGAGATTTAAGCAATCCCCGTTGTTACTACCAGTATTTAGAAACAACAAAGGAACAACTTCATTCTATGGAATGGAGTGTGATTGCCGTCTTTTCGCTTTTCTGTAAGTTTCTTGGTTTTGTAAAAAAGAGTGCTGAGAATTTGGATGTGTGCGATAATTTTGTAACACACACACACACACACTTCTCTCTCTAATTTACTGTTAGTATATGTACGCATATATGCGCACATAGTATACTCATCCTTTTGTCGCAAAACAATTGAAGGCAGGAAGATTCTTCTTTCTGCCCAATGTGCTATTGTGTCTATTGTAACAATAGCAATATCTCCCATATCAAATTTGTTGTTGGCAAACAGTGCTCTTTTTGCGGCATCGTTAGGAAAGGCGTTTGCCAAATGTCCGTTGTTGGGGATGCGATATGCGTTCTCAAAGGCTACCGTGTGCTATTCTGACATGATATGAACCTGTAATATAATTATACAAGTATGAAGCTCAAGTGTATTAAAACAATTTGCTTTCTTCTGATGGCATTTTCATGGCAGGGGATGAGGGCGCAAGACGTGGCGATTAAGACCAATTTGGCTTACTGGGCCACCGCAACCCCTAATATAGGCGTTGAAGTAGCTTTAGCTCCTAAGTGGACCCTCGATGTGTCTGGCGGATATAATCCTTGGACTTTTTCCGACAACAGAAAATGGAAGCATTGGTTGGTTCAGCCTGAGGTGCGTTATTGGCTGTGCGAGAAAATGGGTGGCCATTTCTTTGGGCTCCATTTGTTAGGCGGACAGTATAACGTCGGCAATATCAATGCCAACTTTAAGCTGTTGGGCACTGATTTCTCTCAATTGAAAGACAGTCGGTATGAGGGGTGGTTCGCCGGTGCAGGCATAGGCTATGGCTACGCCTGGATGCTTGGGCGACATTTCAACTTGGAGGCCGAAGTGGGAGTGGGCTATGTTTACACTCGTTATGACCGCTATGAGTGTGCAACTTGTGGCTCTCAGATAGAGAAGGACAAAAAGCACAATTATTTGGGGCCTACGAAAGCGGCAATCAATTTGGTCTATGTTTTTTAATGCGTGTGAAGTATGAAAACTGTATTTAATTATATAGCGGCATCAGCATTTGTTTGCGTAGCACAAACTTCAAATGCTCAGGAAATTTTGAACGGGAAAGGTTCGATAGAGCATGTGAAAATAGAAAAGATAAACGACTTGATGATGGTGTCGATGGATATCATCCCTAACGGGCAGTGGGATGTGAAGTCTAATCGAGCAATCGTTTTGACCCCTGTGTTGGATAATATGAAAAGCCAAACTAAGCTTCCAACAGTGCAGATATTGGGTCGGAACCGTTACTTGCACTATTTGCGCGAAACCCAGAGAGATGCGCCCAAGTCGTATGTTTACAAAGCTTCTGTCACTCAGGCGGTACATTATGAAGCGTCCGTTCCTTATGAAGAATGGATGGGACAGTCCACATTGACGCTCAATGAAGACCTCTGTGGTTGCTGCCAAACTTTGTTGGCTTCCAACAATAGTGAGTTGGGCAAGCACGAGGAGGCAAAGCCGTTTACTCCTGTTTTGGCTTACGTTGTGCCAAAGGCAGAGGCAGTAAAGGCCCGTAGTGAATCTGGCCAGGCTTATATCACTTTCCCCGTGTCGCAGAGTGTCATCAAAGAATCCTATCTCAACAATAAAGCGGAACTGCAGAAGATACTGAACACCCTGTCGTTGGCGCGCAATGACGAGGATGTGACGGTTACAGGAATGCGTCTTAAAGGCTATGCTTCGCCCGAAGGCAGCTATCAAAACAATGAGCGTTTGGCTAAGTCAAGAACAGAGGCTGTTGCTAATTTCATTAAGATATTGTTAGGCGAATCGCAGTGCCCCTTATCTACTTCTTATGAAGCAGAAAACTGGGATGGGCTGGCAGACTATGTGAGCAAAAGCAATTTGCCCAACAAGAAGCAGTTGCTTGCCATCATCAAGTCGCCTGAGTTTGCCGGCAATCCTGACGGACGTGAGTTGAAAATCAAGTCTACTTATCCTGAGGTCTACGCCCGGTTGCTGAAAGAGTGCTATCCTACATTGCGTAGAAC
>CAVLCM010000053.1:0-14544 GCA_963661625.1 bacterium
TTCACTCATCGCATAAATGTACGCTTTGATTTTCAACGGAAATGCTTTACTCTGAGGAATCCTTCACAAAAACGCTGCTCCTCTCTGAGAAGCATCTTGCCATAAAGCCGCTTTTCGGGTTAGGAACCTCCGAAAACTGATTTGGGTGAAGCGTTGGCGAAGTCAGGAAATCCCCTCTAAGCCCGTTGCCATTATCCGCCGACCCTGATTTCAGATGGTCGGCAAATACCCCCAAAAGAGCGCAGAGAGCCTTAAAAAGCCCTTTGCGCTCATTTTATGTGTGAAAACGGGGCAGAAAAGCCTCCCTTGCAAGCCGTCAGAAACAAAGAAAGTCCTACCTTTGCCGTAAGGTCGTGCCTAATGGCTAACAGCCGATTGGACGCACGGCAAAAGAGATATAAAACGCAAAGCAATACACATACAATGATCGAAGAAAGCGACAGAATAATAAAGGTCAATATAGAGGAAGAGATGAAGTCCTCCTATATCGACTATTCTATGTCTGTAATCGTAGCCCGTGCACTCCCCGATGTGCGCGACGGCTTCAAGCCCGTACACCGCCGTATCCTTTACGATATGATGGAACTGGGCATTACGCACAACAAGCCCACGAGAAAGTCAGCCCGCGTGGTCGGCGACGTACTCGGTAAGTACCACCCCCACGGCGACAGTTCCGTTTATGGCGCACTGGTCCGTTTGGCCCAGCCCTGGAATATGCGCTACACGCTCGTTGAGGGCCAGGGCAACTTCGGTTCGATGGACGGCGACTCCGCAGCCGCCATGCGTTACACCGAGGCCCGCCTCTCCCCCGAGGGCGAAGCCATGATGCAGGACATCGAGAAGGAGACGGTGGACATGGATCGCAACTTCGACAATACGCGAGACGAACCCAGCGTGATGCCTACGCGCATCCCCAACTTTCTCGTAAACGGTGCAAGCGGTATTGCCGTTGGTATGGCTACCAATGTGCCTACGCACAACCTCGGGGAAGTAATCGACGGTTGCGTGGCCTATATTGACAACCCCGAAATTACGACCGACGAACTCATGCAGTACATCAAGGCCCCCGACTTCCCTACGGGCGGCTATATCATGGGTTTGCAGGGTGTGCGCAGTGCTTACGAAACCGGCCGTGGCCGCGTCATCATGCGCGCAAAGACCGACATTGAGAGCGGTCCGCAGCACGACACCATCGTGGTGTCTGAACTTCCCTACGGCCTCAACAAGGAAGAACTGGTGAAGTTTATCGGCCAGCTCGCTGCCGAGAAGCGCATTGAGGGCATCTCGAACGTCAACGACGAGAGCGACAAGGACGGTATGCGCATCGTAATCGACGTGAAGCGCGACTTCAACGCCAACGTCGTGCTCAACAAACTCTTCAAGATGACCGCGCTGCAAACGTCGTTTGCCGTAAACTGCATAGCCCTTGTGCACGGCGCACCCCGTTTGCTCACGCTCAAAGACTGCATCCGCTACTTTGTGGAACACCGCCACGAGGTAGTTATCCGCCGCACCAACTACGACCTGCGCAAGGCCCAGGAACGTGCGCATATCCTCGAAGGCCTCATCATCGCCTCCGACAACATTGACGAAGTGGTGCGCCTCATCCGCGCCTCGAAAACGCCGCAAGCAGCCATCGAAGCCTTGAAGGAACGCTTCGGTCTGGACGACATTCAGGCAAAGGCCATCGTCGACATGCGCCTTGCCCAGCTCACCAACATACAGCAGGAAAAACTCCACGAGGAGTACGACGAGATAGAGCGCCGCATCGCCTACTACCAGCAGATACTCAGCGACGACGAACTCTGCCGCAAGGTGATCAAGGACGAACTCATTGAGGTGAAGGAGAAGTACGGCGACCCCCGCCGCACAGAGATTTGCCTCTCCTCCACAGAGTTCAACCCCGAGGACTTCTATTCCGACGACGAGGTGGTTATCACCATCTCCCACCTCGGCTACATCAAGCGCACCCCGCTCAACGAGTTCCGCGCACAGGGACGCGGCGGCGTGGGAGCCAAGGGCGGCAGCACGCGCGACTCCGACTTCATTGAGTACATCTACCACGCCACGATGCACAACACGATGCTCTTCTTCACCGCCAAGGGCCGCTGCTATTGGCTCAAGGTATACGAAATACCCGAAGGGGCGAAGAACGCCAAGGGCCGTGCCATCCAGAATATGCTCAACATTGAGCCGGACGACAGCATAAACGCTTGCCTCCACATCCGCAAGTTGGCCGACGCAGACTTCTGCAGCACGCACTACGTCATGTTCTGCACCAAGCAGGGCATCATCAAGAAGACCTGCCTCACGGACTACTCCCGTCCGCGTGCCAACGGCGTGAACGCCATCAACATCCGCGAGGACGATAAGGTGGTGAGCGTAGTACTGACCAACGGTTCCGACGAAATCATCATCGCCAACCGCAACGGCCGCGCCATCCGCTTCAACGAAAACACCGTCCGCGCCATGGGCCGTACGGCTACTGGCGTTCGCGGCATGCGCCTCGACGAAGACGGCACGGACGAAGTAGTGGGCATGATTTGCGTGAACGACCCCGAGAAGGAAACAGTCCTCGTTGTGAGCGAACACGGCAAGGGCAAGCGTTCGCGTGTTGACGACTACCGCGTGACCAACCGCGGCGGTAAGGGTGTGAAGACGCTCAACATCACTGAGGAGACCGGCAAGGTGGTAGCCATCAAGGCCGTGACCGACGAGGAAGACCTCATGATCATCAACAAGAGCGGCATCACCATCCGCCTTCGCATGACCGACGTGAGCATCCTGGGCCGCGTGGCACAGGGAACACGCCTCATCGACCTCAAAAAGCGCAACGACGTAATCTCGAGCGTCTGCCTCGTGCCCACCGACGACGAGGAAGAGGCTGAGGGCGAAGCCGTTGAGCTGCCAGAGGGCGAAACGCCGGCCACCGAAGAGCAGCCCACCACCGACGCTCCCGAAAACGACAGTGAAGAATAAAACGTAACAGACGGCCAGCGGGGATGCTCAAAATCAGGAAAGCGTCCCCCCTTGCCTGTTCGTTCACACATAAGGACATTGAAAAAAGAAATGACATGAAAAAGTTATTTTTGTTTGCCGCCGTGCTTCTCGCAAGCATGGGTACGGCCAACGCCCAGTCCGACCAGCACATTGGTTCGTATAAAGCCAACGACATGGTACGCAGGGCCGACAACCTTCTTGGCAAGCGCGATTCTGAGTCGTTCGCTGCCGCACAGCAACTCCTTAGCGATGCAGAGACGCAGCTCCAAACCGACATTGCCAAAGCTAAGGCCGACGGCAAGTCCGACAAGCTCGCCCTGCTCTACCTGCAAAACGCCACGTTGCAGGGCAAGCTTCTCAACCCCATCCTCTCCAACGCCTCGTCGGGCATTCCGTTTGACACGTTGCAGTTCTGCAAGCGCGTAGACGAAGCCACGGAGTCGTTTGGCAACGCTGCTTACTACAACACGCAGCCCAACGCCAAGGGCAAGGTGAAGGAAGACATCTTCGTGTCGATGCAGACTAAGTTCGGCGTGTTGCAGATGCTCACCTACTACTACAACTGCGCCACCTTCATGGACGCAATGGGCAAGAAGCAGGAGAGCCTCGACTACTTCCAAAAGTATGTTGACCTGCCCGGCAAAAGTCCTGCTTTCACCAAGGAAGAAGGCGACTCCATCTACAGCGCCAACGCCAAGTACTACAATCTCGCTCGCTTCAACCTGGCCCTGCAAAACTACCAGGTGAAAAACTACGAGCAGGCCATCAAGAGCTGCGACGCCGCTATCAAGGTGACGACCGACTCCACCAACCTCCACGATCTCTACCTCATCAAGATCAACGCTTACGGCGAACAGAAAGACACCGTGGCATGGCAGAAAGCCCTTGTTGAGGCATACGAGGCTACGGGCAAGGAAAGCTTTATGCAGAACCTTATCTACTACTACATGCAGAGCAACAAGGTAGACGAGGCTACGGCACTTGCCGAACAGCTTGTACAGGAAAACCCCAACAGCAAGATGGCCTGGTACATGAAGGCTGCCATCGAACTCAACGTCAAGAAGGACTACAAAGCCACTGTGGCAAGTTGCGACAAGGCACTCGCCATCGACCCCAACTTCAAGGAAGCTCTCTTCAACAAGGGCACGGCCTACGTCAACGACATCTACGACCAAACGCATTCTGGCAAGTCGAAGTTCAAGTACCTCGGCACCAACCGCCGCATCACGGGTAAGGAATCCGACGGTTCGTACAAGCGCGAGAAGGCTATTTACGAAAGCGAACTCAAAAAAGCCCGCAGCTACTACGAGAACGCCCTTGCTTGCATGACTCGCGTTCGCGAACTCGCCCCCGACGAAGTGAAGCGCTGGGCACCCTCGCTCCAGATGATCTACACTGCCCTCGGCGACACCAAGAAGGCCCAGGAAATGGACGACCTCCTCGATGCTGCCAACAAAGCGCAGCAGGCCGAACTCAACGGTGAGTAACCATACGGGGATGAAAATCCTTGAATCCTAAAAGCAATAGAGCATTTCGTACTGCGAAGTGCTCTATTGCTGAATTTTGCCGCAGACGCTTAGCCTCTCCGCCGCGCCCTGCGGACGCATCAACCAGTAACAGCCAATTTCATGAAACGACTCCTTATGTCCCTCTGCCTCGCTGCCGCATTGCCCTGCGTTGCGCAGAAAGCGTTGAAACCCGCGGCCGAGGCGTTGAAACAAAAGAAATATAAGGAAACCATTACCCAGGTGGAGAAACTCCGTGCCGATTCGCTCCTCCGCGACAACGTGAAGCTCTGCCTCTACAGCATCGAGGCCAACCGTGCCCTCAATGATGCCGAAAACACCAAGATTTACCTGAAACAGGCGTGCGACACAGCCGCCCTCTTTTCCACTACGCGCCAAATACTCCGCGAGGCGCAGCGCATTGATTCCATCGAAACCGTCCTGCAAGCCGAACAGGGAAAAAAGCCCAAGCAGGAACGCCTGACCATTGAACTCGCCAAGCGTTACTTCCCCAACATCCTCGCAGCCTCGCGCTTTTACTACTACAAAAAGAACTACACCGAGGCCATGAACTACCTCGACATGGCCCTCCGACTGCCCACTTCGTCCCTCGGGCAAAAGGCATCCCTCTCGTCCGCGAACGACACCACCTACGCCGCCATGTACGTGATGAGTGCGTGCGAGAGCAAGCAATACGCTGCCGTGCACCGTTACGACAGTCTCGCCCTCACGATGAATGCCGCTCGTCCGGCCGTGCTGAAAGCCCTCATCCATACCGCTCAGGCAGAGAACGACGATGCAGCCTACTGCGACCGCCTCACGCAGGGCTGGCAGGAATATCCCCACGATGCACAGTTCTTCACGCAACTGGCCGACTATTACAACACCAAACGGCAGTATGACGAAACGCTCCGTCTCGCAGCACGCCAACTCCAAGTGGACAGCCTCTCCGCCATGGCCCACTATGCCCGTTGCGTGGCCTGTTACGAATTGCAGCGTTACGACAGTTGTGCCGCCAGTGCCGCCGACGTGATGCGCCTCGACTCCGCCAACGCCCAAGCCTACTACTATTCAGGAGCCTCGCACGTGGCCCAGGCTGAAGCGTTCGTCATGCCCTCCAAGCCCGCCTCGCGAGCCTACAAGGAGGCATTCGAGAAGCGCCAGCAGATATACCGCCTCGCCGAAACCGACCTCGAAACCTACCGCACCCGTTGCCCCGAAGAACAAAAGCTCTGGGCACCCCTCCTCTACAAAGTCTACTTAGTCCTCAACCGAGGCAAGAAATTCGCCGAGATAGAGGCATTGGTGAACCTCTAGTGCTATATTGGGCATCTTATTGTCTCCATTGTCGTCAATAATAAATGACCGGCTGTTTCATACAACAAATACCCAAACAATCATGTTGAAAGATTTCGTAATATCCCAGCTCCTCAACGATGAGGAATGGAACGCATACATACAATCCCCCGAAACGTATAACCTCCACGCTGAACAGTTTGACGGCGAACCGGTGGAAATTATCCGCCACGCCATTGTCGAGGGCATGAAGGAGGAAGAAACCGAGGTGAACGCCATCACGGCCAATCCCGCCACACCCACGTTTGGCAATACCGTCGTGGCTCTGTCCAATAGCGGGGCCGCCCTCGAACGCGCCACGGCTGTGATGTACAACCTGCTGAGCGCGGAGACGAGCGACGAACTCGACGCACTGGCCAACGAAATGGCTCCTGCACTTTCAGAGCATGGCAACAACATCATGCTCAACGAACAGCTCTTTGCCCGTGTGAAGTACGTTCGCGACAAGGAGGGCGACCAACTTGCGGGCGAGGACAAAATGCTCCTCGACAAACTCTACGAAAGTTTTGAACGTTCGGGGGCAACGCTCGCCGCCGCAGACAAGGAGACGTTCCGCGAACTCACCAAACAACTCTCTGAACAGACGCTCCTCTTTTCGCAAAATCTGCTCAAAGAGACCAACAACTTCATCCTCCACATCACCGACGAGGCCGAACTTGACGGACTGCCCGAAATACACCGTCAGGCAGCGGCCGAAGCGGCGAGCGAACGCAAACTCGACGGCTGGGTGTTCACCCTCCATGCGCCGAACTACGGTCCGTTTATGATGTACGCCAAATGTCGCCGCCACCGCGAAACGCTCTATAAAGCTTACAACAGTCGGGCCACGAAGGACAACGCCAACTGCAACTTCGGTATTGTGCAGCGCATCGTCGACCTTCGTCGCGAAGTGGCCCAGTTGCTCGGTTACAAAGACTACGCCGAATATGCCCTGAAACGCAGAATGGCGGAGAACGCCCACAACGTTTACGCTCTGCTCGACGACCTCGTAGACAACTACCTCGCACGAGCCAAGGATGAGGTGGCAGAGGTGGCCGCCCTTGCCAAACAAACCGAGGGCAACGACTTCGAGATGCAACCTTGGGACTTCTCCTATTACAGCCAAAAGCTCAAAAAACAGCTCTACGACTACGACCCTGATATGCTGCGCCCCTACTTTGAACTGTCAAGGGTAAAGCAGGGCGTGTTCGGGCTAGCCAGTCGGCTCTACGGCGTGACGTTTGAGGAGAATAAACACGTAGCCGTCTATCAGGACGATGTGACCGCCTACAACGTGTACGACGAGCAGCATCGTTTCCTCGCTATCCTCTATCTCGACTTCTTCCCTCGTGCCACGAAGAAGGGCGGGGCGTGGATGACCGACTACCGTGCCGAATACTGCGACGACAACGCAGCCGAGGTGACTCCCGCCAATTCCATGCGCCCCGTGGTCAGCGTAACGACCAACTTCACCAAACCCACCGCCGACAAACCCGCCCTGCTCACCCTCGGCGAGGTGCAGACGTTCCTCCATGAGTTTGGTCACGCCCTGCACGGCATTTTCGCCATGACGCGCTACGCCTCGCTGAGCGGCACAAACGTCTATTGGGATTTTGTGGAACTCCCCTCCCAATTTATGGAGAACTACGCCGTTGAACCCGAATTTTTGGCTACATTTGCTTACCACTATCAGACGGGCGTACCGCTCCCTGCCGACTACATCGAACGCATACGCAAGAGCCGCACGTTCCAGGCCGCTTACGCCTGCATCCGCCAGGTGTCGTTCGGACTGCTCGATATGGCTTACTACACGCTCCGCACTCCCTTCGAGGGCAGCGTCAAGGCATTCGAGGAAAAGGCGTGGAGCCGCGTACAACTGCTCCCGACGGTGGCCGAGAGTTGCATGACGACACAGTTTGGTCACATCATGTCGGGCGGATACGCCGCCGGCTATTACAGCTACAAATGGGCCGAGGTACTCGATGCCGACGCGTTCGACCAGTTCAAACAGCATGGCATATTCAATGCCGAGGTGGCGGCAAGTTTCCGCAATAACATCCTCTCGCGCGGCGGTACGGAACACCCCATGACCCTCTACAAACGGTTCCGGGGACAGGAGCCTACGCTCAACGCCCTGCTGCGGCGCGACGGCATTCCCACAACAGACACTCAAACGAAGTGACAGACACATCATGGCCAGCACATTGACAAAATCGGAATTGCTCGACCGCCGCTACCTGCGGATGGCCGGCATTTGGGCAGAAAACTCCTACTGCACACGTCGGCAGGTGGGCGCACTCATCGTGAAGGATAAAATGATTATCAGCGACGGCTATAACGGTACGCCCTCTGGTTTTCCCAACGTGTGCGAGGGCAAGGACGGACTGACCCTGCCGTACGTGCTTCATGCCGAGGCGAACGCCATCACGAAGATTGCCCGTTCGGGTAACAATTCCGACGGGGCCACGCTCTACGTCACCGACGCTCCCTGCATTGAGTGCGCCAAACTGATTATTCAGGCCGGCATCAAGCGTGTGGTTTACGCCCGCAGCTACCGCCTCACCGACGGCATCGACCTGCTTGCCGAAGCTGGCATCGACATCGTTCACATTGAAGATCTTGGCTGACAAACGACACGTTTTCCTCTTCCTCTCCACATCACAAACAGAATGATTAAGCACAACAAAAACCGTTTCATGCCCCTCATGGTGTCGTTGGGCGTGGTTGTCGGCATATTGCTGGGCAGTTTCTTCGCCAACCACTTTTCGGGAAACCGCCTAAGCATCATCAACAATTCGAGCAACAAAATACTCGACCTCTTCCACCTCATCGACGACCAGTACGTCGACACTGTGGACATACCCAACCTCGTGGAAGAGTCGCTCCCGCAGATACTCAAAGAACTCGACCCCCATTCCACGTATATCTCCGCCGCAAAGGTGGAGGAGTCCATGCAGGACCTCAAAGGCAGTTTCTCAGGCATCGGTGTGCAGTTCACCATCTACCGCGACACCATCCGCATTGTCAAGGTAGTCAAGGGCGGCCCGTCGGAGAGCGTCGGTTTGCAGGCCGGCGACCGCATTGTCCAAATTGACGGCAAAGCCTATGTGGGCGATACCATCAACAACGACGGAGCCATGAGCCGCCTCAAAGGAGCTAAAGGTTCGGTGGCTCGCCTCGGCATTAAGCGTGCCGGACGGTCAAGCCTGCTCTCGTTCAGCGTGAAGCGCGGCGACGTGCCTGTCCGTACGGTAGATGCCGCCTATATGGCCGCGCCGGGAGTGGGCTACATCCGCGTGACGAGTTTTGGCGACACCACATATCCTGAGTTTGTGGCCGCCCTCACCAAGTTACAGTCGCAGGATTTCAGTAAACTTATCCTCGACCTCCGCGGGAACCCCGGTGGCTATATGGAAACTGCCGTGCAGCTCGCCAACGAGTTTCTGCCCAAAAACTCCCTCATCGTCTACACCAAGGGACGCAAATCGCCCCGCAAGGAATACCGCACTGACGGCCGCGGCGCATACCAGAATATCCCCCTCGTGGTACTTGTTGACGAAACGTCGGCTTCGGCCAGCGAGATATTTGCTGGAGCCATTCAGGACAACGACCGCGGCACCATCATCGGCCGCCGCTCGTTTGGCAAGGGACTTGTGCAGGTTCCCATTGAGTTTCCCGACGGTTCGATGTTGAGGCTCACCACGGCGCGCTACTACACACCGGCCGGCCGTTGCGTACAGAAGCCCTATAAGCCCGGCGACGAGGAAGACTACGCTGCCGACCTGTTGTTGCGCGCCGAACACGGCGAATACTACTCCGCCGACAGCATTCGCAATACGGGTGAGAAGTTCAAGACGCGCCTTGGCCGTACCGTCTACGGCGGTGGCGGCATTGTGCCGGACGTGTTTATACCACGCGACACCACGGGCATTACGTCTTACTTCCGCGACGCTTATTTCAACGGCTTGCTCTTCCAGTACGCCTACGATTTTGTTGACACCAACCGTGAGGCTCTTGGGAAGTGCCAGGGCCTGACGGACGTGGTGGCCTTCTTAAAGAAGAAAAACCTTGTGAGCGGTTTTGTGGCCTATGCAGAGCGCAACGGACTGAAACGCCGCAACCTCATGATACAACGTTCGCACAAACTCATTCAGTCGTACGTGTCGTCGGCCATCATTGGCGACGTATTCGACGACAGCGAGGCGGCCGAATACGTCAACTCCACCGACAAAGCCGTGCAACAGGCGGTCGGCGTGTTGCAGAGCGGCAAGTCGATCCCGAAAAACGAGAGTGCAAAGGCGCAAGCCCGTGTTTTGTTCTCGACGAATTGGAACCGCCCGTCGCTTCTCAGCAGCAACGCATTATGCCAGCCGCCCCTCTTCCTGCGTGCCAACTTCGCCACGGCAAATCAGCCGGCACGAGGCCGCAAAGGTTCAACCCTCGCCGTATGCTTGAAAAGAACGCTCTTCGGAAACATATAAAGAAGTGCGTCGCCGCACTGACCGAGGACGAAAAGTCAACCCTGTCGCACGAAGTACTCCAACGTCTTGAACAGACGGAGGCGTTCCGCAGTGCAGAGTGTGTCCTGCTCTTCCACTCGTTGCCCGACGAAGTGCAGACCCACGAGTTTGTGGAACGGTGGAGCGCAACGAAGCGCATCCTCCTGCCCGTTGTGGTGGGCGACACGTTGAAAGTGGCAGAATACGGCGGCACGAAAAGTCTCACGCAAGGCGCATTCGGAATAGGCGAACCAACGGGCGAACTCATCAGTGAGCCAACTGGCGTAGACCTGATTGTTGTGCCAGGCGTGGCGTTCGACCGCATGGGGCATCGCCTGGGCCGCGGCCGTGGCTACTACGACCGCTTCCTTGCTGCGCCCTCTTTGTGTCAAGTGCATAAGATAGGACTGTGCTTTCCCTGCCAAATGGTTGAAAGTGTCCCCGTAATGCCTTTCGACATCGCCATGGACGAGGTGGTGTGCTAACCCTATGCGCCACGTCGTCCGCCAAAGTCATGAAAAACCGATGAAAGAAGATATATATCCCTACGACAACCTCCTGCTCCGTTTGCCCTCCTTTCCCGATGGGCGCGGACTGCTCACGCTCTGCACTATGGGGCAGGGTGGGGGACTGCCGTTCGACGTGCAACGCCTGTTCTGGATAACGAACGTGCCGCCGAATGCCAGCCGGGGAAGTCACTCGCACCGAACCTGCTGGGAACTCCTCGTGGCCGTCAAAGGCTCGTTCCGCGTAAAGGTGGACGACGGCATTCATCCTCCCGTTACGTTCACCCTTAGCAGCGAGACCGAGGGACTGCTCATTCCCCCTCTCTTCTGGTGCGAGCTAAGCGACTTTTCAGCCGATGCCGTTTGCCTCTGCTTGGCCTCAGGCGACTACGACCGCGAGGGCTACATCAACGACTACGAGGCATTCCGCCAGATAGCTTTGGAGAACAAAGAGCAATAGCCATTCTCTCCTCCAAAGAAAACTTTGCCTATATTTGCGACAGACGACACAAATTCATCTTCATGATACCCTTCCTCCCCCTTAGAGATATCAACCGCAGCTTTGGTGCGGAACTGCTTTCGGCCGTGCAGTGCGTGGTCGAGGGTGGATGGTATCTGCACGGACAGGAAACGCAGGCATTCGAGGAGGAGTTTGCCGCCTACACCGGGGCAACGCATTGCGTCGGCGTGGCGAACGGTCTCGACGCACTCACCCTCTCGCTTATGGCGATGAAGATATACCATGGGTGGGACGACAAGGCAGAGGTGATAGTCCCCGACATGACCTTCGTAGCCACGGCGCAGGCCGTGACGCGCGCCGGTCTGCAACCTGTGCTGGCCGACGTGGATGAACGGGCGTTGCTCACTGCCGCAACGGCCGAAAGGGTAAGGACGGAACGTACGCGAGCCGTTCTCCCTGTGCATCTCTACGGTCATGCAGCCCCCATGGCGGAACTCTGTTCGTGGGTAGCGAGCCACGGCCTCTCCGTTCTCGAAGATGCCGCACAGGCACACGGCGCAGTTGATGAAGGCCGACGTGTGGGCAGTTGGGGCGAGATGGCCGCATTCAGTTTCTACCCCGGGAAAAACCTCGGTGCGCTTGGCGACGGAGGAGCGGTGACAACGAGCAACGGCGAACTGGCCTCGCTCGTGCGTACTCTCGCCAACTACGGAGCCGACCGAAAGTACCACCATATATATAAAGGACTCAACTCGCGCCTCGACGAACTCCAAGCGGCTGCTCTGCGAGTGAAGTTGCGCCGCCTCGATGCCGACAACGAACGTCGCCGCCACGTTGCGCAACTGTACGCCGACAATATCTGCCATCCGCAGGTGCTGCTGCCCTATGGGGGCGACACGGCGCAGAGCGTGTTCCATATTTACCCCGTGCGGTGCAGCCGTCGCCACGAACTGCAACTCCATTTGCAGCAAGAGGGCGTTGAAACGCTCTGCCACTATCCGCTAACCGTTTCGCAGCAGCCCGCCTTTGCCCAGCAAGTCGATACGCCCGTGGCGCAGCGTTGGGCGGCCGACGAACTCAGTCTGCCCATCAGTCCCGTGCTTAGCGACGAGGACGCATTGGCCGTGTGCCGGGCGGTGAACACTTTTGCATATTGAAAACAGAAAAACATACCGAACCATGACGCTTGACATTTTGATATGTTCGCTCAATAAGGGCGTGGTGCGCGTGCAGGACGTACTGCTCCCGCCCCAGGAAAACGTCCGCTACATTGTTTCGTACCAATATACCGACGACCGCTACCTTGACCTCATCCCCAAGGTATTGGCTTCGCGTCCCGACGTGTCTGTCTACACCTACAAGGGACAGGGCCTCTCGGCCAACCGCAACCTTGCGCTCGACAAGGCTTCGGCCGACATCGTGATGTATGCCGACGACGATGCGCACATCCTGCCTGACACGCCGGCGAAGGTACTGGGCGTGTTTGCCCAGCGCGACTCGCTCGACGTGGCCTTCTTCTGCGCCTCCACCTATACGGGCAAGTCGTTGAAGAACTACCCGTCAGAGGACTTCGATGTATTGGCAATGCCGGCAGACTACACCATCTCCGCCCTCGAAATGGCGTGCCGCCGCAAGAGTGTTCAGGGGCGCATCCGCTTTGACGAGCGTTTCGGCCTCGGCACAAAATTCCTCACCTGCGGCGAGGAAGAGATTTGGCTCGAAGATGCACTGCGTCTCGGGTTGAAGATGCACTATTTCCCCGAAAAGATAGTGGAGACAAGCACCATGCTCAAAAAGTCGCTCGTCTACGTCGATGCCGGTGTGCAGCGCAGCCGCGGTGCCATCGCCTACTACATGAAGGGGACGCGTGCCTGGTGGTCGTGCTTCTGCTTTGCTCTGAGCAGCACGCGCAACGGCTACTGCCACTTCCTGCCCATGATGCGCCACCTCGTTGAGGGCATCCGCTACATGAAGCGCACTTCTAAGTAATTGAACGAAGATTGTCCGCAAGCCGCATTCCCTTTGGGTGCGGCTTGCGGACAATTATTATAATCTGTCTCGACGAACAATCATGCCCTGTCCGTTGCTCTCCATAATCATTCCCGTCTACAACGTGGCGGACTGTCTCGACGAATGCCTTGCGTCCGTCTGTGCGCAGCGTGTGGCAGGCGATACGGAGATTATCCTCGTGGACGACTGTTCCACCGATGGCAGTCTGTCGCTTTGCCAAGCGTGGGCTGAGCGCGACGGGCGCATCATCCTTCTGCAACACACAGAAAATCGCGGACTGAGTGCGGCGCGCAACACCGGGCTCGACGCTGCCCACGGTGAGTTCGTCACGTTCGTCGATTCCGACGACACGCTTTCGCCCGATGCCCTCCACTGCGCTCTCGAAGCCTTTAATGTGGACGAACGTGTTGACGTGGTGGAATATCCCGTTGTCGTTTATGAAGGACATCCTTCGCAGCACACTCTCCGTTTCAGTTCTTCTGCGCCCGTATCATTCGACCATTGGCTTGCCGACGGCGGTTTGTTTCATGCCTATGCGTGGAACAAAGTATATCGCCGCAAGTTGTGGCAAGTTGAATTTTTCCCCGAGGGGCATTACTTTGAAGATATCTTCACCGTGCCGCAAGTGTTGGCCAATGCTCGCAGCATCGCCTACTGCAATGGCGGACTTTACCATTACCGTTACCGCAACTGCTCCATCAGCACGCAGCCCTCAGCCGCCAAACTCACCGACCGCCTCCGCGGAATGCTCCTAAGCAATCAACTCCTCGTCGACCGCCTCGGCGCAGGCCACCCAATGGCCGAACGCTTCTACATGGAGATGTGCAATGCCCAAATATCCCTCCTCCGCTGTGGCGGCAAGGCGTTCCTTCCCCACCGCCGTGTGTCGCTTGCCTTTATCCTCCGCAACCGCCGCTCGTTCGCCACGTTCCTGAAATCTATCGCAAACAATCTTCTCGGCAAGGCGTTCCCACGAGCCTGGGCTTGCATTTGCTACAAGTCATAGGAAGTACTCCTGTCGTGTGAAGTATATGTTCAAAACGACAATAGAGACAATAACGACAATGGCGGTTCTGATCTCTCGGCCGGCCTCATTGTCTCTATTCCTGACGTCATCACTTTTTTGCACCACCAAATGGTGCATATTGAAAATCAATGAGTTACGTATTTTCGTGCGTTCACCGGCCATTCACTCGAAGAAGGCTTCATCTAACGACGTACGTCCACCC
>CAVLCM010000054.1:0-14443 GCA_963661625.1 bacterium
CGCATAAATGTACGCTCTGATTTTCAACGGAAATACTTTACTCCGAAGCATCCCACTCTCTTCTTAACCCTAAAAACAGTTGCTTCGCTCCAATGCGGTTGTACATTCCTTCATTGCCCCGAGGCACAAAAAATCTCCGCACGCAGTCCGTGCGGAGATTTCTGTAAGGTCAAAAACCGTAAGTTTGCAGGAATTGCCTTACCCGTTTGGTGTATTCGGCTGGGTAGAGATGGTAGCTGCGGGCATGGGGCGCACCGGGGGCAAGCCACAGGGCTTTGGGCGCGGGCTTGGCCCGATAGAGAGGGTAGACCATCGCGGTGGAAACAAACTTGTCGGCCGTGCCGTGAATAAAGAGCATCGGGCGGCGGCATTGGGCCACTTGACGCAGGGCCGATGCCTCGTTGAAATCCCATCCGTAGCGCATTTTGCACAGGGCTGAGGCTACGGGGATAATTGGGAACTCCGGCAATGAGAACCGTTCGGCGAGTTCCTTGGTAAACTGGTCGTGGACGGAGGTGTAGCCGCAGTCCTCCACGTATGCCCTGACGCTGTGTGGAACGTCCGCATCGCCCGATAGCATCATGGTGGTGGCTGCTCCCATCGACACGCCGTGGACAACTATCCGCACGCTGTCCGAAAAAAGTTTCGGGGCTGCGTCTACCCACCGACGTACGTCGAGGCGGTCATACCAGCCCATTTGGAAATGGTCGCCACCGCTCTGGCCCGCGTTGCGGAGGTCGGGCACGAGGATGTTCATGTGGAGGCTGTCGAGGTACATTCGTCCAAGCGGAAGCATACGCACGGCGTTGTCCGTGTAGCCGTGCACGAGCAGAGCCGTGTTGGCCGTAGGGCGGGCTGCACGTGCGTAGACGGCGTGTAGGCGTGTGCCGTCGGGGGCGAGCAGTACGGTGTCGTGCAAGGCATGGAGGGCCGTCAACGAGTCGCGCCATTGTATCATGCCCGGGTAGAGCGAGTCTACCTCGTGCCACGCAAGCTGTTCATTGCGCGACCGGTCGCCGGGTTTGAGGGCATAGTCTATCAAGTACCACGCGCCGCCGATGGTCAATGCGGCGAGGCAGATGACAACCGTAGCCAATGTGGTCAGAACCTTCTTTCTGCAAGATTTTGTCATGGGGCAGGGGAGAGGAAATGGGACAAATGCGGGACGGAGGATATTCCGTACCGCAGTGGGTCGGGGTTAGAAGCGGGCAGTCACCTGCACGTCGACCGTGTTGTAGTGCGAATCCTTCGGTGCTGCGGCGTGGCGAGCCGAACGGTCGTCGGTAAACGTGTAGTTGAGCTGGAAGATGAGATTTTTTCCCAAGGTGTAGTTGCCCGAAAGCCCGTAGTTGGTGCAGAGCGACGACCAGGCGTGCTTGTCGTTGCGGTAGCAGTCGTAGCGGCCATATATCTTCAAGCCTTTCACAATGGGCACGCCCACTGTGGCATACCAAGCGTCGGAGCGGTCGGGGGCTGTTGCGTCGGTGACGACACCTCCTACCGAACTCATGTATTCTCCGCGCACCGTCCAGTCGCTTTCGTACTTCACGCCTGCGCCCCAGCGCACGCGCTTGACGCTCTTCAACGACTTGGCGTCGGCTGCGTTGTACTTCTCGTTCGTGTACTTGCCATTCCATCCGAAGCCGCCAATCGCAAGGTTCTTGACGGGTGAAATCCATAGCCCGCCAATCACGTCCTTGTGGTGATCCTTGTCTGTGTGGTTGATGCCCTGCCCGTTGAATACGCCCAACTGGTAGTGCAACCACTTGTGGCCGTCGGCGGCAGGGAGAAAGTCGCCCTGAACCTGCACGCCCACGTCGCGCCCCGAACTCTTGTTGTAACTGCCCTCGCCATTGCGGTCGCTGATGGAGGCCAGTTTCATCGTGGCCTGCGAGTACGAACCCATGCCTATGGCCAAGGGACTCATTGGGTTTTCGAAGCCGAACGAACGCTTGAACTGTCCGAACTTTATGCGCAGGAAATCGAACTTCTGCCACTCAATAAAGGCATCGAGTACGCGCGGTCCTTTGTTGTCGCCGGGCGCGCCGTTCACCTCCATCTGCAATTTGTAGTAGAAGTCCTTGAACACGTGGCCGTCGGCGTAGAGGCGGATGAAACGCAGGTCGAAGCCGCCGTTGGTAGCCTCGCCGCTGCGGTCGGATATGGAGTACTTGCCCATGATGTAGCCGCCAAACTTGATGCTCGGCTGCATCTTTTCGGCTACGGGCGTGTGTCCCTTTGCGCGGAGGGTGTAGCCGGGCGTTTCGTAGTCGAGGTTTTGAAATGACTGCGCTGCCGTGCTGTCAACTTCCCCAGCCTGAATGGCGGAGGCTGACAGGGCAAACGCTGAAAGGAGTATGCTTTTGCGTATCATGCAAATAGGTTTTATTGTATAAGCGAGGCAAAATTACCATAAAAATGCGTATCCGGCCGTCGCTGTGCACCCTGCACGGGGATGCGGGGCGGAAAACACGTCAAAAGTTGCCCTTTTGCGAGAAAAAGACGGTCGGCCGCTGTTTGCCAATAAAAACTTTATTAACTTTGCTCTCGAAAGTAATGGAAACGGCGCAAGACAGCTCACTGCGTTGACCCGACGCGCCGTATGTCGTTATGAATTGCGCGGCCCGGAAGGCCATAGGCGGCGGAACGAGATTCGCCAACGGCCAAGGCTATCGGAGAGAACGCGCACGGCAAAGGACAGATTTTCTTCGTTATTCTGACAGTCCTTTGCACACTCCCCAAGAATAAATCAAGCACATTTTTCAAAGCAACCCCCAAGTTTAGAAAACTCTAAACCGTTGCTGCTGTGTATGCACGCTTTGTGTGCAAGCCCTGCGGCAAGGGGGAAGGACAAGACAGGCTGAACGCCATTTGCCTTAACGCCCGATGCGCACGCCAACGGCGGCGCGAAGAGCTATATCCTACATACGAAACAGATAACCCTCTATATGTTGAACTTAACTAAAGAACAGCTCTTGGAGCTGAGCGAAGCTGAACTTCTTGCCAAAGCGCAGGAGATGGAAATAGGGAATGCAGACGGGAAAGCCAAGAGCGAACTCGTTTACGAAATACTTGATGCGCAGGCCATACGGTCGGCTGCCGAAGTGGCGCCGGTGAAACGCCGCACACGCATTGTCAAGAAAGCCGAGGCCGACCGTGTGTTTACCTCTGCCGAACCTGCTCCCGAGGCGTCAACCGTGCGCAAACGCACCCGCGTTGCCGCCAAGAAAGACCCTGTGTTCGACGTTATTGAGAACACAGCCGCTGCGGCTGCTGCCGAGATTGCCGAAATCACGGCCACACCTGAAAGCGCCCCGGCTGAGGTACCCGAAGCAGTCCCCGAGGCTCCTGCCGCTCCCGCCGCAGAGATGCCCGACTTCATCGCTGAGCAAATACAGGAGGCCAAGACGGAGGTGGCGCTCAACAGCGTCTCTGACGTGCTCGACATAGAAGAGGTGAAGCGTACCTTGCAGAAAAAGAACATCGTCGAAGACGACCAGAGTGACCTGCCGCCCGTGACCGACCGCACCGACAATCCGAACAACAGTGCCGACTTCATCATTACGCGTGACGTGCCGGCTGTCTACGAGACAGACGACAGTCAGGGCTACCCCGGTGCAGGTATGGCAACCAATGCCGACGGAGGCAACGGCGACGGAACGGGCAATGGCGCACAGAAGGTGAAATTCCACCGCTTCAAGGACGACCCCATGATGCAGGGCAACACGCAGGACAAGGCCGAGGCAAAGCCTGCCGCCGATAAGGGCAAGGTCAACAACAAGAACGTCCGCACCAACAACGCCAAAGACCAGCAGAACAACGCCGCACAGACCATGACGCACTTGCTCGACGGCCGCGGCGTGTTGGAAATCGTTCCCGAAGGATTCGGCTTTCTCCGTTCGTCCGACTATAACTACCTTGCCTCACCCGACGACATCTACGTGTCGCCCACGCAGATACGCCAGCTCGGCTTGAAGCCCGGCGACGTGGTGGAGGGAAAGGTGAAAATACCGCGCGAGGGCGAAAAGTTCTTCGCACTGGTTAGCGTAGACCGCATCAATGGTCTGGCCCCTGCCGAGGTGCGCGACCGCATCTCCTTTGAACACCTTGTGCCGCTCTTCCCCGAAGAGAAATTCAACCTTTGCACGGGGCGCAACGACAGCATATCGTGCCGTATCGTCGACCTGTTTACCCCCATTGGCAAGGGGCAGCGTGCACTCATCGTGGCTCAGCCCAAGACGGGTAAGACCATGCTCATGAAAGATATTGCCAACGCCATCGCCCGCAACCATCCCGACACTTACCTCATGATGTTGCTCATCGACGAACGCCCGGAGGAAGTGACGGACATGATGCGCACGGTAAACGCCGAGGTGATAGCTTCTACGTTCGACGAACCGGCAGCTCGCCACGTGAAGATTGCCGGCATCGTGCTGGACAAGGCGAAACGAATGGTGGAGTGCGGCCATGACGTAGTGATATTCCTCGACTCTATCACCCGTTTGGCGCGCGCCTACAACACCGTGGCTCCTGCATCGGGCAAGATTCTTTCTGGCGGTGTCGACGCTAACGCCCTGCAAAAGCCCAAACGCTTCTTTGGTGCGGCCCGCAACATTGAAGGCGGCGGTTCGCTCACTATCATCGCTACGGCGTTGATCGACACGGGGTCGAAGATGGACGAGGTTATCTTTGAGGAATTCAAAGGTACGGGCAACATGGAACTGCAACTCGACCGTGCGTTGGCAAACAAGCGCATTTTCCCGGCAGTAAACATCGTAGCCTCTTCAACCCGCCGCGACGACCTGCTGCAAGACGAACTCACGCGCAAACGTATGTGGGTGCTTCGCAACTATATCTCAGACATGAACCCGCTCGAGGCTATGACCGACGTGAAAAAGCGTATGGAGAATACCCTCGACAATGCCGAGTTCATTGCCTCGATGAACGGATAGTCGCCTGCGGCTTCGGCTTATCGTTAACCAATAGACGCGCAGAAAGCGCAAAAGTACTTTCCACTAATTCGCTGGAAATTGCTTTTGCGCTTTCTGCACGTCTGCTTTTGTCACATTTTGTTAACCGTATGTTGTAAAACGTTGCGCTAACCTCCAACGTAGCTCCAATAAGTCCAAACTTTTTGCGCAAAGTATTTGTTGGTGTGCAATTAGTTTCTACTTTTGCCGCCGTTTAGCACAATAAAAGCGAATTAATGAAAAGATTTCTCCTCACCACAGCCCTTGCGGCCACTGCCATTGCGGGGGCTAAGGCAGGCGGTTACCTTACGAACACAAATCAGAGTGTAAGTTTTTTGCGAAACCCGGCGCGCGACGCCGTGATAGCCATTGACGGCGCATATACTAACCCTGCCGGCCTCGGTTTCATGAGCACAGGTTGGCACTTGGGCTTTGACCTTCAAAGCGCATACCAAACCCGTACGGACAAGGTGTCGTTTGCGCCCTTTGCGCTCGGCACGGTGAACGGCGTGAAGAACGACGCTTCGGGCTACAAGGAATTTGAGGGCAAGGCCAAGGCACCCGTTATTCCCTCGTTCGACTTGGCGCGTGTAGGCGAACGCTGGTTTGCTTCGTTCCACTTCGGCGTGACGGGCGGCGGCGGCAAGTGCAACTTCAACAACGGATTGCCCTCGTTCGAAAGTCAGGTGGCTATGCTTCCGCTCATTGCCGACGTGCTTCAACCCGGCGCGGTAGAGGGTTATTCAATAGATACGAAAATGCGTGGTCGCCAGTACTACTTCGGCGGACAGTTTGGTGTGGGCTACAAAGTGCTTTCCAATCTCAACGTCAGTGTGGGTGGACGCGTTGTGTACGCACAATGCAACTACTACGGCTATGTACGCAATATCGGCGTGACGGTTGCCGGGCAGCAGATGCCGGCATCGGCGTTTTTGGAGAGTGCCGGCATGGGTGAGTTTAAATCGCTCGTGGCCGACCGCGAACTCAACTGCGACCAGACGGGGTGGGGCTTCACGCCCATCGTGAGTGTGGACTACCGCATAGGCAAGGTGAACCTCGCCGCACGCTATGAGTTCAAAACGCGTCTGCGCCTGAAAAACCAGGCCGGCGTGAACACCAGCGGCCTCAACGAGTACGACGACGGCAAAAAGGTGAAGGCTGACATTCCCGCCATCCTCACGGCCGGTGTTATGTACGAACCGGTATCGGGCCTGCGCCTGAACGGCGGCTTCCACTACTATTTCGACCGCCAAGCCACGCAGCACGAAAACAAACACAACTACTTGAAGCACGGCGGATGGGAAGTGCTTGCCGGTGCAGAGTATGACGTGACGAAGCGCTGGACCGTCAGTGCCGGATGGCAAACTACCAACTACGGGCTCGGAAAGAACAGCGAGTTCATCAGCGATATGAGTTTCGTGACCAATTCCAACTCAGTCGGCATAGGTGCTCGCTTCCAATTGCGCAAGAAGGTGGCTCTCAACATCGCCTATTTCAAGACGTTCTATAAGGAGTACAAGCGCACGCAAACAGACTTCTACGCCCTCAATGAGAAGTACAAAGGCGTACTCACCCCCGTGCTCACGCCGGCCGTGCAACAGCTCGCCGCAGGCAAGGCCCAGCTCGAAGCGGCCCTCAATACGCCCGGATTACCCGACGAACAGAAAAGTCAGATGCAGCAGCAGCTCACCGGCATAAACAGCCAGCTCACTGCCGTTGGGAAGATTATGAACCCCATCTCGGGTACAGAAACCTTCCACCGCACGAACGACGTGTTTGGTTTGGGCTTGGAAATCGACTTCTAAGGATTGCAGCCAATAGCCATGGCAAACTATAAATTGTGATAAAGCCGCTCCTAACTGTGGAGTGGCTTTTTTGTAATGCCCCGCGTGCCTTCGTACGGGGGCTTTGAGCTATCTTTGCATTCCGAAACAAAAATGAGAGCGCGATGGAGTTTTTGGAAATGCTACTGTATGTGAGCGGAACGACCGGCTGTCTGCTGATAAGCCTGATGCTGATGGTTTGGTACGCCGACGAGGACACTCCTCCTGTGCGCAGTTCCTGTCCAGTGGCGGCCTTGGTGGCTGCGCTCTATGCAGGGCTTTTTGCTGCGGTTGTATGGCTCACGCCCAAGTGGGGCAGGGGGGCGACGGCAGATGTGACATTCCTTATCGTCTACGTCGCGCATGTTGTACTGACGATGGCGATGAAACGGTTGCTGCAAGGCAAGCCGATGACCATGCACCGCAAGTATGCAGTACTGTTGCCGATGCTCGTCGTCGGGGGTGTGAGCGGATTGGCACGGGCCACGGACTTTTCAGCTGTGGTCGGCGTGACGAGCGTTGCCCTTCCCACACTGAGCCTGTTGGGAATGGCGTGCATGACGCTGAGTCTGGGCGACGACCTTAGTTGCTTCGACAAAAGTCTGGACAGAAATGATGCTCTGCGGCTGTTCAACCGAGTTGTTTTTACGCTATATATATTAATAGGTGTGGTGTCGTGGACGATGGCCTTCTTCACGGGCATGGCGTTCCTCGTCTTTGCACTGATTCTGACAATCCTGAGCATGACGTTGTCCGTATGGTTCTACAACCGGCAAGGCATTTATCTACCTCAGTTTGCAACGGGTGAAGAAGAGCCTAAATCGGAAGTTGTCGAAGAGGAGAAGCCAATTATCAGTCCTGCCGCGCCGCTTCCGAACGAGGAAACGTCGCTTCCGCAAAAACTGATGCTTTGGGAGAGGATGGAGTCACGACCTTACCTCACGAAGGGCTTGACCGTGAAAATTGTGGCTGAACAGATACAGGCCAGTCCGCGGCTTCTGAGCGAATACATCAACAGTCAGTTGCACGTCAACTTCAACACATACATCAACCAGCTGCGCGTGCGATTTGTGGAGCAGGAGATGAAAGAACACCCCGAGGCGAAGTTGCAGGACTTGGCAACTCGTGCGGGCTTCACCGACAGTTCAGCCATGCTCAAGGTGATGAAGAAAATGTCGGGCGATGCGTAGGAGCAGGGCTTCTACGCATTTCCTTTTTCGGAGGCTTAGTCTGCGCTAATCACGTCGCCGCCTTCTCTCAAAAGCTTTTCCGGTAATTTTTCTATGACAATCCGCCTCACCTCGGCGTTGGCCATGCGCGGTACGTCGCGGATGGTGCAGCCCTGGTATGCGGCCTGGATGGTGCGGTTGAACAACCCGTGACCCACTGCCAGCACGCATTTGCCCTCGTAGTGTTGGCAAACGTGGCGAAGAAAGGCGGCAGCCCGTTCAAACATCTGTTCCACCGTTTCGGCATCGTCGGGGATAGGCTCGTTGTGAGCTCGGGCGATGCTAACCCCCGTAAAACTCCCCCAGTCACGCTCGCGCAGCAGCCGGCATGGCACAACGGGCAGGTGAAGTTCGCTGTTTATAATGCGTGCCGTGTCGACGGTCCGTTGCAGGTCGCTCACAAGGATGATGTCAAAGCCTGCCGCTTCCTTCGCCAACGCACGTGCCAGTTCGCCGGCCTGGGCTTGGCCTTTCGCCGTGAGGTGTCCGGGCAAGTGGCCCTGAAGTATTTGCGCCACGTTCTCTTCCGTTTCGCCGTGTCTTGCCAAAAACAATTCAGTCATGCTTCGTGCTGTGTTTCAATGCGGCGAAGGTACGATTTATTCAGTATATGCATGAATGCGCATTTGATATAGTAAAATATACTTCGTGTGTCATAATGCAAAGAAAAGGTGTAGAAAAATAGAAAAGTGAGATTATTCAAACAGAATAAGAAGAAAAATGAAGAAATCTGCGTGTGGTAAATATGAATATTATATCTTTGCAGCATTAAAACGACACAAACTGTATGAGCAAGCTGATCCACTTCACAAAGATGCACGGTGCGGGCAACGACTACATATATGTCAACACGTTGAAGTACCCCGTGGAAAATCCCGAGCATCTGTCTGAAATTTGGAGCGACAGGCACAAAGGTATCGGCGGCGACGGCCTTGTGCTGATTGGCGAAGGCGCGGACGGCGCCGACTTCTCGATGCGCATATTCAACAACGACGGCAGCGAAGCCCGCATGTGCGGCAACGCCTCGCGGTGCATCGGCAAGTACCTGTATGAATACGGCCTTACCACAAAGACGGAAGTAAAACTATCCACGCTTTCGGGCATCAAGGTGCTGAAGTTGCACGTCGACTCCGAAGGCCGTGTTGAGAGCGTGACGGTGGATATGGATATGCCTCGCTTGGCAGTGCCCTCACAGCTGGCTACGCCCGACGGCTCCATGACCGAGGGCAAAGTGCTCAGCATCACGGGCCACGAATACACGGGTACGTTCGTGTCAATGGGTAACCCCCATTTTGTAGTCTTCGTAGACGATGCCGCCAGTTTCGACGTGGCCGGCGTAGGCAAGAGCCTCGAATTTGCATCTATCTTTCCCGAACGCTGCAACATTGAGTTCGCTACCGTACTGCCCAACGGCGACATCCGGATGCGAGTGTGGGAGCGAGGCTCAGGCATTACGATGGCCTGTGGCACGGGTGCTTGCGCCACGGCAGTGGCGGCGGCCCTGACGAAGCGCACAGGCCGCGAAAGCAATATTGTGATGGACGGCGGCACGCTGCATATAGTATGGAGCGAGGTAGACAATCACGTGCTGATGACAGGCCCAGCCACAAAGGTCTTCGACGGTGAAATAGAAATATAAATGACAATCAATGGGAGCGCGGTTTTGAACAACGAAGCAACGATAGCGCAAGTTCAAAGCCGCGCTCCCATAAAAGTTTCCACTATACACAAATGACAACCATCAACGAAAATTTCCTTAAACTCCAAAAGAATTACCTTTTCGCAGACATCGCCCAAAAGGTGGCAGCCTACAAAGAGGCACACCCCGAGGCCGCAATCATCCGCCTCGGCATTGGCGACGTAACGCGTCCGCTCGCCCCCGCCGTAATCGAGGCCCTGCACAAAGCCGTCGACGAGATGGCCAGCGGCAGCACATTCCGCGGCTATGGTCCTGAGCATGGCTACGAATTTCTGCGCAAGGCAATCGTGGAGAACGACTTTGCGCCGCGCGGCATCCAGATTGACGCTGACGAAATCTTCATCAACGACGGAGCAAAGAGCGACACGGGAAATTTCGGCGACATCCTCGGCCCCGATAACAGCATCTGCGTAACTGACCCCATCTATCCTGTCTATATTGACTCGAACGTGATGGGCGGACGTGCCGGCGAGGTGAACAACGGTTCGTGGAGCAAAATAACCTACTGCCCCTGTACGGCTGAGAACGGCTTTGTGCCGCAGCTCCCCAGCCACCCCACCGATATGATATACCTCTGCTACCCCAACAACCCGACGGGTACGACGCTCAGCCGCGAGGAGTTGGAAAAGTGGGTGGCTTACGCTTTGGCCAACAACAGCCTCATTCTCTACGATGCGGCTTACGAAGCATACATCACGCGTGAAGGCGTGCCTCACTCCATCTACGAGATTGAGGGTGCCAAGAAGTGCGCCGTGGAGTTTCACTCTTACTCCAAGACGGCCGGTTTTACAGGTCTTCGTTGCGGCTACACCGTCGTGCCCAAGGAACTCGTGTTCACGTCGAAGAGCGGCGAGCAGGTGCAGCTCAACCAACTGTGGAACCGTCGCCAATGCACCAAGTTTAACGGCACGGCCTACATCGTTCAGCGTGCTGCTGAGGCTATCTATAGCCCCGAGGGTAAACGCCAAGTACGCGAAACGATTGACTACTACATGACCAACGCTCGCATCATGCGCGAGGCCCTCACCGAAGTGGGCTTGCAAGTGTACGGTGGCGTAGATGCTCCCTACATCTGGCTCAAAACGCCCGAGGGCGTGGGCAGTTGGGAATTCTTTGAGCAACTGCTTACGGAAATCAACGTGGTCAGCACCCCGGGCGTGGGCTTCGGTCCTGCCGGCGAGGGATATATCCGCCTCACCGCCTTTGGCAACCGTGAGGATTGCGAAGAGGCAATGCGTCGCCTCAAGGCTTGGCTGAAATAACCCCAGCGAAAACAACTGCAAACACAACACACTGAAACATAAACAAATGGCGGCAGAGGGGCGGCCGTATAGCGATGCGCTCCCTTGCCGTTCATTACTTAACCCCTTCAAAACAATGAGCAACCTTCGATTTAAAGTCGTAGAAGAGGCGTTCAAGAAGCGTCCCCTCGAAGTCAAGGCTCCCACGGAGCGTCCGTCAGACTACTTTGGCAAGTATGTCTTCAACCAGGAGAAAATGTTTAAGTACCTCCCCTTGAAGACCTACCAGCAACTCCGCGAGGTGATTGAAAAAGGCACGCCGCTGCCCCTTTCAGTAGCCAACGACGTGGCAAAGGGCATGAAGAAATGGGCCATCGAGATGGGCGTTACTCACTGCACCCACTGGTTCCAGCCCCTCACTGAGGGCACTGCCGAAAAGCACGACGCTTTCGTAGAACACGACTTCAAGGGCGGCATGGTAGAGGACTTCTCCGGCAAGGAACTCGTTCAGCAGGAGCCCGACGCATCGTCGTTCCCCAACGGCGGTATCCGTTCCACTTTCGAAGCCCGCGGCTACTCCGCTTGGGACCCCGCATCGCCCGTATTCATCGTAGGCGACACGCTGATGATCCCCACCATCTTCGTCAGCTACACGGGTGAAGCTCTCGACTACAAGGCACCGCTTAAGAAGGCTCTCGCCGCTGTCGACAAGGCTGCCACGGCCGTTTGCCACTACTTCGACCCCAACGTGACGCGCGTCACCGCCAACTTGGGTTGGGAGCAGGAGTACTTCCTCGTAGACGAGGGCTTGTACGCCGCACGTCCCGACCTGTTGCTCACGGGTCGCACCCTCATGGGCCACGACTCTGCTAAGAACCAGCAGATGGACGACCACTACTTCGGAGCTATCCCCGAACGCGTACAGGAATTCATGCGCGACCTCGAAATCCAGGCTCTCGAACTCGGCATCCCCTGCAAGACGCGCCACAACGAGGTTGCTCCCAACCAGTTTGAGCTTGCGCCGATTTTCGAAGAGTGCAACTTGGCCGTAGACCACAACATGCTCATCATGTCGCTCATGCGCAAGATTGCACGCAAGCATGGCTTCCGCTGCCTCCTCCACGAAAAGCCCTTCGCTGGCATCAACGGTTCGGGTAAGCACAACAACTGGAGCCTTACGACCGACACGGGCGCACTGCTCCACGGCCCCGGCAAAACGCCTGAGGACAACCTCCGCTTCCTCGTGTTCATCGTCGAAACGCTCATGGGCGTTTATCGCCACAACGGCTTGCTCAAAGCCTCCATCATGAGTGCCACCAACGCACACCGCCTCGGTGCCAACGAAGCTCCCCCCGCAATCATCTCCAGCTTCTTGGGCAAGCAGCTCAGCGAGTTCCTCGAGAAGGTGGAAAACTCTACGAAGGACGAACTCTTCACGCTCGAAGGCAAGCACGGCATGCAGCTCGACATCCCGCAGATACCTGAGTTGATGATCGACAATACCGACCGCAACCGTACGTCGCCCTTCGCCTTCACCGGCAACCGCTTTGAGTTCCGTGCCGTAGGTTCAATCGCCAACTGCGCCAGCGCAATGATTGTCCTCAACACGGCCGTAGCCGAAGCCCTGACCGACTTTAAGACCCGCGTAGACGCACTCATCGCAAAGGGTGAAAGCAAAATCAGCGCCATCCTCGAAGTTGTACGTGAGGACATCAAGGTTTGCAAGCCCATCCACTTCGATGGCAATGGCTATAGCGATGAATGGAAGGAAGAGGCACAGCGCCGCGGCCTCGACTGCGAAACTTCTTGCCCGATTATCTTCGACCGTTACCTCGACGCAGAGTCCATCAAGATGTTCGAGGACATGAACGTCATGAAGAAAAACGAGCTCGAAGCCCGCAACGAGATTAAGTGGGAAACATATCAGAAGAAGATTCAGATTGAAGCCCGCGTTCTCGGCGACCTCTGCATGAACCACATCATTCCCGTGGCCACCAAGTACCAGAGCGAACTCGTTGACAATGTGCATAAGATTCAGGCCACGTTTAGCGACCCCGCCAAGGTAAAGGAACTCACCGCTTACAACATCGACCTCATTGAGAAAATCAATAAGCACGTGAGCTTCGTGGCAGAGAACGTTGAGGCAATGGTAGAGAAGCGCAAGGTGGTGAACCGCATTGAGGACATCCGCACGCTCGCTGTGGCCTACCACGATGAGATTGCTCCCTACTTCGACGCTATCCGCTACCACATCGACAAGCTCGAACTCATTGTTGAGGACGAGATGTGGACGCTGCCGAAGTACCGCGAACTGCTCTTCATCCGCTAAAACCGGCGCATGGGCGCGCCCCACGGCCTGCGCTCACGCATATATATATTAATAAGGAAAGCCCCTTGCCAACCGCTGCGGCGGACGAGCGAGGGGCTTTCCCTTTTAAGTTGTAAAGGATATGTGCTCAATTTGTAAGGAGTAAATGCCAAATAAAATCTTTGCGCCAAAAAAAAGCAAAAACGAAACGGAAATATTCAAAAAACTTGGGGCGTAACTTGCACCGAATGAAAAAGTCCGTACCTTTGCAGCGTTTACAAAAAGGCAATTGATTGTTTTACTTAAAAATTTAATTCACACAATGAAAAAGTTAGTTTTCATGTTCGTAGCTATCGCAGCTATCTCTTTCGCTTCTTGCGGTAACAAGACTTCTGACGCTGCTGCTACTACTGACAGCGACTCTGTAGTTGCTACTGACAGCGACTCTGTTGTTGCTGGCGACTCTGCTGCTGCTACTGTTGACAGCACTGCTGCTACTACTGACTCTGTAAAATGAGAGCCAGAACCTTAATCTTTTAAGGTTAAGCAAACTCGCTACGAAAACGAGAGAAACTGAAACCTGTGGAACCGTGTTCTGCAGGTTTTTTTGTGCGCATCTGTGCCGCTTTCAGCGGAGTGGGATGTGCAAAAAAGCATACGCCGGGGCCTTGGGGCTTCTGGCGTATGCTTTTTGTTGCTGTCCGTGTGAGCGGGAGTGTGTTCCCACGGGTTGTCTGTGTTAAGCGTAGAAACTCGAACGGTCGGCGAGTTGCTCCGTCCAGAGTGCGGAGCCGTGGCCCTCGGGGTAGGGGGATAGACGGCCCTTGCTGCTGTCGTTCATAATGAAAGCGGTAAGTTCGGCTGCGGTAGTGATGCCGTAGCGGCTGATCATGTGGAGTACAGATTCTTTTTTCATGGCTTTTGTTTTTTGTTCTTGGTGCAAAGAAACGGCCGTCCTCTTCCATTTTGTGGTACAGGTTGAAAAAAGTTTTCTATTCTTTTCCAATGTTGTCCTAAACGTTTTTTATTTCTGTCTGATAAAACTGACCCACGCATTGCTCAGGTTTTCTCTCGCCGCTGGTGCAATTCCTGACTTCATCACTTTTTTGTACCACCAAGTGGCGCATATTGAAAATCAACGAGTTACGTATTACTCGAAGAAGGCTTCATCTA
>CAVLCM010000055.1:0-14434 GCA_963661625.1 bacterium
CTCATGACGTACGTTCACTCATCGCATAAATGTACGCTCTGATTTTCAACGAAAATCATCTGCATCTGCTTTACATGCTTTTCACCTCCAAAAACGGCATAACGCCGTTGCTCTACACACATTTCAAATATAATGTATACCTTTGCTCACTATAGACAAGCACCGTGCACCCGTTCTTGGGCGGCGCGCGAGAGAATAGAACACAGGTATTTTTTATGGCACGTAACATAGCCGTCATTTTAGCCGGCGGCGTAGGCAGCCGCTTGGGCCTAAGCACGCCTAAGCAATTTTTCAAGGTGGCCGGAAAGATGGTCATCGAACACACCCTTGACACATTTGAGCGCAATCCGCACATCGACGAGATTGCCGTTGTATGCAACCCCGTCTACGTGGGCGACATGGAAAACATCGTCCTGCGCAACGGGTGGAAGAAGGTGAAGAAAATCCTCAAAGGCGGCAAGGAACGCTACGACTCCAGTCTCTCAGCCATCCGAGCCTACGAGGGTACGGAGGAGGACGTAAACCTTGTGTTTCACGATGCAGTGCGTCCGCTCGTTTCTGAACGTATCATCAACGACGTGTGCGAGGCTCTCGTTCAGCACGAGGCCATCGACGTGACCGTTCCAGCCGTTGACACCATCATCCAGGCCGAAGGCGACCACATCGCGGCCATCCCCGACCGTTCGCGCCTGCAACGCGGCCAAACGCCGCAGGCTTTCCGCCTTTCCGTCATTTCGGAGGCCTACCGCCGCGCCCTGTCCGACCCCGACTTCAAGGTGACGGACGACTGCGGCGTAGTGGTGAAATACATGCCCGAGGTGCCGGTATTCCTCGTGGCGGGCGAGGAGAGCAACATGAAGCTTACTTATAAGGAGGACACTTTCCTGCTCGACAAACTCTTCCAGCTCCGCGGTTCGCAGGCTCCCACCGCACCGGCCGACAATTTGCTCCAAGGCAAGGTGGTCGTGGTGTTCGGCGGTTCGTATGGCATCGGCAAGGACATTGCCGACCAGCTGACGGCCAAGGGATGCCGTGTACACAGCTTTTCGCGTTCGCTCACGGGAACTGACGTAGGCAACCGCGAGAGTGTGGCCGAGGCGCTGCGTTCGGTGGCGGCCGAGGAGGGGCGCATTGACCACGTTGTCAACACAGCCGGCGTTCTCAACAAAGAGCCGCTCGCCGGGATGGACTACGCCCTTATCCAAGCTGCCGTACAGACCAACTATATGGGCACGGTAAACGTGGCTCTCGAGGCGTACAGCTACTTAAAGGAAACGCACGGCCAGCTCATTTTCTTCACGTCGAGCAGTTATACGCGCGGCCGGGCTTTCTACAGCATTTATTCTTCCACCAAGGCGGCCATTGTGAACTTTGTACAGGCCGTTGCTCAGGAATGGGAGGGCGCGGGCATTCGTGTCAACTGCATCAACCCCGAACGCACTAAAACACCTATGCGCGTCAAGAACTTTGGCATCGAGCCGGACGACACGCTGCTGCGATCCGACGTGGTGGCCGACGTAACGGTGCGCTGCCTCCTGGCCGACTACACCGGACAGGTTATCGACGTGAAGCGGTCCGACCGCTAACACTGCCATCACGCCCCGGCAAAAGGACGAAAACACAAACCCATGGACGAAATTCTTTCTGGCTATATGGAGCGCCACCGGCGTGCCGTACAGCTGAAACAACTGCACATACTTAAGGAGATAGACCGCATATGCCGCCTTCACAATATTGACTATTGGCTCGACGGCGGCACGTTGCTCGGTGCCGTGCGCCACGGTGGTTTCATCCCTTGGGACGACGACATCGACATTGCCATGCGCCTTGCCGACCTTCCTCGCTTTGTCGAGGCGGCACGAGCCGAACTCCCCGAAAACCTTTGCGTACAAACGCCCGACACCGACCCCGAGGTGCGCCTTCCTATCTTTAAGGTGCGCGACCGGGAATCGTTCCTTGTGGAGTACGGCGACGACTTTTCACGCAACTACGCCAAAGGGCTCTACGTCGACATTTTTCCGATGATTGACTACCCTTCTCTCTCGCGCCCTGCCATTAAGCGCATCGCCAAGGGCTATTGCCGTGCCAACGCCATCCTGAGCAGCCAGCACTACTACTCGTGGCGTTCGTTTGCCGAGTTTTTCTATTTCGGGGCAAAGCGTGCCTGGTGCAAACTCCTCTGGCTCGCCGCGTGCGCCACGAAGGGCCGCGGCGAGTACGTCTCCAACACGCTCAACAACAACGGCTACGGCATCATGCACCGCCGCGACAGCATTTTCCCCGTGCGCCGCATCCAGTTCGAGGATGCGGAGTTCAACGCTCCGTCCAATCCCGACGCTTACCTCACCGACCTCTACCGCAACTACATGGAACTGCCGCCCGAGGACAAGCGCAAAGGCCACGCCGTGTTCTATGCGGAGAACCTTTCATAAGCTTTTCTTCTCGCCTTCATCAATCTCACGAAACTCAACGCCGCTCACACAAACCATTCCATGGACATTTCCGTTCTCATCGTCTTCTTCAATCGTCCCGACTTTCTGGCGCGTGCCTTCGAGGCCATCCGCCAGGCGCGTCCGGCACGTCTCTTTCTCTACCAGGACGGGCCGCGGTCCAACCGCGACGTGCCGGGCATTGAGGCGTGTCGCAAGGTGTTTGAGGGGATTGATTGGCCATGCGAGGTGCACCGTCTCTACCAGGAGCGCAACTACGGCTGCGACCCTTCGGGCTTCATTGCCCAGCGTTGGGCGTTTAGCCTTACGGACAAGTGCATCGTGTTGGAGGACGACGACGTGCCAACACTTTCGTTTTTCCGGTTCTGCAAGGAGATGCTCGACCGCTATGAGAACGACGAGCGCATCGGCATGATACAAGGCTTTAATCAGGAGGAGCAGACCCCCGACGCAGGCGGGTCGGACTATTTCTTCACCACCAATTTCAGCATTTGGGGCTGGGCTTCGTGGAGCCGCGTGATCAACCAGTGGGAGGAGCAGTATTCGTGGCTCAACGACGACGATGCCGTGGCCAAAATCTGCGCCCTTGTCAAGGAACGCAAACTGCGTAAAGATTTTCTGCCCATGGCCAAGGCGCACAAAGCGAGCGGCAAGGCGTTCTACGAAACGATTTTCCACGCTCACCTTCTGCTCAACTCGCAGTTGGCCATCGTGCCGCGCGTCAATCTGTTGAGCAACCTCGGGGTGACGAACGACTCTACGCACTTCGCCGGGTCGATACGCACGCTGCCCTCGGGCTACCGCCGCATATTCACCATGGGGCGGCACGAACTCGACTTTCCCCTGCGCCACCCAGTTCACGTGGTGGATCATGTGGCCTACCGCCGACGCGTCTACCGCATCATGGGCTGGGGACATCCGTGGGTGAAGCTTTGGCGCAGCATTGAGGAACTACTGCTCAACATCCGCTACGGCGAATGGTCGCGCGTATGGTTCGCCCTGCGCAACCGCCTTGGCATTCTCGCCTTCGGCCGCCGTTTCCGTTAATTTCTCCGCCGCCATGCTGCAACTCTCCAACCTGCAAACGGGTTACAAAGGACGCACCGTCGGCCGGGGCCTCAACGCCTCACTGCCGCAAGGTTCGCTCACAGCTCTGCTCGGCATCAACGGCGTGGGCAAAAGCACACTGCTGCGCACAATCGCCGGCTTCATTCCTCCCCTGTCAGGCCGAGTGACAATCAACGGCACGTCTGTTGCCGACTATTCACCACACCAACTGGCTCGCACGCTGGGCGTGGTGCTTACCCATCGTCCGCCCGATTCACACATCACGGCCGACGAGGTGGTCGGCGCAGGCCGTCTGCCCTATGCGCGTTTTCTCGGACTGAACGACAACAACGACCGCGAGGTTGTCCGCCGTGCCATGCAGCTTACCGGCACGGAGGAGTTCTGCGGCCGTCCCTTGCGCTCGCTGAGCGACGGCGAACAGCAGCGGGTGTTCATCGCCAAAGCCTTGGCGCAGCAAACGCCCGTCATCTTGCTCGACGAGCCGACGGCGTTCCTCGACTTTCCCACCAAGGCCGCCACGCTGCGCCTTCTGAGCCGTTTGGCGCACAACGAAGGCCGCACGCTGCTCTTCTCCACGCACGACGTTGAGTTGGCTCTCCACTTTGCCGACCGCCTGTGGCTTTTGCAGCCCGACGGCATCGTCGAGGGTACGCCCAAAGCACTGGCCGCTGAGGGCTTCGTCGGCCAGTTTTTTGCCAAGGAGGGAATTTCTTTCAATGCGGAACGAATGCAGTTTCGCTACAACACATCAGAAGAAACACACAAGCAACAATGATAGTCTGCATAGCCGAGAAACCCAGCGTAGCACGCGAAATAGCCTCCATTCTCGGAGCCACAGGGCAACACCAAGGCTACCTCGAGGGCAACGGTTACCAAGTGACCTGGACATTCGGCCATCTCTGTGAACTGAAATACCCCGAGGACTACACGCCTCTTTGGAAGCGGTGGAGCCTCGGGGCTTTGCCCATGATGCCCACGCGCTTCGGCATACGCCTAAAAAACGACGAGGGCGTACAGCGACAGTTTGCCGTCATCGAAAAACTCATGAGCCAGGCCGACCGCATCATCAACTGCGGCGATGCCGGGCAGGAGGGCGAACTAATCCAGCGGTGGGTAATGCAAAAGGCGGGGGCGAAATGCCCGGTGGACCGTTTGTGGATTTCCTCGCTCACTGAGGAGAGCATCCGCGAGGGTTTTCAGTCGCTCAAACCGCAAGCGGATTATCAGTCGCTCTACGAGGCGGGCCTCTGCCGTGCCATTGGCGACTGGCTTTTGGGCATGAACGCCACACGGCTCTATACGCTCAAATACCGCACGGGCTACAACGCAACGCCGCTTTCCATCGGCCGTGTGCAAACACCTACGCTCGCGCTCATCGTACGTCGCCAGCACGAGATTGACCATTTCAAACCAGAACCTTATTGGGTGCTTACCACCAAGTATCGCCAAACGACCTTCTCGGCCGTCATGGCCGACCCGAACGAGGATGAGCTCCCGGCCGACGCTTCAGCGGCCGAAGGGGGCGAACGCAAGAAGGAGGCCGCCCCGGCCGCACGCCGGGGATTTACGAGCGAGGAGGAGGGGCGCAAGGCTCTCGAGAGCATACGCCAGGCTCCGTTCACCGTCACTTCGGTGGAGAAGAAACGGGGTACGGAACAGCCGCCACGCCTATTCGACCTCACATCGTTGCAGGTGGAGTGCAACAAAAAGTTCAGCTACACGGCCGACCAAACGCTCTCGCTCATCCAGTCGCTCTACGAGAAGAAGGTGACTACCTATCCGCGCGTCGACACGACGTTCCTTTCGGACGATATTTACCCAAAGTGCAACGGCATTCTCAACGGCATCAGTGGCCAGTACGGCGAGTTGCTCACGCCACTGCGAGGAACGAAACTCCTGAAGCGCAAAAAGGTGTTTGACTCGTCGAAGGTGACGGACCACCATGCCATCATCCCCACGGGCGTAGCGGCGCACAACCTCACGGACATGGAGCACAACGTCTACGACCTCGTGGTGCGCCGATTCATCAGCGTGTTCTACCCCGACTGCAAGTTTGCCGCCACCACCGTCATGGGGCAGGCAGCCGACGTGGCGTTCAAGGCCACGGGCCGCACCATCCTCGAACAGGGCTGGCGCGCCGTGCCTCCCACGGCTGCCCGATTGGCTTCTACGGCCGATGACGACGACAAACGGGGCGAGGAGGAGCGCACGTTGCCGGACTTTGTCAAGGGCGAGAGCGGCGAACACTTCCCCGAACTGGCGCAGAAAACCACCCAACCGCCCAAGTACTACACCGAGGCTACGCTCCTGCGGGCCATGGAAACGGCCGGCCGCACGGTCGACGACGATGAACTTCGCGATGCCATGAAGGAGAACGGCATTGGCCGTCCATCTACGCGCGCTGCCATCATCGAGACGCTCTTCCGCCGGCAGTACATCCGCCGCCAACGCAAGAATATCGTGGCCACGCCGACGGGCATCGAACTCATCTCGCTCATCAACGAGGAACTCCTTAAAAGTGCGGAACTCACCGGCCGTTGGGAAAAGAAACTGCGCCTCATCGAGCGGCACGAATACAGTGCGGCGCAGTTTATCGACAAGTTGAAAGAGATGGTAACGGACGTGGTCAAACAGGTCCTGAGCGACAATTCAAACCGCCGCATTGCTGCCGAAGCTGCCCCCGAAGCTGCCGCACCGAAGGCGCAAAAGGGGAGCGACGCTACCGAGGCGAAGCCACGCCGCAAGGTCATCCGCGCCGGCAGTGCCTGTCCGCTCTGCGGCGAGGGCAAGGTCATCAAGGGCAACACGGCCTACGGCTGCTCGCGCTGGAAGGAGGGCTGCACCTGGCGCAAACCGTTCTCAAAGAAATAGGCTAAGCCCATATTTAGGATGTGGTCAAGTGATACAGCCCCCCCTTCGGACCATATTGAGATAAAAAAGAAAACGTATGTTCAGCAAACACGATAACGGCAAACGGAACGGCCGCAATAAGTTCCGCCCGAGCGCACCCGGCAAACGCGGCGAGGCACGCCCCGTAAGGGAAAATCCCTACAAGGGTGAACAGAAAGAGTTCTCCCCGTTCGTTTACATCGGCGAGCAGAACGGCTTGCAACAACTGCGTGCCACGCCTGAGATAGCCGCCGACGAGGAAAAGCTGAAACGCCACCTGGCGCAGCAGCTTCGCATCGATGCGCGCACCATTACGGCTCTGCGCATTCGCAAACGGAGCATCGACGCGCGCCAACGACAGATTTTCGTCAACCTCGGCGTAGAGATGTTCATCAATGCCATGCCGCCGAAACAGGAGTTCACTCCCATCGAATACAACGACGTGAGCCACGCCGAGAGTGTCGTGGTGGTGGGCGCAGGCCCTGGCGGACTGTTCGCTGCCCTCCGACTCATCGAACTGGGCAAGCGCCCCATCATTCTGGAACGGGGCAAGAACGTGCACGACCGCCGCAAGGACATTGCCCTCATCTCACGCGAGCACAAGGTCGACCCCGAGAGCAACTACTCTTTCGGCGAGGGCGGCGCAGGTGCCTTCTCCGATGGCAAACTCTACACACGATCGAAAAAGCGTGGCAATGTGGAAAAAATTCTCCGTGTGTTCTGCCAGTTTGGTGCAAGCACTGACATCCTTGTCGACGCACATCCGCACATCGGCACGGACCGTCTGCCGCGCATCATCGAGAATATGCGCAACCAAATCATGGCGTGCGGCGGCGAGGTGCGGTTTGAAACGCGCGTCACGGAAATCCTCGTCGAGGGCAACGAGACGAAGGGCGTACGCTGCCACACGGGCGAAACGTTCACGGGGCAGGTCATTCTCGCCACGGGACACTCCGCTCGCGACGTGTACCGCCAACTGCGCGCACAGGGTATCGACATCGAGGCCAAGCCCATCGCCGTTGGCGTGCGTCTTGAACACCCATCTACCCTCATCGACCGCATACAGTACCACAATGCCGAGGGCCGTGGCAAATACCTGCCTGCGGCGGAGTACAACTACGTGGCGCAGAGCGGCGGCCGAGGCGTTTACAGCTTTTGCATGTGCCCCGGCGGCGTGGTTGTTCCGGCCTCAAGCGGCGAACAGCAGATTGTGGTCAACGGCATGAGTTCTTCGCTCCGCAACTCAGCGTGGAGCAACTCGGGCATGGTGGTTGAGACACGCCTTGAAGACCTCGACAACGAGCTGGCCCCATTCCTCACCGAGGCAATGGCCGACGGCGTGTTCGCTGCCAACCACGCCGACATCGGCGACCGTTCCAATCCCCTGCGCATGATGTACTTTCAGGAGGCTCTTGAAAAAGCCTGCTGGCAACAGGGCAACCGCAGCCAGACGGCTCCTGCACAGCGCATGGCAGATTTTGTGAACTGCCGCCTCAGCTACGACCTGCCGGCCTCGAGCTATACACCCGGCCTCGTCTCCTCGCCGCTCCACTTCTGGATGCCGCGTTTCATCACCTCACGCCTCATCGAGGGCTTCAACGCCTTTGGCCGCCGCAGCCGGGGGTTCCTCACCAACGATGCGGTGTTGATAGCCGCCGAAACGCGTACGTCGGCCCCGGTACGCATTGTGCGCGATGCCGAAACGCTCTGCCATGTACGAGTGCGCGGCCTCTTCCCGTGCGGTGAGGGCGCAGGCTACGCCGGAGGCATTGTCAGTGCGGCCGTCGACGGCGAACGCTGTGCCGAAGCCGTGGTTAACGCCCTGCGTATCGCCGCGGAATAACCGGCCGTCGTGCAGCAAACGCCGGCACGCATATATATATACAACCTCATTCATCCCCGAATAAATGACCTTATCCATCATCTGCGCGCTCACGGAGAACCGCGCCATCGGCAACAAGGGCGGACTGCTCTACTACCTGCCGGCCGACCTCAAACACTTCAAGACAATCACCACGGGACATACCATCGTGATGGGACGCAAAACGTTCGAGTCGCTGCCCAAGGGCGCGTTGCCCAACCGCCGCAACGTGGTAGTGACACGCAATGAATCCTTCACGGCCCCGGACATTGAGGTGTATCATAGCCTTGAAGCGGCTTTCGCCTCGTGCCAGGCTGACGAGGAGGTGTTTGTCATCGGTGGCGAGAGCGTTTACCGCGAAGCTCTGCCCCGTGCCAACCGCCTCTGTCTGACGCACATCCACGCCGTGCCGCCCGAGGCCGACACGTTCTTCCCCGAATTCAATGCCGAGGAGTGGACGCTCGAAAACAGCGAGGCACACGAACCCGACGAGAAGAATACGTTGCCCTTCACCTTCGCCAACTATCGGCGGAAGTAGGGAACAAGTCTGTCTTACCCCCGAACTTTTTGACGCACACCGTAATAAACGACGTACGTCCACAAGTTCGGGGGTATTTTTGCGTACATGCGGGGGCTGGGCAAAGCCTTTCGCCCTGTCTTTTACACAATATGGGCATTAGCTGCATCACAGAGAGAATTTAGAGCGGCATTTAGCAAGCATTTTGCTATCTTTGTACCATATTTTATTTCATTTTGTAAAATCACAATGGATTTATTTGTAAAGAAAACGTCGGAGGAACTGCTTCTCGAGGCCGGCAACGAAGGCGGAAAGGGACTGAAACGCGTGCTGGGCATGTGGGGACTGATTGCTCTCGGTGTGGGGGTGATTATCGGCGCAGGACTGTTCTCCGTGACGGGCATTGTGGCTGGCGACCACGCCGGCCCGGGCATAATCCTGAGCTTTGCCATCGCCGCTGTTTGCTGCGGCCTGGCAGGTCTTTGTTATGCTGAATTTGCCTCAATGATACCCGTTGCCGGTTCGGCTTATACATATAGCTATTTCACCATGGGAGAGTTGGTGGCCTGGATTATCGGTTGGGACCTCGTGTTGGAATACGCTCTCGCGGCCATGACGGTGAGCATATCGTGGAGCCGCTACTTTTGTATCATGGCCGACGGCCTGGGCTGGCACCTTCCCGAGGCGTGGACACGCTGTCCGGCCGACGGCGGCACGTTCAACCTCCCCGCCACCTTGCTTGTCGTGGCGCTGTCGCTCATCCTGATGCGCGGCACGAAGGGCAGTTCTAAGTTCAACGACTTCCTTGTGGTCCTGAAAATAGCCGTCGTGCTGGTATTCATCGGCATCGGTTTTCAATACATCCATACGGAGAACCTCACGCCGTTCATTCCCCAGAACACGGGCGTTTTCGGTGAATACGGCTGGTCGGGCGTACTACGCGGCGCAGCCATCGTGTTCTTCGCCTTTCTCGGCTTCGACGCCATCAGTACAGCGGCGCAAGAGACGAAAAAACCCAAGCGCAACATGCCCATCGGCATCCTCGGGTCGCTGCTTATCTGCACCGTGCTATACATGGTGTTTGCGCTCGTCATGACCGGCGTGGTGGACTACCACCTCTACAAGGGCGCAGACAGCATAGCCCCGGCGGCCACCGCCATTGCCCACATGGGGCCGACGGATGCTGCCGGACACGTCACAGCCGCCTACCCGTGGCTCAACAGGGGCATTATCCTCGCCATTCTTATGGGCTATGCCAGTGTGGTTCTGGTTACGCTCTTAGGCCAAAGCCGCGTGTTCTACAGCATGAGCCGCGACGGTCTCCTTCCGCCGCTCTTCTCGCACCTTCATGCCAAGTTCCACACGCCGGCACGGAGCAACCTGCTCTTCATGACGGTCATCGGCCTCTTGGCAGGCGTGGTGCCGGCAAGTGTGGCGGGCGAAATGACGAGCATCGGCACGCTCTTCGCCTTTGCCCTCGTGTGCTTGGGCATCATCGTGGTGCGCCGCACGCGTCCCGATGCTCCGCGCGGTTTCCGTACGCCCCTCGTG
This sequence comes from bacterium, assembly GCA_963661625.1. Classification (GTDB taxonomy): domain Bacteria; phylum Bacteroidota; class Bacteroidia; order Bacteroidales; family Bacteroidaceae; genus Alloprevotella. The sequence continues at coordinate 10,337 of CAVLCM010000055.1, forward strand.
CCTTGGCTGCCCGTGGCGGGCGTTGTTTGCTGCGTGAGCATGATGCTTTTCCTGCCGGCTGACACGTGGATTCGCCTCGTCATGTGGATGCTCATCGGTCTGGACATTTACTCGTACTACGGCGTGCGCCACAGCACGGCCGGCGGTTGCCGTTCCGACCGTTCGGGGCAGGGCATTCTCCACGGCATCGGAGCCGTTGCGGGCCTGCTCTGCGTGATGACGGGCTTTTGGCACCAACAGACGGTGGGTTGGACGGCCGACCGCACGCTCTTTTACATCGCCGTGGCGTTCGGCCTTGGCCATTTGGCCTTCTTCATCGGCCGCAGGCTGACCAATCACAAACATCAGCCAACACATTGACCTATCACCCAACAACGAACTAAGATATGGACTTACAATCTAATGGAAAGACAAGCCTTTTCGTCAAGAAGAGCGTTGGCGAACTGCTCAACGAAGCCGCCAACCAAGGCGGTAAGGGACTGAAACGCGTATTGGGCCCCGGTGCCCTCGTGGCTATGGGCGTGGGCGTGATTATCGGTGCCGGCCTGTTCTCCGTAACGGGTATTGTAGCCGGCGAACACACCGGGCCGGCCATTGTCGTCAGTTTTGCCATCGCTGCCCTGTGCTGTGCCTTCTCGGGCCTGTGCTACGCCGAATTTGCCTCTATGCTGCCCGTAGCCGGTTCGGCTTATACATACAGCTATTTTACCATGGGCGAACTGGTGGCGTGGATCATCGGTTGGGACCTGGTGCTGGAATACGCCGTGGCGTGCGTGGCCATCTCGGAATCGTGGAGCCAGTATTTCTGTTACATGATGAACGACATCGGTCACCCGTTGGCGCAAGCGTGGACGAACTGCCCGGCTGACGGTGGCGTGTTCAACGTGCCGGCCGCCCTGCTCGTGGTGTTTCTCTCGTTCATCCTGATGCGCGGCACAAAGGGCAGTTCGTGGCTAAACGTGTTCATGGTAGTGCTTAAAATTGCCGTGGTGCTGACGTTCATCATCATCGGTCTGAAATACGTTCGCTCCGAACACCTCACGCCGTTCATTCCCAAAAACACAGGCAACTTCGGCGACTACGGCATCTCGGGCATTCTGCGCGGCGCGTCGATTGTGTTCTTCGCCTACATCGGTTTCGATGCCGTGAGTACAGCGGCGCAGGAAACGGAGAATCCCAAACGCAATATGCCCATCGGCATTCTCGGGTCGCTCATCATTTGCAGCATCCTCTACATGCTCTTCTCGTTCGTCATGACGGGCGTGGTAGACTATCACGAATACATCGGCCAGAACGGCATAGCGCCGGCAGCAACGGCCGTGGCCAACATGGGTCCCGTGGGTGCCGACGGCACGATTACACCTGCTTTCCCGTGGCTCAACCGCGGCATCATTTTAGCCATCCTGCTGGGCTACGCCAGTGTGGTACTGGTGATGATGATGGGCCAGAGCCGCGTATTCTTCAGCATGAGCCGCGACGGACTGCTTCCGCCCGTGTTCTCGCACCTGCACGAAAAGTTCCACACGCCGGCACGCAGCAATATGCTCTTTATGGTTATCATTGCCCTGCTGGCCGGGGTTGTTCCGCCCGACGTGGCCAGTGAAATGACGAGCATCGGCACGCTCCTTGCCTTTGCCCTTGTTTGCGCCGGCGTAATCGTTGTGCGCCGCACGCAGCCCGACGCACCGCGCGGCTTCCGCACGCCGTTTGTCCCCGTGGTGCCGGCCCTGGGCCTGATATTCTGCATCGGCATGATGCTTTTCCTGCCGGCCGACACGTGGATCCGTTTGGTTATCTGGATGATTATCGGTCTGGACATTTACTCGCTCTACGGCGTACGCCACAGCAAAGAGAATACTGGCGGCGCGCGCTTCCACGAGCACTCGGTGCTGGGCGCGCTCGGCGTACTGATTAGCATCATCTGCGTCATCACAGCCTTCTGGCACCAGCAAACGGTGGGCTGGCACGAAAGTCTTACGCTCTTCCTGACGGCGAGTGGCTTCGGCACAGTGCACATTTTCTTCTACCTCATTCGCGGCTTCTACTCGAAGCACAAGGACTGACATTCATGCGACAAATACCTCTGGAAGACTTCTTCCGCAATTCCGAACATACGGGCTACCAGCTATCGCCCGACGGACAGTACATATCTTATCTCGCCCCCTACGCCGACCGCCTCAACGTGTTTGTGCGCCGTGTGGACCAGGACGATGACCATGCCCTTCGCCTTACGAACGAGACGGAACGCAGCGTAGCTGGCTACATGTGGGCCGACAACGAACGACTGCTTTTTATGAAGGACACGGCCGGCGACGAGAACTACCAGCTCTACGGTGTGCGCCGCGACGGCACAGACCTGCGTGCCTATACGGCCTTTGAGGGCGTTAGGACAAGTCTTATCGACGACCTCGAAGAGCAGCCGGGCTACGTGATGATTGGCATGAACCGGCGCAATGCCGAGGTGTTCGACCCTTATCGACTCAACCTCGACACGGGCGAACTGACGCTTCTCGCCGAGAATCCGGGCAACTACCAGGGGTGGATGACCGACCACAACGGCTGCCTGCGCGCCGCCACCGCCATTATTGACGGCGTGAACACGCAGCTGCTCTACCGCGACACGGAGGAGGAACCTTTCCGCCCCGTGCTGACAACCAACTTCCGCGACACGGTGAGTTTTATGGAGTTTACGCCCGACAACCGCGAGGTGTACGCTGCCACCAACTTGGGGCGCGACAAGACGGTGCTGGTACGCATGAACCCGGCCACGTGCGAGGAACTCGAACTGCTCTACGAAAACGACACGTACGACATTGCGAGCATCAGCTATTCGCGCCGCCGCAAAAAACTCCTCAGCGTTTACTGCACAGGCCACAAGGAACCCGTGCGCCACTACTTCGACAAGGTGGAAGAACAGTTGCGCCAACGCATCAAGGCACATTTTCCCAACAACAGGTACGGCATAGCCGACACCGACAAGACGGAACGTTTTTACCTTATCTACGTCGGGGGCGACCGCACGCGGGGAGCGTATTGGTTCTACGACACTGAGACCGACGAGGCTTGCAAGATTGCCGACCTCGCCCCGTGGATCATTCCCGACGAGATGAACGAGATGCACGCCGTAACGTACCAATCGCGAGACGGACTGCGCATCGAGGCTTACCTCACCCTGCCCGACGGCCTTACGCCCGACACGGCGCACAACCTGCCCGTGGTTGTCAACCCGCACGGCGGCCCGTGGGCACGCGACTGCTGGGGCTACTCCTCGGAGGTGCAGTTCCTGAGCAACCGCGGCTATGCCGTACTGCAAATGAACTTCCGCGGTTCTACGGGCTACGGACGCAAATTCCTCGAAGCGAGCTACAAGCAGTGGGGACTGCGGATGCAGGACGACATCACCGACGGCGTGCAGTGGCTCATCGGTCAAGGCATTGCCGACCCAAAGCGCGTGGCCATCTACGGCGGCAGCTACGGCGGCTACGCTGTGCTGGCCGGACTGACATTCACGCCCGACGTTTACGCCTGCGGCATCGACTACGTGGGGGTGAGCAATCTTTTCACCTTCATGAATACTATTCCGCCCTACTGGCGACCTATGCTCGAAATCATGTACGAACAGGTGGGCAACCCCGAAACCGACAACGACCAACTCGCTGCCACATCGCCCGCTCTGCACGCCGAAAACATCCGGGTGCCGTTGTTTATCGCCCAAGGGGCTAACGACCCGCGCGTAAACAAGGCCGAGAGCGACCAGATGGTGGAGGCTCTGCGCCAACGCGGCGTGGAGGTGGAATACATGGTGAAGGACAACGAAGGCCACGGCTTCCACAACCAAGAAAACCGTTTCGACTTCTACCGTGCCATGGAGCGTTTCCTCGCCAAGCATTTGCAGACGTAAGGGCTCAATGACTGCAAACAACAACAAGCCACATAGCAACGACAAGCAAGGACGAGGGGAATGCGGGCATTCTCCTCGTCCTTTGCATTCCAAAAGTAGAAGGGATGCTTCGGAGTAAAGTATTTCCGTTGAAAATCAGAGCGTTATATTTATGCGATGAGTGAACGTACGTCATGAGGGTGAGTGAACGTACGTCT
>CAVLCM010000056.1:0-14400 GCA_963661625.1 bacterium
CGCTCTGATTTTCAACGGAAATACTTTACTCCGAAGCATCCCTTTTTACGAGACGTTTCTTCCTGGAAATCTTTATAGTTTAACATTGCTGTCCGATAAAACAAATGCTCTCCGCCGTCGCACAATTTTGCGACGGCGGAGAGCATTTGTTTTAGCGGACAGCAATACGCCAAAATAGCGTTTAATCGCCTGGGAAATCTGTGGGCGGATATTCCCAGTGGTAGAGATACTCGTAGATGTTCTCGTTGTAGATATAGCCGAAGTGGTCCATATTGTAGAGCTTCGGGTGCGATCCGCTGACGGTCTTCGTGACGAGGAAGTAGAGGTCGCGGATGGTGCCGGAGGTCATGCTTTCAACGTACTCATGGAAACCCTGCGTAAAGCTGTTGGAGCGGTACATGCTCATCGTGTAACTCCACACACTGGCGTGGCTCGCTTCGTAGGGATTGGCCGCCGTGAGGACGAGCAGACCGGGAATACCCACGCACGCCTCGCCAAGTCCGCCGCTATAGCAGGCCTCGACGGCCATGAATATTTTGCGGTGGGGCGTATTTCTGAGGTAGTTAGCGAAGTCCTCGTATTCGATATATCGTGGGTCGTCAAAGTCGACGTTGCGCTTTATCGACCCGTGGCTACTCCAGAAGATAAAGATGTTGTCGTTTTCGGTGGCCTCGATTACGTGGGGCAGGCGGTCGCTCTTCTTTCCTTGCAAGATGCGGCCAATGTCGTCCTGTTCAAGGTCGGAGAGTTTGTAGTCGATGGCGTTGGCATCGTACACGTTGGGTCCGTCGTCGCTCGTGCGGAGAATGCCCGGTTCCTTGTTGTTGGGATTGTTCACCAAGTCGTCCTCGCAGATGAGTACGATGTGGTCGTCGTCGTAACCGTTCGCCTTGAGAACTTGGTACATATAGAATACGTCGGCCTGGAAGCGGTAGTTGTCCCACCCCTTAGAGCCGGCCACGAGCAAGGCCCACGTTTGGTGGAGTTCGGGATAGGTGGGAATGGTGCCGTGAATGTCGAATGTGGAGTCGGCTCTGGACGCTATCTGTTCCCAAATGTTGTTGTTGGAGGAATCGCTGTGACGCATCGAGGAATTGGTGTAGCCCAGCGTGATGAAGCCCAAGTGGTCGTCAGACAGTTTCCACGTGCGGTAAGTGCTTTCGTGGGCATTGGTATGGTACATACCATCGAACTTCCACGAGCCGGACACGCCGCTCAGTCCATTACTGATTTTTCCCTCCGAGAGGTTGTTGAAAATAGGTGCGATGTCATCGGGCAGCCAGCCGCTCGTATTGTCATCAGACCCGTCGTTTTCGGCAAGGATGCTGGAGATGGCATCCTCGAGCTTCTGTCCCGTGTGGTTTGCCAGCGTTGCTCCGTATGCCGTAAGCATAAGGGCATCGTAGAACTGTGCCTCGCCGTTGACAAGGTCTTTACTAAAGCGCAAGCTGTAGGCTTGGTTGAAACCAGTCTCCACGTCGGCGCAAAGGTCAATGCCCTGATAGTAGTTTTGAGCCGTAGCTGCTATGGTGTCGCGTACAAATGCGCCGGTACAGTAGAAATAAGGCCGAAATATATTGTATGTATCGGCTGTTCCCCACACATCAGCACTCTTTTCTCGCATCTCTGAATACGCCTGATCAAACACAATGCATGCCTCGGGGTCAGTGGGGCTGAAAATAATGTCTTTTCTCCTCCAATTACGAAGAAAATTATCCTCAACCACCTTTTTCAGTTCCTCTTTTGTAGAATAGGTGTACAGGCCCGTCACGGTCAATCCATACTCCTGAGCAAGGAACGAGAACCATTCAATGTAGTCTTGGTCGTCTGCCGCGGCCACAAGTGCGATACCGGTCGTTTTGGGGTATTTCTTTTGTGCAATGGCAGCAATCAGCGTCTCGAGTTCAGCCAAATAGCTCTCCGCCATGTTCCAAATAAACGGCTTATCAGCATACGTGCGCTGAAACTCCGTTTGCGTGGCGCACGGTGTAATCATCGGCTTGTGGCGGCCCTCATTAGCAGCCAGAATTTGGGCGGCAATAACGGCTTTTTTTGAACTCGTGGGACCAATGATGATGTCGACCGTTGTATCGTTGAGTACTTCGCGCACCCTCTTTGTGAGCGTATCGTTGTTGTTTTGGAGGTAGAACGTCGGTTCTAATTCAATGCGGCAGTCCATCATTTCCTGCGCCTTAGCTAAGTTTTCGTTGGCCCATTTGGCAGTCCGCTTCCAACGTTCTTCGAGCGCACGGTCCATAAAAACGGCCACTTTAACCTTCTTGACTTCCTGCTTGCGTACATAGGCCACATTGTTGTCGTCGGAACACGACGACAGACAATTCATGCCCACAAACGCCACCGTTGCCCAAAGGCTGAGTATGCGAAGAAATATTTTAGTTGCCATAGTATTCTTTTTCTTTTTGCGCTGCCAAAGCTTTATATCTGACGTAAAGAGCTGACATGGTGTCGGGATTTTGGCGATACATCAACACCACGTCGACTGGCATTTGTAAGCCTTCTTCAACTGTTTTGGCAAAATTGTCGGTTGTCATTATTTCCACCCAATTTGCATCCATGTTGTACGACTTAGCTTGTTCCCAATCCATCCCGTTCTTCCAACGATAGATGTATTCGCTGAGAAGCTCCCCTATATTAATAATCACGGAAAACGGAACCAATTTGCATCTGTCACCTTGGTAAACGTCCATGCCGACAAAGAAATCAGCAAACCACGCGTTCATATTGTAATAGCTCAGCACTCCTTTATTAGACCCTCCCAGCAAGGGGAAAAGTATGCGATTTGACATACTATGGTCATTCAAGAAATTAAAGGCCTCGGTAGGGCGATTGAAATAGCTCTCGGAGTCGCCCAAATAAAACACCGTATCTCTTTCATAGATTTCGTCATTCTCTTGCTCACGTACGTACTTGTGCCCTGCAAGATAGCCGTCTATGGCCTCGTCGGTGGGTTGGTTGCCCTTCATGGCAGCCAATACGGTAGCAGGCCTGAAGTACGTCATAGCCCCAGCAAGGTAACTAATGCCGTAGCGGTTGATTTGTACCGTGCTTATGCCCTCGATGGTGTCGGACGACTCGTAAAGCAGGATGCGCGTGCCTTTCCCTGTGATATGGGGGGGCGTGCGGCGAACGTACTCGGTATAGACTGGGCTGGACAGGATAAGCACGCAGGAGTCCTTGTCGGCGTTATCCTCAAGCCACGCACGATAGAGCGAGTCGGCATCGGTATAAAACGTCGGGTAAAGCAGTTTTAGGGGAGTGTTGGTATAATGTGAGGCAAGCAATACGCCGTTCAATGCGTCGTCGTTGTAGGAGAGGTCGCCGAAGGGACTGCCCTCAGGTGCAATCATCGTGATGTTGGCCCGACCAGTGGAGCGCAGAGCTGCGGCATCGTCGTCGCTGCAAGCGCAAAGGGCAAACACTGCGCACAAGGCACAGAGCAAAGCCCACTTCAATTCCGATAAACGGATCATACTGATGTATTTAAGTTGTCTGAAAGGGAAAAAGCGCAGTGGACAAATGCCCGCTGCGCAAAAGGAGTAAAATTAATGGTAGTCTGTCGGCCAAAGTCGCTTCGAGCCGGGTAGTTCATCAGCCCAGAACTCTTGCTGAAAGAGCTGCGGCCCAGTCTTGAGCGTGGAGTTGCCGATGCGATTGCCGCAGGTGTTGAACTCCTTGCAACTGAACGAAACACCCACATAAGGACTCTTGCCGTTTTCGAAGCGGACGAAGGGCAACTGTATTTCATAGAGAGGGTACCATCCGCTGTTCCAGACGGACATCCAAAGCCACCAGTGTCCCTTCTTTTGAATGCCGTAAACATTGCCTACTTGCTGAACAGTGCTCCATCCAGGCTGCGACTCGTTGAGGAGATTCTTTAAAATGGGTATCAAACCGTCCATATTTACGCCATGCTTCTTGTTTATGATAACATCGTAGGCATCGTCGTATTGCATGTAGCTAACTCCATAAATCAGCGACAGCCACGCTTCTCGACTGGCAAGTGCAGCATAGTTTCCTACGCGGTAGGACACGGTTTTCACTTCGTCGGTGATTTGCGAAATGCGATAGCCGTCGTCCTTCATACAAACGAGCAAGCCAGCCGAGCCGGGGCTTGCAGCCTTAACACAAAGCCACTGGGTGTAGTTGGCATCCTGCACAATATCGCCTATTTCGTAGGCAGAGTTGTAGTACGGTTTTTGGCTGTTGTTGTCATCGATGTATGCTTGGGGAACGAAGCAAAAGGTGTGCAACTCGCCCACGGCCGTCATATCAACCGTAATGGTGGCAACAACGGGGTTACCCTCACCAAAGCTGAGGGTTGTTTTGCCCCACTGCCCAAAGGTGCATTCACGATCTTTGAGGTCGGTAGTGGCGGTATCGCCCATGATAATTTCCTCCGTTTCGTTGCTGCAATTGAACTTAAAGAAGTTTAGCGCGTCGACGGCATTCTTGCAAGCGATGTAGTAGGTGTTGCCAGCGGTTTCCTTGAGGCGCACTCCGTACTTAGGTACATAGGTGCTGTCGGAAGCCGAAGTGGTGTCAACAATGTTGTAGAGGTTGCGCACCACCGCATCGGCACTGGCGCTGTCGAGGAACTGTTGGACCTTTGCCAAGGAGTCTGCATCGCCCTGATTGCCACTGTTGTTGCCGTTGGGCGTGTCGTCGTCGCTGCAAGCGGTGGCAAACGCCGCCACGGCAAGAGCGAAAAGGTATATAAGTTTCTTCATGTCGTTGTTTTTTCGTTTTTGGGGAACTATTCTTACTACTGTATGCCCTGGTAGATGTAGTTGTAGTTGGTTGTGCGGAAGAGGCGCACGGGATAGTAGTATTTGGAGATGTCGTCGCTCGTGAGCGTTTCGAGCGTGTAGTCGGGTTTGAGGGCGAGGACGGCAGCTTGACTTACTTGGTCAATGTTGTTGTTGGTCGTGACATCCTTAAACACGATGTAGCAACGTTGCCCTTTGTCAACTCGTTGGGGCGTATCGTATTTTGTGCCTGTCGCAGGATTGATGGTGGCATCACGGCCAAGGAAGTTGGCGTTGAAGCCCGACTGTTGCCCGTTGAGCAGGGATTTGAGGTTGTGCCCCACAAATTCAGTAAGTGCATCCTTGTCTTCGAGGCGAGGCAAGTACCAGTGCGTTCGTTTGCCGTCGGAGTTGCCTTTAAGGCCGTAGACGGTGCTGTTGGCACTGAGGAACGTCGGAGCGTTGGTGTTGGTGATGAGTGCGAAGGAATAGTCCGCCCCAAGCCACTCTTCGGCACGGAAGCGGTTTCGGTAGTAGTAGCCCCACGCCATGTATTCGCGGATGTCGCTGCGCGTCCAGTAACCGCTGCCTATCTTCACCACGGGGTATCTTTCGTCGCTGCCGGAGAAATGGAGGCTGTGGTCGGTGGCGACGTACTTCACTGAGGTGGGGATTCTAATGCCCTGGTTGTTGTCGCACATCGTGCCGTGCATATAATATAAGGTGTCGAGCTTGTCGGTGGACTTATAGCCGTCGATGGGCCGCACATACACATCGCCCTTGGCAAACGAGAGGTAGGAGGGGGCATTCTCGCCGTCGCCGGGGAAGATACCCTGCGTGATGCGGGTGGTGCCGTTGACAATGGGATAGATTACCGTGATGCGTTTGTCGGAACGTACCTTGGGAACGTACTCTGAGCATATTTCGACAATGGGGTCGCCGTTGTCCTGACGGCTCAGCACGCGGACGAGCGAGGCGTTCGTGCTATTGCTGAACTGCGTATAGTCTTTGAGGGGGATGGCGTAGTCGTCAAGTCCGAGGGCGCGCAGGTTGAGATTGGTCTTATTCTCGGAGAGTTCAAGCACGTAAGAGAGGATTTCCTTCCTTATTGTTTGGTCGGCAAACAAATCCCAGATGGGAATGAACGTGAAGTCTACCTCACCGAGGTTCTTGCGCTTGTCGGCATCAAGCAGATCTGAATAGGTGATAGACGCTTGCCAAGCCATCAGTTTGTCATTCGAGAGGGTACTTTTGTCCTGCGTGCCGAGCGACTTGATGTCGTTGATGAGGGCATTGCGCGTTTCTTCCGAACCACCCACCACGTCGAACGAGGCATCGTTGGAGAACGAACTGGTGATACTCTTGACGGACTTGGCCGTACTGGTAGACGTATTGCTGCCGAGGAAGTACTTAAAGACGTTCTCCGTCGTTTCGCTCACGTTCATCACCGAGTCGCGGTTGTAGGTGGTGAGAAGTTCGAGCGAGCCACCGAGTTTGGCCGACACGATGACGTGCGTGCCAAACTGCGATATCATTTTTCGGATGTAGTAACTGCGTGTTGTCGGGCTCTGAGTTAATATATTGTTGTAGAAGAAGTAAAAAGCATCTGTGAAGGGCAGCCTTCTCTCTTTTTGGAGCGTCGCGTTGTTGAATATATAGTTGAGGGCGCCCACGTCGATGGACGAAATGCCGACCGTACGCTTCATGCGGGCAAGGGCGTAGTAGTTCTCGTTGACGGAACTCTTGCTGATTTCCTTAAAACGCTGCACCGTTTTGTTGTAGGCCAACAGGTCGGTGCTGCTTGTAGATGCCTCCACGAGCTTTCGCTGCATCTCTTCGACCGAATAGGCGAAGTGGTATTCGTAGTCCACATTGCCGCGCACGCTTTCCTGTTGCGTGATGAAGGAGGAGTCGCTGTCGAGGGCTTGCAACTTGGCGATGTTGATTACCTGGCTGCGGAAACTCTTTGAATTCATATAGTCGTCAAAAACGCAATAGCCGTAGCCGATGTGGTAGAGCGAAGTTGGGTCGGCGTTCTCAGCATCGTACTTCTCCTGCGTCACGTCGAGCTTGCACACCGTTCCGTCTTCCACGCTGGTGAAAACAATCTGTGCCGTACGCGACACGCCTTCAAGGTTTGCCTCGGGCAATACGTCGAACGAACCATCAGAAGGCAACGTGTCCGAGTCGATGGTGAGCCATTCGGCATCGGTAGACAGGCGTATCTGCCCCTGCGGCTTCTCACCCTCGATAGTTACGTCGAGGGTGTTGTAGTGCGACGCGTCGTCGAGCATCGAAGGGTCAGCGAGCGATACGCTCCACTTGGTAGCCGTAGTGCCGTCCGGTTGGTCGAAGTCGTGGTCGCTGCATGCTCCGGCAAGAAACATGCACGCCGCAAGGATGAATATGTAAGCCAGTCTCTTAGTCATTATAGTCCAGCTCGTTGGGATTGTATATATAGATGTAGTCGTCAGAGCGGCGCATTCGTTTCTGCGCAGCGTCGTACGACCAGTTGGGGATGCTCGTAATGTTCTTCTCGTTGCAGTCTTTAAGGTAGAAGTTGTTGCGCTTCTTCTCCACAAAATAGACATTGCAGGAGGGGTTGTAGCTGCCGTTTACGTCGAACGGCGTGTCTACCTCTACGCTGGGGAGAGCGTGGGCAGTATAGTAGTTGATGTTTTTGTAGGGAGTAAACGAAGGCACGCCGGCGAGGATGTACACGTTGCCGTCACTCGAAACGGGTCCGTTGTCCGTCACTTCGCACTGGTCATTATCCATCCACTTGATGTGGTATTCATGGTTGCCGAACAGACAAACCCCGTCGGTCTGCTGCATTCGGCCTTCATAGATGGGGTAGACCACCCTCACGTCGAAGTTTGGGTCTAACTCCTTGATTCGTTCGTTGCAAATTGTCGCCACTGGGCGGCCGGCGTATATAAAGTTTGTCACGTCGGGCGAGGCACAGTTGTACGTTGCTTGGTTTCCAACTCTAAAAGTAAGGTCCTGCGAGGCGTAGGGAATCTTCACGTTGACGAAATTCCTGTGGCCAAAAGTGTTTATCATCATCTCGGTGCTGCCGTCTATCACCGCTTCAATGCGTTTGCGCGCCGTTTCGTCGGTCACAAACTCATAAATTGGCACGTACTCCATCGAAATGACGCTGGCAGTAGATTGTGCTGCGTTGTTAGGGTAGAACGTCACGCTGTTCGTCCAGTCCGAGAGGTCTGCTGAGTCGGAAGCGTTCACCCCATAGTAGTTCATGTTGTTCAGGGCGTCAAGTTTGCTCACGTCGCCGCCACGAACAGTAATGTTGCATTTGGCATTTTCCAAATACGTGTATTTCTTGTCGCTTTCGCTGCTGTCGCTCTTTTTTTTGAAGAGCGCTTCCAACACGTCGACAGACAATTGCTTTTCGTCGCCGTAAACGGTGTTGTATTTTTTCTTCTCTATCTGCGCCAATATGTCGACCGAACCGCCAAATTCAGCTTGTATCACCACATGGGTGCCATAAGTGGCGAGGAAAGAGTCGACGCAAGCCACAAAGTACTCCTTAGGGGCTTCGGCAACTTGCCGTACGGCATCACGGAAGGAAGAGGTCAGAATGGTCGGATACTGTTTGGACAGTTCCACGAGGTCACCGTATTGCAGGGCAAACTCTCCGAGCGAAATACATTTGGTGACTTCGACCATACGCGTTTCAATCGTACCGTCCTCAAAAATGCTGCAATTACGCTTTACGTCACCATTGGCAAGCACAAGAACTTGTCCTTCGGCAGACGCATGCACATTGCTATTCTGCACGTACTGCGTAAAGGAATTATAAACCATTCCTTTCGTGTATATATCTGTCTCCAAATCGGCAATGTAGAGGCTCAATCCTGTTTCGCTTGCCACGCGGTCAAGCTCTGAGCGGTTAACAACCTGACAACGAACGTCGTCAATGTTGTTCGCACGGCCGGAAATAGCTTCGTAGCTATAACCAACGGCATGGTCGCGCAGGAAGGAGCTCTTAGTTTGCGCACGAGTTAACACCTCCGGGGAGTGCCAGTACGAGCAAGCGTTCGGGTTGTCCGTACTGTCGCCCTCCAAAGCTATGTCATCGCTGCAGGCCGAAAAGCCTAACAATGCAATTAGAGATAGTATACACGAAAGAAATGGTTGTTTCATTTCAACTTAGTTGATACAAATATTAGTCGAGACCATCCGGGAAGAGCACATCAATCTGCTTCTTGTAGGTTTTCTCAATATAGTCTCTGCACTTGTCAGCAGCTTCGGGTTCCAACAATTCCCAAAGTTTGATGATACCTACGCGGGTTACGGTCAAAGTGCTGGCATCGTCGGCGCTAATACTTAGCTTCCAGTCAATAATTTTGTTCTGAACCTCCTCGTAAATGCTTTCGTCGCCATCCTTACGAGTCTTAGAAAGCAATTTATCCAATTCTATGGCAGATTCCTTTGAACCGCCTGCAATATTGTACAGGTAGGCAGAGTTGTCAAAAATAGTAGTGGCAAATTTTGAGTAATCAACCTTTACACCAACCTGCAGAAATTCTTTAACACTTGCGGCAACAGTGGCGGAGTCAATGCTCATCTTTTCGCAGATTGAGTCTCTGTCATACTTCATAGACAATTCCAATCGTGCGCCCAAATCTGCCTCTGCCACGAAGCCGATACCAAATTTGCTAACAGCAGCCTTGACGGCTTTGTTGAAATTTTCAGTAGCTTTAGGATGTGTACTTGTTGCCAAAGTATCAAGATTGTTGATCACTTTTGCCAATGTAGGTGTGAACAAGCTTATTTTTTCGTCATAACTCGAAACATCATCCTTGTCCCCACTATCTTTAGCCTCCTTAGCTTCTTTGTAATACTCAAATGCATCAAGGATGTTCAAGGATGCCTCGGCGATGTCGTACTTACCAGCGTAGTTGTAGCTATTCTTCAAGTGTACTTTGTTCGCATTGCCCTTGTAGGAACCTTTAATGTTTAACTTAAATGCGCCGTAACTTATATCGAACTGCATCTTCACCCCAAGGGAGTCGGCTTTACGTTCCACACTATCAATCGTGGCACCAGACGACCTGAGCTCTGTCAGCGGATTGTAAGTGTGCAGATATTTGTATCGGCCATTTTCCTGATTAGCCAATACCTTCAAAGCGCCCTCGATATTGATACAGCAAGCCTTAGTAAGAATCTTGCCACTCAATGAGTAACCGCAGCCAAGACCTTTCTGTTTCGTAAGTACGTATTTATCACTCTCGGCATCGTTTTGTACGTCCTCGCCCTGAAATGTGGGCAGCTGCTTCACGTCGATCACACGTTCCACGTTTGCGGAGCGGAGGCGAATCTTTGCCTGACGACCAACAGAGGAGCCATACATAGGTTCAATGTTGACTGCAACGGTCTGGTTGCCATGGCCAACAGTGTCGGTCACAGCAATCCAAGAAGAGTCAGCTTCTACCGAAATTGTCCAGTCGGAGTTGGAAGTCACGTCGATTTTTTTGTACAGACCGTCGATTTCAGAAGTGATGCCCTCAGTCAGCACTTTATCGTCAAGGTTGAGCGTTGTGCTTTCCACCTTGTCGTCTGAACACGAAGCGAAACCGCTAAGCAGCGCTGCAGCGCCAAAGGCGTAGAACGCTGAACGAAAGATTTTCTTGTTCATAATACTGGTAAATGTTTAATGAGTGAATGTTGCTTATTTATTTAATTGTGTATTCAGCTTTGAAGAGTGTGTCGCCCTGGTTCGTGCCGGTTATAGATTCCACAAAGGCATCGAACTGAGAACCTTTCACACAAATATCATCGTTAACCGTTTCCGTCTTGCCTGAACTGGGAATCAGATAAGGAACCTCTATACCGTTCGCATTCAGAGCCATCACAGATGCGCTAAGGCGCCAGCCGAAATCATATTCCTTGTCGGCTTCGAGCAGTTCGTGCACATTCTTCTTGGGCTTAGCAACCACATAGAGCTTGAACTCAGAAGGAGCCGTCGCGTAGTTGTAAATGTTTGTATAGCCGATAGAAGTTGTCATTGTGTCGGTCACTGTGCCGTTGTCGTCAACAACCGTGCGAATTACATCGAAGTAGTCGTACCAAGGCTGGTCGAGCGTAATGTCGTAGGCCACCTTTACGCTGGCAGGCTTAGTGGGGTCTTCACCCTGGCCGCCATCGCCGTTGGTAGAGGGCTGGGGATCGTCGTCATCGCCGCACGATGTAACGAACACCGGAGCGGAGAGGAGGAAAGCTGCAGCCATCGCCTTGCAAATAAATGAGAAAGATTTCTTCATAAGTAGATTGTGTTTTTGTGTAAGGGTTATCCATTCAAGTTTATTGAGGCAAATGTACTAAAAAATCCCCCCCCTACTTTCACGGGCGGCTTATTTTAACCGAAATATAGCAACTTATCAGAAATTATCTGCACATATCGCTATCTGCGCGTGCAAAAATACGGCGTTTCGGCCTTGGCAAACGTAAAACCGAGCGGATTGTTTTATTTTGACGACAATAGAGACAATGGAGACAATGAGATTGTTGCTATACCGTCTAAAACCTCCTTGTCGAAAAGAAATGTCTCTATGGTCGTTGCATGCTTGTTATGACAGTTTCCCAAAAACAAAACCGGTTGACAAGCGAAATGGCGTGTCAACCGGCGATAACGGATTTTGTTGTGCGGAAAGGATAGGATTCGAACCTACGAAACCCTTTAGGGGTTTACACGCTTTCCAGGCGTGCCTCTTCAACCACTCGAGCACCTTTCCAAAGGCTGTGGCTTCTCTCAAAGCAGTGCAAAGATAGGAATTATTTCTTAACACAAGAAGTTTGCGCCGCTTTTTGATAAAAACTCATGCCCCATGCGCGGCAAATCGGCAGGGTATTTTTTGCCCTTTACTTTCTTTGCACTACTTTTGCAGCGATACGCGGAAACGGGAACAGCCTGTTGCGTTTTCGCTTGTGAAAAGACAGGTAAACCCATGAAGTCACACCTCCTCAAACACTCCCTCCTACTCTTCCTTCTGCTGTGCTCGCTCACGGCGGCTGCGGCAAACCGCAACTTTACGCTCGTCATCGATGCCGGACACGGCGGACACGATGCCGGAGCGGTGGGCAGTTTTTCGAAAGAGAAGGACATCAACCTGCGTGTGGCTCTGGCATTCGGCAAACTGGTGGAGCAAAATTGCGACGACGTGCGTGTGGTCTACACCCGCAAGACCGACGTGTTCATCCCCTTGCAGCGCCGTGCCGACATTGCCAACAACCAAAAGGCCGACCTCTTCGTCTCCATCCATACCAACGCCCTCCCCGAGGGCCGCATTGCCTATGGCAGCGAAACGTACACGCTCGGTATGGCCCGCGCCAACGCCAACCTGGCCGTGGCGAAGCGCGAAAACTCCGTTATCACACTCGAGACAGACTACAAGACGACCTATCAGGGTTTTGACCCGAGCAAGGCCGAAAGCTACGTCATCTTTGAGTTCATGCAGGACAAGCACATGAAGCAAAGCGTCGACTTGGCCGACTGCATACAACGGCAATACAAACAGGCCGGACGACCCAACAAAGGCGTACATCAGGCCGGTTTCCTCGTATTGCGCAACACGTCAATGCCGTCCGTACTTACCGAGCTTGGCTTTATCACCACACCGGCCGAGGAGACTTACCTCAACTCGGCCGAAGGCACGGAGGCACTGAGCCGCAGCATTTACAACGGCTTTCTTGCCTACCGCCGTCTGCACGAGAAGGGAGCGCGCAACATTCCCGAAAACCTTCCGCTCTTGGCAAGCAACCAAAGCCAAACAGCTCCGGCCGCCGAAAAGGAAGTGGCGGTTGTACCGGTAGCCACTGTGCCTACGAGCAAACTTACGGCGCAAAACACGTCCCAACCTGCCGAAGCGCCGAAGGCTGCTAACAAAACGACTACTGCTGCCGCTAAGGTCGAGAAGAAGCCCGAAACGAAAACAAAGCCTGCCGCCGCTCCCGTGCAGGAGAAAACGGCGAAGAAGCCCGAAGCAAAGGAGAACACTCAAAAGACTTCTGCCAAGGACACGAAGTCAACTACCAAAGATTCTAAGACATCTTCCTCCACTACAAAGGAGAAGAGGCAGGAGGCCACAACCGCCAAAAAAGCGGCCTCAAAAGTAAGCTACCGCATACAGGTGGGAGCAGGCAAAACGGAGATTGCCGTTACCGACGCGCAGTTTAAGGGCGTTAAGGTGACGAGAACGAAGGAGGGGAGCCTCTACAAATACTACGCCGGCACGTACTCCACCTATGCCGACGCGCAGAAGCAGCTCAGCACCGTCAAGGCCAAACTGCCCAATGCCTACATCGTGGCCACGGTGGACGGCAAGTCCGTCAGCGTGGCGGAAGCACGAGCCAAGGAAAAGGAAAAGAAGTAACGCACACATTATTATATATAGAAGCAACGACTGCAATGAAAAAGGAAATGAAGATAGCCCTCACCGCCGTAGCGGCACTGGTTCTGCTCTTCATCGGGCTGAACTTCCTCAAGGGCATCAACGTGTTTACGTCAACCAACACGTATTACGTAAAGCTGAAAGACGCTGCCGGACTGGCCGTGTCTAACCCCGTCTACGCCAACGGCTACCCCGTGGGCATCGTCCGCACCATCGACTACGACTACGAACGCGGCGAGCACGTGATTGTGGGCATTGAGCTCGACAAGGAGATGCACGTGCCTGTAAACACACGCGCCGAACTCGAAGTGGAACTGATGGGCGGCGTGAAGATGCTGCTCAAACTCGGCCCCAACCCCACGCGCCACATTGCGCAGGGCGACACCATCGAGGGCGGCATGCACCTCGGCACGATGGACCAAGTGGGCGCAATGGTGCCGCAGATTGAGCAAATGCTACCGAAGCTCGACTCCATCATGAGCAACCTCAACCGCCTGACGGGCGACCCTGCCCTTGCCGCCGTACTGCACAACGCGAAGGACATCACGGCCAACCTCAAAGAAACGTCGGACGAACTGAACGTGCTGATGCACGGCGACATTCCGCAAATGCTCGGCAACCTGAACAGTGCAAGCGCCAACGCCAACAAACTGGCTTCGAACCTTGCCACGCTCGACGTACAAAGCACGCTCAACAACGTGAACAATACGCTCACGAGTGCCAACAAACTTGCCGACGACCTCAACGACCTGTCCTCTTCGCTCAACACGAAGATCAACAGCAAGGACAATACGCTCGGCCTTTTCCTCAACGACCGCGGTGCGTACGACAACCTCAACGCCACGCTCAGCCACGCCGATTCGCTCATGATCGACCTCAAAGCAAACCCCAAACGTTACGTTCACTTCTCCGTGTTTGGCAAGAAGGATAAGTAACCGCCGCAAGGCAACAGATACGTCAATGCCCGCCTCAAAGCCACGATGTTTTGAGGCGGGCATTGTATATATGCTGCCCGATAAAACAAACCGACGCATGGCTTAGGTTTTCACTACCTACCGGCGCAATTTCCTGACCTCATCACTTTTTTGCATCCCCAAATGGCGCATATTGAAAATCAACGAGTTACGTATTTTTACAGGGTGACTTTGGGGGACGCAAACGAAAAACTCGAAGAAGGCTTGATCTAACGACGTACGTCCACCCTCTTTAATGACGTACGT
>CAVLCM010000057.1:0-14372 GCA_963661625.1 bacterium
GTACGTTCACTCATCGCATAAATGTACGCTTTGATTTTCAACGGAAATACTTTATCAGAGGGTGGGGGAGAGTTCGAGGATGATGTTGAGCGTGGATTGGTCGGTTGGAAATATGGAATACGCCCCTTTGCGCTCGTCGGGGTATTCGGCGGTGAAGTCGTAGGGGTTGCGCCACTCGTCGGCTTGCTGGCTGACTGTGCCGCCCCAGCCGTTGAAAATTGCTCCGCAGAGCGGTTCGTGGTTGTCGGCGGCCTGTTGCAGTTGGGCTGACACAAAACCGAAGAACGTGTCGCGGGCTTGTGTGCCGGCTCCGGGATGGGTGAAGCCGCCTGAGCGAGGGTATTCCACGTGCGTCAGCAGCAGGGGCTTGCCGGCTTGCAGGGCTATGCGGTTGCATGTGGCGATGAGTTCCGACGAACGGAGGTACACCTGCGCCATGCCGCTGACAAATTCGCCCTTGCCCACCCAGCCGAGGGCATAGGGTGAGAGCATTACGCACACAGTACCCACATTGTCGCTGCGTAGGCAACGGGCGAGCAACTGCTCATCGTTGCCCTCTCGCCCAAGCGGCACGTAAGGTAGGGCAATACACTGCTTTGCGCCGCACGAACGGATGAAATCCGCCTGCCGCAAGGCCCAGTCGGCATAGAGACGGAGCGAATCGGCGCAGCGTGTGCTTGGACAATCGCTTGTGAGCCATGCCAGTACGGCAGGGCTTTGGCCAAGCGGCATACCGTCGGAGCCGCTTTTGTATGCAAGGAGTTTGCTGACAAATTGTTCGTAGCGTTTTTGTTCGTCCTTGTCGGCCGGCATCGTGCGAGCCAGGCATACGATGGCCTGCATCCGCCGTTTTGCCAATTCGCTGAGGGTGAGGCAGAGTGCGTTGAGGCTTTTCTCTTTCGCGTCGAGCGTGTTGAAGCGAACGCCCTGGGTGAGCGACGTGTCCGTACGAGCCGAAAAGCGCGTGCCGGCAAGCACCTGCACGGCATTCACGCCCAGGGCCTGCAACGAGTCGAGTTCGGCAGTGAGCCTCGCATGCCCGCCGGGCGCAGCATCGGCGGCGAGCAAAGGGGCGTACCACAGGTTTACGGCCTTGACGGCCGTTGGGAACGCCCCCGTGGACTGGGTGGCATGGACGTGCAGAGCCGCCAACGAGCCGCAAACAAGCAACGCCGCAATGAGGGCGGCGTGCAAAGGTCTGAGAAGATACATAGAGGATAAAATGAGTAGGGCGCAGGGCGCACAGACTTAGAGCCGCGCCTTCATGGCACGGTCCATTTCGCGGCGGTCCTGCTTCTCCTTCAACGTGTTGCGTTTGTCGTATTCCTTTTTGCCTCGGCAGAGGGCGATGACCACTTTCGCCAAGCCGTTTTCGTTGATAAACATGCGCAGAGGCACGATGGTGAAGCCCGGCGATTTTGTGTCCTCCTGCAAGGAGTGAATTTCCTTGCGGTTGAGCAGCAGTTTGCGGTCGCGGCGCGTGGCGTGGTTGTTGTATGATCCGAAGTCGTACTCGGCGATGTAAGAATTTTTCATCCACATTTCGCCTCGGTTGATGTAGCAGAAAGTGTCCACGAGGCTGGCCTTTCCGGCCCGGATGCTTTTTATTTCAGTTCCCGTCAGCACGATGCCCGCCGTGAAGCGGTCCACCACGAGGTAGTCGTGCTCCGCGCGCTTGTTCTTGATATTGATGCGCGAGGGTGGGAGGGTTTTAGTTTTTCCCATAATAGGTAGTTGTTAGGCAGTCGTTGATAATGCGTGCGCCGGCGGCGTTAGTCCTTCGTCACCGTGACGAAGTCGGCAATGTGTTCGTCGACGTAGTAGGCCACTGCGGCAGTGATTTGTTCTTCGTCCTCCACGAAAGCGTCGTCAAGGTCGTCAAACTCAGGGTATTGCTCGAAGAGCGCCATAAATTCCTCGTCGGAGCGTTCGCGCGTCAGGTCGGTCTTGCGCACGTCGTACACCTCCTTTGCCTTATAGAGGAGCTTCGAGAAGTCGCGCAACCCCCACAGGCGCATTGCCTTGGCAAAAGGATTGTCGAAGAAGAACGGGCCGTAGCCATTGTAGATAAGTTGCACGAATCCGCCGTCCATCAGTTCGTCGCGCAGCATAGTGTAGCCCCAAAGCGTTATTTGGTCGGCGTTGAGGCGCGCCATGCTTTCGGCATTGAGCGTGTCGCCCGCCTGTTCGCGGAAAGCCTGCACAATGGTGTTGATGAAAGCGTCCATGCCCTCGGCCGCCGCCTCGACGATGCGGCTTTCGGCCAGTGTGATAGTAGTCATTTCGAGTAAGTGTGAGGAGGTTATTTCCGCATTTCTTCAATAATCGTTTTCATGCCCTTGATTTTCTCTCCGCCGATGAGTTTCATCACCTGCGCGAGGCGTTTTTTCGGCACGGCCGCATAGGCGTGGTGCGGCCCCACGTCGATGCGCCCAATCTCGTCGGCCCGCAGGCCGCCTTTCTTGCAGAGGAAGCCCAGGATGTCGCCCTTGCTGAGCTTGTCGCGCTTGCCCCGACCAATGTAGAGCGTGGTAAAACGCGGTTCGGCAGGCCGGAAAGCCTTGCCCTCGTCCAGTGGCATTGGCGTGCATTGCCCAACGAACTCCGGCAGTTGTTCCGTCGGCCCCGTGAGCAGGTAGACGCTCCCCTCCGCCTCCCAGCGCGCTGTGCGCCCGTTGCGGTGAGTGAAGTCCTCCGCCTTGATGGGCAGATGATAGTGTACCACGGCACGCACCTCGGGGATGTCGAGGCCGCGCGCAGCCAAGTCGGTGCTTACCAGCACATTGGCCGCACCGCAACGGAAACGGTACAAAGCCCGTTCGCGCGCCTCCTGCTCCATTCCGCCATGGTAGGCCACGGCGGCAAACCGCTGCTCGCGAAGCCACTTGTACACACGGTCCACACTTTCACGGTAGGCCACGAAAACGATGGTCTGTTGTCCTTGCAGCTCCGTAATCAGGTGGCCCAGCGTGTTGAGCTTGTCCTTCTCGGGCGAAGGCACCTCAAACACCTCCGTGCGCGAAGCAGCATCGTTGGCATCGGCCGTGAAGTCGAGCTTGTCGTAACTGAGCCGCAACTTGTCCATAAAAGCCGGAATCTCCTCCGCATCGGTAGCTGACGTGAGCCAGCAACGCCCGATGCCGGCAAACCGCCCCACGATGCGTTCCACCTCGTCGCGGAAGCCCAGTTCCAAGCATTTGTCGAACTCGTCAATAACCAGCGTGCGCACGGCGTGCGGTTCGAGGTTGCCCTTGTCGAGATGGTCGTTGAGGCGGCCGGGCGTGGCGAATACCACCTGAGGCCGCAGGTCGCGGATACGGCGATGTTCCTCCATAGCGGCGCGTCCGCCGTAGAGCGCAAGCGATCGCAGACCCGTTTTCATCGACCGCAGCACCTCGTCGCTCTGCTGCGCCAGTTCACGTGTGGGCGTAACGATTATGGCCTGCAAACGGTCGGCCTCGGGCACAAGCTGCTGCACGAGCGGCACGAGGTAGGCGAGCGTTTTGCCCGACCCCGTAGGCGAGAGCAGTACCAGACCGCCCGTTTGCTGCCCTGCGCGGTGCATGGCCTCCTGCATGGGGGTGAAAGATTCAAAACCGAGAGTGCGGAGAATGTCGTTTGTGTGGAGCATGATGCGTAGCGTGCGTGCGGCCGGCGCATGGCAGAGTGTGCGGTGAGGTCGCGGGTGTGTGTTCGTTTTTCAGCTGCAAAGGTAGCTGATGCGCCGTAATATTGCGCCCGCGAGGTGCGATTTTGGAACGAACGAGGCAAAAGGCAGGCCGCAATACGGGGAATTTGGATAAATATGAGTAATTTAGCTTGCTAATTCTGCAGGCTGCCCACGGAGGGGGAGAGAAAAGGCCTGCAGACCTCCTGTACACACACGAAAATACAAAAATGACATACAAGCATGAACTACAAATGGAACTACGACGTTCTCGATGCTCAGACCGAGGCAGCGGAAACGGAGTTGGCGACCCGCCTGGGCATACACCCCGTGCTGGGCAAGCTGCTCTTCGAACGCGGCATTCGCACCGAGCAGGAGGCGCGTCACTTCTTCCGTCCTCAGCTCAGCGAACTCCACGACCCGTTCCTCATGAACGACATGCAGGCGGCAGTGGACAGGCTCAACCTGGCCATGGGACGCAAGGAACGTATCCTTGTTTACGGCGACTACGACGTGGACGGCTGCACGGCCGTGGCACTCGTGTACAAATTTCTGCAACAGTACTACTCCAACGTTGACTACTACATCCCCGACCGCTACGAAGAGGGCTACGGCATATCGCACAAGGGCGTTGACTTCGCCGCCCAGACTGGCGTGGGGCTGATTATCGTGCTGGACTGCGGCATAAAGGCCGTGGAGGAGATAGCTTACGCAAAGAGCCTCGGCATAGACTTCATTATCTGTGACCACCACGTGCCCGACGACACACTGCCCTGCGCAGTGGCCATACTCAACCCCAAACGGCTCGACAACCGCTATCCCTACACCCACCTCTCGGGCTGCGGCGTAGGTTTCAAGTTTATGCAGGCCTTTGCAGCGAGCAACGGCATCGAGTTCAACAAACTCACCTCGCTGCTCGACCTCTGCGCCGTGAGCATCGCCTCGGACATTGTCCCCATCATGGGCGAAAACCGCATACTCGCCTACCACGGGTTGCGTTGCCTCAACTCCAACCCCAGCATTGGGCTGCAAGCCATCGTGGAAGTGTGCGGACTTGCCGACCGTGAGTTGACGATGAACGACATCATCTTCAAGATCGGTCCGCGTATCAACGCCTCGGGACGTATGCAAAACGGCAAAGAAGCCGTAGAACTGCTTGTGGAGAAGGATTGCCAAGCCGCTTTGGAAAAGGCCGAGCGCATTAACCTCTACAACGAGCAACGCAAAGACCTCGACAAGCAAATGACCGAGCAGGCCGTAGACCAGGTGAAGGATCTGCCCGAACTGGACGGCCGCCGCAGCATCGTTATCTACAACGAGGCATGGCACAAGGGCGTGATAGGCATTGTGGCCTCGCGCCTGACGGAGCAGTACTACCGTCCGGCGGTGGTGCTGACACGCTCCGAAGGCATGGCCACAGGGTCGGCAAGGTCGGTGTCGGGCTTCGACGTGTACAAGGCCGTACAAAGCTGCCAGGATCTGCTTGAAAACTTCGGGGGGCACACCTACGCCGCCGGGCTGACAATGCCCATTGCCCACGTGGAAGAGTTTGCCCGCCGCTTCGAAGAATATGTGGCCGGCCACATACTCGACGAGCAGACCGAGGCCAGCCTCCACATTGACGCCGAACTCGACTTCAAGGACGTGACCTTCCGCTTCTACCAGCAGTTGCGCCGCTTTGCCCCGTTCGGCCCAGGCAACCCCAAGCCCATCTTCTGCACAAAGCGCGTCTACGACTACGGCACGAGCAAAGTGGTGGGCCGCGGCCAGGAACACATCAAACTCGAACTCGTTGACAACAAAAGCAACAACGTGATGAACGGCATCGCCTTCGGCCAGAGTTCGCAGGCACGCTACATCAAGACCAAGCGCGCGTTTGACATTTGCTACACCGTGGAGGAAAACACCCACAAGCGCGGCGAAGTGCAATTGCAGATCGACGACATAAAACCCTGCCAGTAGCATGGACAACACAGGAAACGAAAAGTCCGCACAGCCTACCATTGCTGACGAAAGCAGCAAGCGGGAGGCCGTGTGGACTTCTGTTTTACGGAAATATTGGGGCTACGACACCTTCCGCAGCATTCAGCTCGACATCATCCGCAGCATTGCCGACGGGCGCGACACGCTCGGCCTGATGCCCACGGGCGGCGGCAAGAGCCTCACCTTCCAGGTGCCGGCAATGGCCATGGAGGGCTTGTGCCTCGTAGTGACCCCCCTCATCGCCCTGATGAAAGACCAGGTGGAGAACCTGCGCAAGCGCGGCATCATGGCGGCGGCTGTATACTCTGGCCAACCCCGCTCCGAAGTGCTGCGCCATCTGGACAACGCCGTGTTTGGGGCTTACAAGTTCCTGTACGTGTCGCCCGAACGGCTTGCCACGTCCATTTTCCTCAATAAAGTGCAGCGAATGCACATATCCCTCGTGGCTGTCGACGAGGCCCACTGCATTTCCCAGTGGGGCTACGACTTCCGTCCCCATTACCTGCGTATCGCCGAGGTACGCAAGATTGTTCCCCACGCACCCGTGCTGGCCCTCACCGCCACCGCCACGCCCGAGGTGGTAGCCGACATTCAGGACAAACTCGCCTTTCGAACGGGAGCGAAGGTGTTCCGAATGAGTTTTGCGAGAGCCAACCTCCACTACTACGTGCGCTTCGCCGACGACAAGGTATCAGAGCTTATACATATAATAAGGAGTGTACCCGGTTCGGCCATCGTGTACACCCGTTCGAGGCGAGGCACGCACGAACTGGCCGAAATACTCCGCAAGGAGGGCATCACAGCTCATTACTATCATGCCGGCCTGTCGTCGCTCGACAAGGACGTGCGCCAACAGGCGTGGCAGGCCGGGCGCGTCAGGGTGATGGTAGCCACCAACGCCTTCGGTATGGGCATCGACAAGTCGGACGTACGCCTGGTGGTGCACGCCGACGTGCCAGACTCCCCCGAAGCCTACTTCCAAGAGGCCGGGCGCGGCGGACGCGACGGAAAAGTGGCCTATGCCGTGCTTCTCTACAACAACAGCGATGCGCGAAAGCTCAGGGCGCGCGTGCCGCAGACCTTCCCCGACCGTGAATACATAAGAAAGGTATATGGCGACCTGGCCAACTTCTTCCAAATAGCCGAGGGTGAGGCCGACGGACGCACGTTCGACTTCGACATCAACCGCTTCTGCCGCGTGTTCAAACACTACCCCGTGACGCTCGTCAGCGCGCTCAACCTGCTCACCCAAGCCGGATACATCCACTTCGCCTTGGAAGACGAAAATTCATCGAGGGTGATGTTCCTCGTCAGGCGCGACGAACTCTACAACGTGGACTATCTCGATGCCGTCGAGGAGCGGCTTCTGAACGTCCTGATGCGCACCAACGGCGGCTTCTTCACCGACTACGTGACCGTAGAAGAGAACCGCCTCGGCGAAGAGTGTGGCCTGACGGCCGAGCAGGTGTACGAAAAACTGCGCCATATCACCCAGTTGCGTGTAATCAACTACATTCCCCACAAAGACACGCCACAGATAACCTACACCCAGCGACGCGTCGACTCAGCCTACGTGCAGATAAGACCAGAAATCTATGAGCACCGGCGCGACCAGTACGTGAAGCGGCTCAACGCCATGATAGAATATTTCACGCAAGACACCCTCTGTCGCAGCCGCTACCTGCTCCGCTACTTTGCCGACGACGGAAAAGACTGCTGCCACTGCGACGTGTGCAATGCCCGAATGGGAGAGGAGAGGGGGCATTCTGCCGACCAAACCGAAGCCGCTCGCCAATACATCCTCGACACCATTGCCGCTGCGGGAAAGTCCGTCGAAATATCCTCGTTGGAGCAAAACAAACTCCCACGCGAGGCCCTGCAAGCAGCCTTCGAACAGCTCGTGAGAGAGGAAATAATCGTACTAAATGGTTTGTTTGTGTCACTCAAAGGTGACGGATAAGCCTTTTCTTTGCCAAGTCGAGCAGCCAAAGCGGTCTGTAATAAGCAAAAATCGTTCATATCGTAGCAAAAATGTTACATGGACGATTTTTGCTATTTCTTGAAACATTTTTTCTTGCAAACGCTTTTCGCCGCCCCCTATCTTTGCGCCGTCAGACGACAAAAATACTAACCAAAACAACACGCAAAGATGATGAAGAAAAACGCTAATGCCAGAAAGACGCGGGCGCTGATGCTCGCCGCACTGACGCTCGCCTGTATGCCCGCCTTGCATGCACAGACAGACAAAGAAAATTCAAAAGAAGAAGGCAACCGCAACGTGATGCTCAACGCGTCGAGCGCAAACGGACCGCGCGAAATCCAGATTGGGCTTCCCTCAGCCGATGTCAACGTACTCGAAAACGGACTGCCCGTGACCTACGCCACCAACCCCCACACGGTGAACACCATGTGGCGCGGCGACGCCAGCCTGAGCCACCAAGGCCTCCTCAAAATTTCGGAGACAGCCATCACTACCGGCAACATCGGTTACGCCGTGAACTCATTTACCCAACTCGGACAGGACGGCATACACGGCACGTTCAACTACAAGACTAACCACTACGGCCTGCAAGAGTTCTCCGTCAACCTCAACGGCTCGATGGGCAAGGGATGGTATTACAGTGGCAATATCTACCAAGACTTCGACCCGGGTACGTTCAAGATAAAGTCTACGCCCTATCAGGACCGCACGCAGATATACAAGGCCCTGCTCACCAAGCGCTACAACAAAAACCGCGGCGAGTTCACCGCCATGTACCACTACAGCAACAGTCACCCCGTTTACAACTACGCCACGCAGAGCGCGCCCTTTATCTACGTGGGCGACGGCAGCGTGAAGGAGTATGGCAAGTTTAAGCTCGGCACCACCTCGTACCTGCCCACCGACAACAACATGACCTACCGCGACATGCGCACGGGCGAACTGAAACAGACTACCCTCTACGACGCAGCTCTCAACCGTTCGAGCGAGGTGATGCTGTCGAATACCTACAAGTGGGATAACGGCCTGACGTGGAAAGCCGTGGCTCGCTACGACCACGCCCGCGGAGCTTGCGTTTACCAAACGCCCATGGAACTCATCAACCTCACCGGCAGCAACGCATCCCAATATAATTACGTATACCGCGACATCGACGGCCAAACAAAGAGCTACAACGGCGAATATGTGCAGACCCGCATGTCGTGCCTCAACTCCGGTATCATCGACGAACTGCTCTTTACCTCCGAACTCTCTAAGCAGTTCCGCACGTCGACACTTCGCCTCGGCCTGAACGAATGGAACTACAACATCGACTACTGCTCGAACACCACCATGTACGACCAGAGCGTGCCTTCCGACGGCGGTTACGCCCTGCGCGTATGGGATGCCAACAAGCGCAGCGACTACTTCTACGATTTCAACAAAAATGCCTCCGAATACTATAAGGGACACGAGAACAAGCTCGCCCTCTACCTCACCCACGATTGGGACATCACTCCCAAGCTCAACGCTTACTACGGAGCGCGCGTAGAGTGGCAGCGCCTCAAAGGCGAGAATGCAGCCGTTCGCAACGCAGCCGGCGACTACGTAGGCCGTTTTGCCGACTACTACCTCGGAGCAACCGCCCCCGACGGCACCACTGTCATTGCCCCCGTCGAGATGAGCTACAACTGGTTCAACTACGACATCTCAGCCGCCCTTACTTATAAGATTACGAAGAACTTCGGCGTGACGGGAGACTTCACCTACATCGTGCAGCATCCCAATATCTCCACCTTTGCCCCGGCAACGATGCCCAATGTCAACCGCATCTCCGTGCCGCTCGCTCGTGCCGGTGTTTACTACAACAACTCGTGGATAAGCCTTACGTCGCTCTTCTCCTACATCAGCAAGACCAACAACAACTCCACGCTCAACCTCCTGCACGGTTCCGAAATCAAGGCTGCGCCGCTCACCTACGACATCAAGACGCTGGGCTGGACAACCGACGCTGTGGTGCATCCGTTCAAGGGCTTCGACTTCCACTTCCTCTTCACCTATCAAGTGCCGACGTACAAGAAGTACGAGACCTCCATCACCTTCAACGACGGCTATGTGGGCGTAATCAACGCTACGGGCAACGTGGTAGCCGAAGTGCCTAAGATCCTCCTCGAGTTCGACCCGAGCTACATGATTACCAAGGACCTGAAAGTATGGACGAGCTTCCGCTACTTCGGCAAGACGTACGCCAACATCAACGAGGCATACTACTTCAAGGGCCACTGGGAAACGTTTGCCGGCGTGAACTGGCAGGTGAACAAACTCCTTTCGTTGGGCTGCACAGTGGTCAACTTCCTCAACCAGACAGGTGCACGAGGCAGCATAGCTGGCGCAGAACTCATCACGAAGGACGAGGTGAAAGGCATCAGCAACAAACTCATGACAGGCAGCTACCTGCGTCCGTTCACCGTAGAGTTCACCGCTTCGCTCAAATTCTAACAAGAACACCTTAAAACCATACACATTATAAAATCATGAAAACAAATTCGATAAAGAAAGCCTGCCTCTTCACCCTCGCCCTGACGGCTATGGGCGCACAGGCTCAAAAGATGAACATCAGCCAGAGCGGCGACACAACGGTTATCCGTGTGGAAAATCCCTCAAAGTATCTCCTTCTCCCCGTTGAGGAGGACAAGAACGAGGCACAGGTGGTGCTGAGTACCGGTTCGCCTGCCGACACGTGGATGGACGTGCGCCTGGCTCAGGGCAAGGTTGACTACTACGTGCCGTTCGCTCTCTACACCGACGGCAACAAACCCTCCGAGGCCGTGGTGAAGATTTCCAACCTGCCGCAGACGGCTCTCGCCCTCAAAGACGGCAGCATCAAACTCTCCGACTCGTGGGACGCTACCAATACCGACTACTACCGTCCGCTCTACCATCATACGCCCTCGTATGGCTGGATGAACGATGCCAACGGCATGGTCTACAAAGACGGGGAGTATCACCTCTACTTTCAGTACAATCCCTACGGCTCCAAGTGGGGCAACATGCACTGGGGGCACGCCGTCAGCACCGACCTCAACCATTGGCGTGAGCTGCCGCCCGCCATCGCTCGCGACACGATGGGACACATCTTCTCCGGCAGTTCTGTTGTCGACAAAAACAACACGGCCGGCTTCGGCAAGGACGCTATCGTAGCCATATATACCAACAACAGCGTCAACCACGACGAGGTGCAGTGCGTGGCATACAGCAACGACAACGGCCGCACCTTTACAAAGTATGAGGGCAACCCCGTGTTGCGCCCCTTCGACGGACTGAAAGACTTCCGCGACCCGAAGGTTTTCTGGTATGAGCCAAACCAAACATGGTACATGATTGTATCGGCCGACAAGGAGATGCGTTTCTACACCTCCAAGAACCTCAAAGACTGGACTTACCAGAGCGCGTTTGGCAAAGGCTGGGGCGCACAGCCCAACCAGTTTGAGTGTCCCGACTTTTTCCCTCTGCCCACTCCCGACGGCAAAGGCCAGAAATACGTGATGATTGTCAACATCAACCCGGGTTGCCTCTTCGGCGGCAGTGCCACGGAGTATTTCGTGGGCGACTTCGACGGCAAGGAGTTTAAGTGCGACGACGACCCGCACGTGGCAAAATGGCTCGACTACGGCAAGGACCACTACGCCACGGTCACTTTCTCGAATACGGGCGACCGTGTGGTGGCTCTCCCCTGGATGAGCAACTGGCAGTACGCCAACATCACGCCCATCAAGCAGTATCGCGGCGCAAACGGACTGGCACGCAACCTGAGCCTCTACAAGAAGGACGGCAAGTACTACGTGGCTGCCAACGCCGTGGACGAGACGAAAGCTCTGCGCAAGGAAACGCGTGAACTCTCTGTGGGCAACGGCGCTGACCTGCAAGGCGCAACCGAAAAGTGCGGCGCAGCCTACGAACTCGAGATGGACGTTACGCCCAACGCCAAGGGTGTGGCCGGTGTGCAGCTCTATAACAGCAAGGGCGAGCGCACGCTCATCTACTTCGACATGAAGCAGGGACGCGTCGTGATGGACCGCACAGAGAGCGGCTTGACGGACTTTGGCAACTACGCCGTGCTTCACGACATTGAGAAGAATTACAACGAACACCACCGCGACACCGCTCCCTCCAACAAGCGTAATTGCGTGAACTACAAGAACGACTTTGCCCTCGGCACTTGGGGGCCGCTCAGCCTCTGTGAGGGAAAGACGTACCACGTGCAGGTGTTTGTTGACAAGTGTTCCGTGGAAATCTTCGTTGATGGTGGCCGCATCGCCATGACCAACCTCGTGTTCCCCACTGAGCCTTATTCGTCGCTCAAATTCTACAGCGAAGGCGGCAAGGCTAAGTTTGCCAACGTCAAACTCCACACGCTGTCGCTCTAAGGCGCACGAACCATTCAAAGGTGATTGTCCGCACGGCGGGCGTGTCCGCAGCGGACAATCACCCTTATGCTAAACATTCTTACTAACCTGCATTTCACTCTTACGATGAAACCCCAAAAACTCGCACTCATCTCCGTGATGCTGTGCTTCTTCGCCATGGGCTTCGTAGACCTTGTGGGCATCGCCTCCAACTACGTCAAGGCCGACCTCCATCTCACCGACACTCAGGCCAACCTGTTCCCCTCGCTGGTGTTCTTCTGGTTCCTTATATTCGCTGTGCCTACGGGCATGCTTATGAACCGCATCGGCCGCAAGCGCACCGTGTTGCTTTCGCTTGTCGTGACAGTCGTTTCGCTGCTTATCCCCGTTTTTGGCGAAAACTACACTGTGATGCTCCTGTCGTTCTCGCTCTTGGGCATAGGCAACGCATTGATGCAAACGTCGCTCAATCCGCTCATCGCCGCCGTGCTGAAAGGTGGCAACCTTGCCTCGGCTCTCACCTTCGGACAGTTTGTCAAGGCCATTGCCTCGTTCCTCGCTCCCTACCTCGCCATGTGGGGCGCAACGGCGGTCATTCCCTCATTCGGACTCAACTGGCGCGTGCTGTTCGTCATCTATTTTGTGGTTGGCGTAGCCGCCTCGCTACTCCTTCTGTTCACTCCTATAGAAGAGGAGCAGTCCACGGGGGCTTCAAGTAGCATCGTCGACTGCCTCAAACTGTTGAAAACGCCACTCGTGCTGTTCTCGTTCCTTGGCATCATGTGCCACGTGGGCATCGACGTGGGTACCAACACTACTGCCCCTAAGTTGCTCATCGAACGCCTGCACTGGTCGCTCAACGACGCCGCCTTTGCCACGTCGCTCTACTTCATCTTCCGCACAGTGGGCTGCCTCACGGGTTCGCTTATCCTGCGCTTTGTACCCACCCGCGCCTTCTTCACGTTTAGCATTGTCCTCATGGCATTGAGTATGGTGGGCATGTTCTTCGGCGAGAGCCAATGGATGATATATACCGCCATCGCCCTCGTTGGCTACGGCAACTCCAACGTGTTCTCCATGGTGCTTTCGCAAGCCCTCCTGTCGTTGCCCAACCGCCAGAACGAAGTGAGCGGACTGATGATTATGGGCCTCTTCGGTGGAACGGTCTTCCCACTAATCATGGGATTGGCCAGTGACCAAGCAGGGCAAAACGGCGCAGTGGCTGTAATGGCCGTAGGCGTACTCTACCTTTTTTCGTACATTCGTTGCGTTAAACATTAACCTTGAACAAAATCATGAACAAACTCGATACCGACTACGTTGTAGGACTTGGTGAAATTCTTTGGGATGTATTCCCCACAGGCGCGAAGCTCGGCGGTGCGCCAGCAAACTTTGCCTATCACGCCGGGCAGTTCGGCCTCAACTCCGTGACGGTCAGTGCCATCGGAAACGACGAGCTGGGTGACGAAACGCTTCGCCAACTCGACGAGAAGAAACTTAACTACGAACTTCCCCGCCTTGATCTCCCCACCGGCACGGTGCAGGTGACGCTCGACGACCAAGGCGTGCCGGCTTACGAAATCAAGCAGGGCGTGGCTTGGGACAACATTCCCTTCACCCCTGAGATGAAACGCATTGCGCAGCACAGCAAAGCCGTATGCTGGGGCTCATTGGCGCAGCGCAGCGAGGTGAGCCGCGAGATGATTTATCAGTTTCTCGACAACACGCCCAAGGACTGCCTCCGCATCTTTGATATCAACCTGCGTCAGTCCTTCTATAATAAGGAAGTGATATGCGAGAGCCTGAAGCGTTGCAATGTGTTGAAGATTAACGACGAAGAACTCGTTACGCTCGGTCGCCTCTTCGGCTATGCCGGTCTCGACATCGAAAACAAGTGCTGGCTCATCCTCGGCAAGTACAACCTCGACATGATAGTGCTGACCTGCGGCGTAAACGGCAGTTACGTGTTCTCCCCGGGCAATCTCTCTTTCCAGGAAACGCCTCACGTTGAAGTGGCCGACACCGTTGGTGCGGGCGACTCGTTTACGGGCAGCTTCTGTGCCTCTGTGCTGAGCGGCAAGAGCGTGGCTGAGGCTCACAAGTTGGCGGTTGAAGTGAGTGCCTACGTATGTACGCAGCACGGGGCCATGCCCCCGATTCCCTCGCAGTATACTGTGGGTTAAAAGTCCAATTCTGTACCCATTCTCCCTTGAAAGGGATGAGCGTTTGTTGTGGCGCGGCGGCCTGATGGTTGTCGCGCCTTTTTCCTGACTTCATCACTTTTTTGTACCATCAAATGGTGTATATTGAAAATCAACGAGTTACGTATTACTCGAAGAAGGCTTCATCTAACGAC
>CAVLCM010000058.1:0-14153 GCA_963661625.1 bacterium
ACGTACGTCATTAAAGAGGGTGGACGTACGTCGTTAGATGAAGCCTTCTTCGAGTTCTTCGTTTGCGGCAGCCAAAGTCACCCTATAAGAATGCGTAACTCGTTGATTTTCAATATGCGCCATTTGGTGGTGCAAAAAAGCGATGAAGTCAGGCCATGCGTCGTAGCGCAGGCCGTGTGGGCGTGGCCGTCGGTGTGTTCTTTTTTGTTTCTTGCAGAATACGTCAACGAAAAACAAGCCGGGGCGCATCAGCGCTTCCGTTCCAATTCTTGCAGCTCGTCCATCTTTTTCTTTTCGAGGAACTCGTAGATTCCGCAGAGATGCTCGGTGACTTTGCCGCCCCCAAACTCGTAAACGCGGCTCACAAGGCCATCGAGAAAGTCGCGGTCGTGGCTCACGCAGATAAGCGTGCCGTCGAAGTCGGTCAGAGCCTGTTTCAGTACGTCCTTTGTGCGCAGGTCGAGGTGGTTGGTGGGTTCGTCGAGAATAAGCAGGTTGACGGGTTCGAGCAGCAGTTTGAGCAGAGCCAAGCGGGTGCGCTCACCGCCAGACAGCACCTTGACTTTCTTGGTGCTGGCCTCGCCGCCAAACATAAATGCGCCGAGAAGGTCGCGTATCTTGTTGCGGATATCGCCTTTGGCCACGTCGTCAATGGTCTGGAACACAGTCAGTTCGCCATCGAGCAGCGAGGCCTGGTTTTGGGCGAAGTAGCCTATCTGCACGTTGTGTCCCAGCGTGAGTTTTCCCTCGTGTTCGAGTTGGCCCATGATACATTTTACCAGCGTGGACTTACCCTCGCCGTTTCGCCCAACAAAGGCCACTTTGTCGCCGCGTTCGATGGTGAAGTTGGCGTTTCGGAATATCTGCTTCCCGTCGAAGGCCTTGCCCACACCTTCGCCCACAACGGGGTACTGGCCGCTGCGGGGCGCAGGGGGAAATTTGAGGCGCAGGGCCGAACTGTCTACTTCGTCCACCTCGACCAATTCCAGTTTCTCGAGCATCTTGACGCGGCTCTGTACTTGGAACGTTTTGGAGTATGTGCCTTTGAAACGCTCGATAAAGTCCTTCGTTTCCTGAATCATCTTCTGCTGCTCCTCATACTGCTTCTGCTGCTGCTCGCGTCGCTCGGCACGCAGTTGCAAATAGTGGGAGTAGTTCACCTTGTAGTCGTAGATGCGGCCCATCGTCACCTCGATGGTGCGCGTGGTGATGTTGTCAACAAAACGACGGTCGTGGCTGATGACAACCACGGCCTTGTTGTTGGTCACCAAGAAGTCTTCGAGCCAACCTATACTTTCAATGTCGAGGTGGTTCGTCGGTTCGTCGAGCAGTAGCACGTCGGGATTTTGCAGAAGCATCTTCGCCAGTTCGATGCGCATACGCCAACCGCCCGAGAACTCACTCGTTTGGCGGTCGAAGTCGGTCCGTTCAAAGCCCAAGCCGAGCAGCGTTTTCTCCACGTCTTCCTCGAAGTGCGTCATGTCGATGGCGTAGAACTTCTCGCTGAGTGTCGACACCTCCTCGATGAGTGCCATGTATTCCTCGCTCTCGTAGTCGGTGCGCTCCGTGAGTTGGCGGTTGAGGTCGTCGAGGTGCGCCTGCATGTCGTGCAGGTGCGAAAAGGCCTGGCTGGCCTCTTCGAACACGGTGCGTCCGTCCTCCGTCATGAGGTGCTGCGGCAGGTAGGCTATCACAGTGTCTTTGGGGGCAGAGACTGCTCCGCGCGTAGGTTTGCGTACGCCGGCCAATATTTTGAGCAGTGTGCTTTTGCCTGCGCCGTTCTTGCCCATGAGGGCGATGCGGTCGTGTTCGTTGATGACAAATGAAATGTCGCTGAAAAGCGTTGTGCCGCCAAATTCCACGGCGAGTCCGTCGATTGATACCATGTTGTATGTTCGGGTGGGGTGGGGGAGAAGTGGTTAAAGGTCGTGTTGCTGCAAACGGTAGTCTGCCAGTTGCTCAAACTTAGTTCCTTTGCGTCCGTAGTTGGCGTAGGGATAGATGCTGATGCCTCCGCGCGGCGTGAACAAGCCCGTCACCTCGATGTACTTGGGGTTCATGAGGCGGATGAGGTCTTTCATGATGATGTTCACGCAGTCTTCGTGGAAGTCGCCGTGGTTGCGGAAGCTGAAAAGATAGAGTTTCAGGCTTTTGCTCTCCACCATCAGATGGTCGGGGATGTAGGAAATGCGTATTTCGGCAAAGTCAGGCTGACCAGTGATGGGGCAGAGACTGGTAAACTCCGGGCAGTTGAAGCGCACCCAGTAGTCGTTGCCGGGGTGCTTGTTCACGAATGTTTCGAGTACCTCGGGGGCATAGTCCGAGGCGTATTCCGTTTTTCGCCCGAGGGCGTTGAGTTGCAGGTCGTCGCGCATAAGTGCAGTGGTGTTATTGTTTCGATGCTTTCAGTTCAAGATATTCTTCCAACCCCTCGCGGCGCAGTTTGCAGGCAGGGCAGTGCCCACAGCCGTCGCCCTGCACGCCGTTGTAGCAGGTGAGCGTGCGGTGGCGCACAAGGTCGAGTACGCCCAATTCATCCGCCAAGGCCCACGTCTCGCACTTGTCGATCCACATCAGGGGCGTGTGGATGACAAACTGTTCCTCCATGGCCAGGTTGAGCGTTACGTTGAGCGAACGGATGAACGAGTCGCGGCAGTCGGGGTAGCCCGAGAAGTCGGTCTGCGACACGCCCGTCACCATGTGGCGTATGCCGTGCTCGCGAGCAAACACTGCCGCAATGCTCAGGAAGAAAAGGTTGCGTCCCGGTACAAATGTGTTGGGAGGGCCGTCTGCGGGCTTCTCCTGGTCCATCACGATGGACTGGTCTGTGAGTGAATTGCTCGCCAGCGTGCTGATGAACGATGCGTCCATCTGGTGGAAATGCACACCTGCCTCGTTGGCGATGCTGCGGGCGAGGTCAACCTCGTGAACGTGCTTCTGGCCGTAAGTGAAACTCAAGGCGTACACTTCGTCGAAGTGCTTCTTCGCCCAAAACAGACAGGTGGTGGAGTCCTGTCCGCCGCTGTAAACCACGAGGGCCTTCTCGTGGATTTTCTCCCCGTCGATGGGGAAATGGTGAGTATGTGTCATGGTGATGTGTGTTTGCTACAAATCGAAAATGCGCCAGATGCTGTACGATATACCCTCGTCGCGCACGTCCTCACCCTCGTGGCGTTTCAGAAAACGCACCACGCGGACGGTAATCGGCAGGGCGACAATCTCGTAGGCCGTTTTCAGCACCACTTGGTTGAGCATAAGTAGGGGCATGACGCTCCAAGGCACCACGCCGCCAAGGGCAAGGGGAAAGAATATGAGCGAATCGGCCGCTTCGCCTGCCACGGTTGAGGCTACGGCGCGCAGGGAAAATCGTTTGCCCGTAGGGTCGCTCAGTTTCATGCGGCTCATCACGTAGGCGTTGAGGAACGACCCAACGAGGAACGCCGCGAACGAAGCAGCGCAGATGCGCGGAGCCAAGCCGAAAAGGGCGTGAAAACCCTCCTCGCCATTCCAATAGCTCGCCCCGGGCAGGGCATCGGCCACCGCTCCGAAGATGACGAACAGAAAGTTCATGGCAAAGCCCAGCCAAATGATAAGGCGCGCCCGGCGGTAGCCCCACACCTCAACCATGCAGTCGTTGATGATGTACGACACGGGAAAGACGATAAGTCCGGCGGTCAGTTCCACAGGCCCTATCGCCACTTGTTTTGTTTCAAGGAGATTGGCTGCAATCAGACAAATACAAAAGAGTATACCCAGCAGCATAAAGGGTATGCTCACTACGGCGCGCACCTTCGGCTCATGCGAAAGCGCATCGTGGGAAACGTTGTGCATAAACGTGCGGTTCTTGTTTTTTACGAGGTTTCAAGTACTCTGGACGCGCCAAACTGGCGACATTCCACGGCGCAAAGTTACGCATTCCTTTTGAATGCTCTGTCAGGCATTTTCAGATTGGCCTAATTCTGGTTGCCTGGGCTATTGCACATTACTCGTCGCGCGAGCTGCCGGTGAATATCAAGATGTAGTAAACGAGCGTAGCGAGCGATGCGAGAGCAGCTACTACGTAGGTATAAGCCGCTGAGCGAAGGGCCGAAACTGCCATGCCGTGGTCGCGAGCGGAGGTGAGGCCGGCACGTTGCAGC
Source organism: bacterium (assembly GCA_963661625.1). Lineage (GTDB taxonomy): Bacteria > Bacteroidota > Bacteroidia > Bacteroidales > Bacteroidaceae > Alloprevotella. Next base: position 4,140 of record CAVLCM010000058.1, read on the forward strand.
CAAGCCGTGGCGCGGCGCGACGCGTCGATTTCTACCGGGAGCGTTACAAAGCTGAACAACGTAGTCATGGCGAAAAGCGCAATGCCGATGAGCATAATCGAAGGCATGGTCTGTACCAACAGAATGCCGGCCAAGAGTACCCACTGCACCCACGACGAGGCAAACTGTACCACCGGCACCAATGCCGAACGGAGTTTGAGCGGTGCGTAAGCCTGTGCGTGCTGCACGGCGTGGCCGCACTCGTGAGCTGCCACGGCAGCGGCCGCCACGGAATTGCTGTTGTACACGCCCGGCGAGAGGTTGACCGTTTGGTTAGCCGGGTTGTAGTGGTCGGTAAGGAAACCGTCGACACTCGTCACCTTGACGTTGTAAATGCCGTTGTCATGGAGCATCCGTTCCGCCACCTCGCGGCCCGTCAGGCCCGATGCGAGAGGCACTTTGGAGTACTTCTTAAACTTAGCCTGCAGGTTGCTCTGCACAAAGTAACTTACCAGCGCAATGACAATGAACAATATGAAATACATACGGGTTCTCTTTTTATGGGTTAATGTTTGCGTGGGCGCAGAAAGGGCACTTTCGACCGCACAAAGTCGAGGCACTCATTCAGAATAGCTGCACCTAACAGCCGCAAAGATAGTACATAGACGCTCGCAGCGACTATAACTTTTACTATCAAACTCAAATAAATGTTCTGCACCAGCCATTGCGCCGCTCCCCAGCTTACGGCCATTGCAGCGGCTGCGAGCCCAACGAACGGCAGAACGTCGCGCAGGGCGTTGAGGAGGCTAAGGCCGATGAGACGATGCACAAACCCGTGCCAAACGAAGAGCCAAAGCGTGTTGGCGGTGATGTAGGCCACTACCATGGCTGTGATGCCGAAGGGGTGGAACGCCACGAGCAGAACCATTTGTACGAGGCAGAGCGCCACGGTGTTCCACATGTACACGTTGCTCCGTCCTTGGCTCACGAGGAAGTTGGAATAGAGCGAGGCGATTGGTATAAACGCTCCGCCGATACAGAGCAACTGCATGAGATGCGCGCTGGGCAACCACTTGTCCGTGATGGCGAGGGTGATGAACTCCGGGGCAACAAGAGCCAGCCCGAAGAGAGCCGGGCAGGACAAGAACGCCGTGAGACGGAGCATTTTGCGAAACACCCGTTGCATGCGCTCCGTGTCGCCTTCGTCGAGGCGGGCGAAGAGCGGTTGCGTCACGCTCCATATCATGCCCGTGAGCGTACTATGCCCCATGCCTGTCCACTTATTGGCCTGGTTGTAGTAACCCACTTCCTTCTCGCCGTAGAGACGGCCGAAGAACAGACTGAAAAGGTTGTTGTTGATGTGTGTAAAGATGTTCGTGGCAAGGAGTTTTGAGCTAAACCCAATCATGCCGCGCAACGGACGGAGGTCAATGTGCCACGACGGCCGCCACTCAGCAAACCACCAACTGCCCACGGTGAGCATGGCGCAGAACAGCAGGTTTTGGATGGCTATGCCCCAATAAGCAAAACCGTTCCACGCAAGGCAAACGCCCGACACGCCCGACACGACGAGCGCGGCAAGGGACAGGATGGCCGTTTCGCGGACTCGCATGTTGCGAAATAGCCATGCGCGTGGTGCGGTGTTGAGTGAGGAAATCACAAAACTGAGGAATGACAGACGGGCCAGCGGCACAAGCACTGGCTGACGGAACCATGCGGCAATCAATGGGGCGGCGAAAAAGAGCAGTACGTAGATGCTCACGCTGCAAATGACGTTGAACCAAAAAACGGCGTTGTAGTCGGCCGCGCAGACATTCTTTTTGCGGTTAAGTCCCGATATGAACCCGCTTTCCTGCAAGGTGGAGGCAATGAGCGAGAAGATGGTGAGCATACCCACCATGCCGTAGTCCGCCGGCGAGAGCAAGCGGGCCAGGAATATGCCGAACACCAGGTTGAGTGCCTGTTGCGCGCCGCTGTTGATGCTGCCCCAAAGCAGGCCGTTGGCGGTTTTTTCTTTGAGTGAGGAGGGGGCTTTGTCGTTGGACATAGAGAATGGATGGAAAGGGCGATGCGTTTAGCGCACGCTGTCGGGAGTGTGCTTGACGGTGTGCGATGCGCCCTCATCGGACGTTTCTGTGGCAGGAGATGCGGACTGCTCTTGCGCTTCTTCCGCTTGCGGAGCGTTGCGTCTGTGCCGTTGCCAATAGAGCCAACGTGCGTGGCGAATAGAATCCTGTATGCGCATGCTGTCCTCGGGGCTGACAACTTGTGTCGTTGTATCGACGGGCTGAGGCTTTGGCTGCACCTTGCGTGGCAGGGTGTCGGCCGCCACAACGGGCTGCGGTTCGTCCCTGCGCCACGATTCGGGAATGCCGCCCCAGAAGTGGAACGCTGCGCCAGAGGCGAGGATGAACACAACCAGCACGATGCTCCAAGCGATGCGCTTCATGCGGCAGCCCTTGCGCCTTTTCGGTTCTTGCGGCTTTTGCGCTCGCCCGGCGGTGTGGTTCACCGTTTCGCCCGAACGCAGGGGCGTGGAGATGAAGTCCGCTTCGGTGTCGGAAACTGCTGATGGCGCAACGTTTGCGTCGTTTGCAAGCGGTTCTTCCTCCGAATTGCTTGCCTGGCTGTAAGAATAGCCTTCGGGCAGCCGTGGGGGAATGTTGGTGGTATAACTTTCGCTTTGGGGCAGTCCCGTGGCGCGGAGTTGCTTGCCGCTGTTGTCGCCAGAGGGGACGGACGTATTGTGTTCTGTAGTTCCTTTCATGTCTGAAAACTGTTTGCTCCGCGGCAGCACATCCGTGAAGCGTGGCAAAAGTACTACTTTATTTGCTATCCGCTTGCTCTGCCGTTGCACGCTTTTGTCGCATCAGGTGCTGCATGGGCTTGGTTTCGCGTCGGGAGTTTTGCTTTTTTGGCAAGAACACCTATATTTGCAAACGATAAACAAACTAAAACACAGCAAGCCTATAGGAAAGACATTACTTCTTAATCAATAAAACAAAAGAGTAATGGCAAATTACAAGGCGGTTGCCGATGAGCAATTGGTGTCGTTGTATATAGCTGGTCAAAACGAAGCTTTTGACGAGCTCTTGTTTCGTTATCAGGACAAACTCTATTCCTACATCCTTTTTTACGTAAAAAACCGTGACTTGGCGGACGACCTTTTTCAGGAAACGTTCGTCCGGGCCATCGTGGCCTTGCAAAAGGGCGCATACCGCGAGTCGTGCCGCTTCTACTATTGGCTGACGCGCATTGCCCACAATCTGCTCATCGACCAGGTGAGGTTTGAGAACAATGAAGCCCTTGTCTATAAGGACGAGAGCGAGGACGGATGGAACGGTGTTCGCGGTCTGCTCGAACTCAACCGTGAGGATCAGCTCAACAACGAGCAGGTGCTGCGCGACGTGCGCACTCTCATGGACCTTCTCCCCAAGGAACAACGCGACGTGGTGTTTATGCGCATCTATCAAGAGATGAGTTTCAAGGAAATTGCCGAAACGACGGGCGTAAGTATCAATACGGCGCTGGGACGTTTCCGCTACGGCGTGTCTAATATGCGGCGCATGGCCGAGAAACGGCAGATCAGTCTTGTGGTAGAGTAGACCGAAAACGTAAATCTTTTCCCCTTCGTGTACTAAACGGCCTGCGTGTGCGTTATATAGGCATAAAACCAGAAAGAGCCTATGACGCATTCTACCCTCGACACTCCTTCTCCCAAAGCGGAGACCTTGACCTTCCTGCGCGCCTTCGCAAGGCTTTGCGCAAAGGACGGCAAAAACGAAACCCTTGCCCGTGCCGTGGCAATGACCGCTGCGAACGCCCGGACGCTTAACTGAATGGCAGGGGCGCAAGCTCAACAAAACAATACGCAGAGAGCGCAAAAGCACTTATCGCTTTTGCGCTCTCTGCGTATTGTTGTACGAGAAAACGGCCTCGGAACTGTTTATTGGGACAGTTGGTTGAAACGCTTTACTCCTTTTATATAATAGAGGAAAAGGAGGCTGCGCTGAATGCGTTCGGGGAGGTTCCGTCCGCCGTCCACGGCGAGTTGGAGGTTGTGCTGGCGGTCGGCCTCGAAGTCGGGACGCATGCGGCGGTACTCCCTGCGTGCACTCAATACGGCACGGAAATTTGCCCAGTCGCCCGTGAGGAGAAATTTCGTCGCCGCCACGTAGTCGAGCCATGTGCGTGTGCGCATCACGCTCCGCAGTTCTTCCTGCGGCAAGTTCTTGTAGAGCATCAGCAGATTGTTGCGGAAGTTGAGGAACGTCTTGCGCGGATTGCCGGCCTCCAAGGTTCCGCCGCCCACGTGGTAGGCTACGCTCTCGGGTACGCACCACACTTCGCGCCCGCGGCAGCGAAGTCGCCAACAGAGGTCAATCTCCTCCATGTGGGCGAAGAAGCGTCCGTCCAGTCCACCGCTCTGTTGCCAGTCGCTTTGGCGGATGAGCAGAGCAGCCCCCGTGCCCCAGAGCAGCGGGGTCGGCGTGTCGTACTGCCCACGGTCTTCCTCCACGTCGCTGAATATGCGGCCGCGGCAGAAGGGATATCCGTAGCGGTCGATGAAGCCCCCGGCCGCACCGGCGTATTCAAACATCTTCCGGTTGCGCTCCGCCAAAAGTTTCGGTTGGCACGCTGCCGCCTCGGGGTGACTTTCCATGAAGGCAATCAGTGGACTGAGCCAGTGCGGCGTGACCTCTACGTCGGAGTTGAGCAGCAGGTAATAAGGCGCGTCAATCTGTCGCAACGCTTGGTTGTAGCCCTCGGCAAACCCGTAGTTGCGGTCGAGCGGCAACTGTTTTACCGTGGGAAACTCCTCGGTGAGCATCGCCAGGGAGTTGTCCGTCGAACCGTTGTCCGCCACAATCACGCAACCCTCGGGGGCGGAGTGCTCCACCACGGAGGGCAGGAAGCGGCGCATCATGTCGCAGCCGTTCCAGTTGAGGATAACCACTGCTATTTTGTCGGTTCTAATCATAGGGCTTCGGGAGGGAGAAGTTGGAGTAAGGCGCAACGGCGTTTATTGTTCTTGCAAGCACTCGCCGTCGGCGGTAAACTCGCCAAGGGCGGCGAGAGTTATGCTGTTGTCGGTAGGCGTGGTACCAGCCTTTTGCTGTACGCGGATGTAGTTGTCGGTAAATCCCTGCATCAGCGCACCGTCATGGGCGTGTTCCCATAGCACCGGGCGGCTTGTGCCGCTGAAACGGGCGTAGAAGCCTTTGCGCTTCTCCTCCGATAGGGCCAGGAGCCGCTGACTGCGGGCGTGCTTGGCTTGCGGCGTGACAACGTGAGGTATTTCAAGGGCCTTCGTCCCCGGTCGCTCGCTGTAACTGAACACGTGAAGTTGCGAAATGTCGAGTCCCTCAATGAAGCGGTAGCTCTCCTCAAAGAGTTCGTCCGTCTCGCCGCGCATACCCACAATCACGTCTACACCGATAAACGCATCGGGCATTGCTTGGCGTATGCGGGCTATCTTTTGCGCGAATAATGCCGTGTCGTAGTGGCGGTGCATATATTTCAGCACCGTGTCCGAACCGCATTGCAGGGGAATGTGAAAGTGGGGCATGAAGGCGCGCGAACGGGCGCAAAAGTCGATGATCTCGCCGGTGAGCAAGTTCGGCTCAATGCTCGAAATGCGGTAGCGCTCAATACCCTCCACCCGGTCGAGAGCCTCGATGAGTTGCAGGAACGTTTCGCCCGTCGACCGTCCGAAGTCGCCCGTGTTCACGCCCGTCAACACAATTTCGCGTCCGCCCTCGGCTGCTACCTGCTGAGCCTGCTCCACGAGCGAGGCGATGCTGCCGTTGCGTGAACGTCCGCGGGCAATGGGTATGGTGCAGTAGGTGCAGTAGTAGTTGCAGCCGTCCTGCACTTTGAGAAAATAGCGCGTACGGTCGCCGCGTGAGCAAGACGGCACGAACGTGCGGATGTCCTTCGTCGGCACACTGATGGCCTCGTGGCATGCGTCGCCGCCGTCGAGGGCTTGCTTTTGCAGCATCCGTTCCTCCACGTAGCGAAGCACGTCGCCCTTCTGCTCCATTCCCAGCACAAGGTCCACGCCTGGGAAAGTGGCTATCTCATTGGCTTTGAGCTGGGCGTAGCAGCCCATTACCACCACAAAGGCTCCGGGGTGTTCGCGTGTAAAGCGGTGTATGGCTTGGCGGCATTTGTGGTCGGCCACGTCGGTTACGGAACAGGTGTTCACGAAGCAGAGGTCGGCCTTTTCGCCTTTCTGCGCCGTCTGCACGCCCTCGCGTTCGAGCAAGTCGCGCAGCGACGATGTTTCCGCAAAGTTGAGCTTGCAGCCCAGTGTGTGGTAAGCCGCTTTCTTGTGTGCGAGTATCGACATATATATAATATAGGAGTGTCAGTGTCGGGTTGTGATTGTTGGGGCGAAGGCTATTTCAGCACGCCCTCGAGTTCTTCTACCTCGCGGCGGAAGGTTTTGTCGGTGGCGATTAGGCCCGATATTTTGTTGCAGGCGTGTAGCACGGTGCTGTGGTCGCGTTTGCCGATGAGGCGGCCTATTTGGCTCGCGCTCGTGTCGGTGTATTTCTGCACGAGGTACATGGCGAGCTGGCGTGGTAGGGCAAACTGCTGCTTGCGGCTTTTCGACACAAGGTCTTTTTGCTTCACGCCGTAGTGCTGGCATACGGCCGAGAGAATGTCGTCGGGCGTGAGTTCCTTCTTTTCAAGGTTCACGGCGCGCGCCACCACGCGCTGCGTCAGGGCGAGGTCAACCTCGCAGTTGTCCACCACGGAGTAGAGCATCAGGGAGTTGACTATGCCCTCCAACTCGCGCACGCTGCTTTCCACGTTTTGCGCGATATACTGCACCACGTCGGTGGGGATAGCCTCCTGCAAACCGTCGCGGCGTATCTTCGACACGAGGATGTCGCGGCGCAATTTTGTGTCGGGCTTTTCCATCTCCACTACAATGCCCCACTTGAAGCGCGTGAGCATGCGGTCCTCAATGCCCTCGAATAGCACGGGTGGACGGTCGCAGGTGAGGATGATTTGGCGGTTGTTTTGCTGCAAATGGTTGAACACGTGGAAGAAGGCCATCTGCGTCTTCGACGTGGTGATGCCCTGTATGTCGTCGATTATCAGCACCTCAATGGACTGGTAGAAGTTGATGAAGTCGTTTAGTGTGTTGTAGCGTACAGAGTCAGTATATTGTGTCTTGAATACCTGTGCCGAAACAAAAAGAACTCGTTTCTCAGGATAGAGTTCTTTGATACGCACGCCGATAGCGTTGACGAGGTGTGTTTTGCCCACGCCGCTCGGACCGTAGAGGAAGAAGGGGTTGAACGTGCTCTTGCCGGGATTTTCGCAGATGCTCAGGGCCACGCTCCGCGACAGGCGGTTGCTCTCGCCCTCCACGAAATTTTCGAAGCGGTACGACGGGTTGAGTTGCGAGTCGAACGCCACGGGCTTCACCTGTTGTTGGGGCGAAACGAACGTGTTGCGCTGGTTGAGTTTCTGCTGCTTTTCGGCAGGGGCAGTTGTCTGGATTAGCGGTTCGGGGGCGACGTTGGCCGCCGGTGCCGGGGCAATGACGTATTTCAGGCTGAGGCTTGCGCCCACCTGGGCTTGCACCGCTTGCATAAGGTAGGCAGCGCAGTGCTGGTCAAAGTATTCTATGAAGTAGCGGGTCGGCACCCCCACGCGCAGCACGCCGTCGACGAGGCTGACAAACTGCAACGGCTCAAACCAAGCGACGTATTGTTCGCTCGGTATGTGCTGTTTGATGGTTTGCAAGCTCTTTTGCCAACGTTCTTCTGCCGATATGTCCATGCTTTGGGTCTGTGCTGTGGTTGCTGGTGAGGGTTTGCAAATTTCCGAAATTATTTTCTTTTTCACGCCCGTGCCTTGCCTAAATTGTACTTTGCGGTTGGCGTTCAACGCTTTCTTTGAGCAGAATGCGTGCCGCCATTAAAAGAAAACGTAACTTTGTCTTGCCGCACTATGGGCGCGGTTCTCACGTGTCGGATGGGGAGAACCGCTACACAAACGCAGTCAAACCACTTTCTTACGGAAAAATGAAAAAGATATTGCTTCTTGGTTCGGGCGAACTGGGTAAAGAGTTCACCATTGCCGCCCAACGTTTAGGTCAACACGTCATTGCTTGCGATTCCTATCCGGGTGCGCCGGCCATGCAGGTGGCCGATGAGTTTGAGGTGTTCTCCATGCTCGACGGCGAGGCCCTCGAACGCGCCGTGGAGAAGCATCGCCCCGACCTCATCGTACCCGAGATTGAGGCAATACGTACCGAACGCCTCTACCACTTTGAGCAGGAGGGCATACAGGTAGTTCCTTCGGCTCGTGCCGTGAATATCACGATGAACCGCAAGGCCATTCGAGACTTGGCCGCCAAGGAACTGGGACTGAAAACGGCAAAGTATTTCTATGCCACGTCATACGACGAACTCGTAACGCACTCCAAGGAGATTGGTTTTCCCTGCGTTGTGAAACCCCTAATGTCGTCGTCGGGCAAAGGGCAGTCGCTCGTCAAAAGCGAGGACGATTTGCACCAAGCCTGGCAGTACGCTATGGAGGGAAGCCGCGGCGACATTGCCGAAGTGATTATTGAGGAGTTTATCCACTTCGACAGCGAAATCACCCTGCTCACAGTGACGCAGAAGGACGGCCCGACGCTCTTCTGTCCGCCCATTGGCCACGTGCAAAAGGGAGGCGACTACCGCGAAAGCTTCCAGCCGGCGCACATTGCCCCTGAACACCTTGCCGAAGCGCAACGGATGGCCGAAAAGGTGACGCGTGCCTTGACGGGTGCCGGCATCTGGGGCGTGGAGTTCTTCCTGAGCCACAAGGATGGCGTATATTTCTCCGAACTCTCGCCGCGCCCCCACGACACAGGTATGGTGACGCTTGCCGGCACGCAGAATTTCAACGAATTTGAACTTCACCTGCGCGCAGTCCTCGGTCTGCCCATCCCCTGCGTCAAGCAGATGCGCATCGGTGCGAGTGCAGTTATCCTTTCCCCCATCGCCAGCGAAGAACAGCCGCAATACCGCGGACTGGAACGCACCTGTGAGGAGGATGCCGACATCCGCATCTTCGGCAAACCCACCACGCGCGTCAACCGCCGCATGGGCGTAGTGGTGTGCAACGCACCGCTCGATGCCGACCTCGACCAAGTGCGCGACAAAGCCAAGCGCCTCGCCTCGTACGTCGAGGTGTACTAAGCCCAACGGACAGACACCGCCTCCAAGTGCCTCCAAACGTGCCGCAGGCGGAATGTTCCGAAAAAAGTCGTAATTTTGCACGCACATATACAACAAAACGAATAATTCATCTACCAATGATTAAATCACAAGACATCAAGAAGGGTACATGTATCCGCCTTGACGGCAAACTCTACTTTTGCATCGACTTCCTCCACGTTAAGCCCGGTAAAGGCAACACCATTATGCGTACCACGTTGAAGGACGTAGTGACGGGCCGCGTGCTCGAACGTCGTTTCAACATCGGCGAAGCTCTCGAGGACGTGCGCGTAGAACGCCGTCCCTTCCAGTACTCCTACGCTGAGGGCGACCAGTTCCACTTCCTCAACCAGGAAACTTGGGACGACGTGGTTATCGACCGTGACCTTATCACTGGCGTTGACTTCATGAAGGAAGGCGACGTGTGCGAAGTAGTGAGCGATGCCTCTACGGAGACTATCCTCTTTGCCGAAATGCCCGTGAAGACCCACTTGAAGGTGGTTTACACGGAACCGGGCCTCAAGGGCGACACTGCCACCAACGCTACTAAGCCCGCTAAACTCGAATCGGGCGTGGAAATCCGCGTGCCTCTCTTCATCAACGAGGGCGAAATGATTGAGGTGGACACTCGCGACGGTTCTTACCTGAACCGCGTGAAGGCATAAGTCCTTTCTAATAAACCGAAACTATTTGAGGTGGGGAATGTGCAAGCGTTCTCCACCTCTTTCTTAATCAGACCGCCACGGCGTTTCATTCAGTTCCGCTCCGTGGCACAATATACATTCACCCAGTATTTCTTGACTTCGTC
>CAVLCM010000059.1:0-14127 GCA_963661625.1 bacterium
CAAAAAATCGGCGCAGAATAACTGGATGTGGCTATATTTGCGCGGAAAAAGTGGCAATATTGCCAAAAAAACGGCGCAAAGGACTGTTATGCAAATAAAGAGAAACTACTACCTGCAACAACTCATCAACGGCAAGCAAAACGGGTTGGTGAAGATTGTGACGGGCATTAGGCGTTGCGGCAAATCGTACTTGCTCTTCAAGTTATAAGAGATGGCCTCCTTGCAGCGCATCAATGATTCGTTCAAAAAGATTATCATCGTGAAGGACAACGTGAGGTCGTGGCACAACGAAGACGGCATCCTCACGCTGAACCTTTTCGACTTCCTGATGAACCCCGATAGCCTTAGTCTGTAAGCCCTCGTTACCACACAAAAAAGAAACCGTACATGCACCCCGAAACATTGGGAGTACGTACGGCTTCTTTATGGTATGGGCTGGGGGAGAGGCTTAGTCCTCGTCGGCAGCGGCCCAGTTGGAGGCGTTCCAGGCGCGGTCGTTCGAGAGCGAGGTGTTTGCGCCTACTTCGCCCGTGGTTATGTCAACAGTCTTGGTTTCGCTGCCCGTGAGCATGGCGCTTTCGAGGTGGAACAGCACGGCTTGCGCCGCGGGAGCTGAATATGTCTTTTTCATGAGTGTCGTTGCTTGTGCGTTATTTTACGATGAATTTCTTGCTGCCCATGACGTAAACGCCCTTGGCGAGTTTGCCCGTTACGGCTTGGCCTTGGAGGTTGTAGATGCGGCTGCTGGTGGCGGCGTTGATGCTGCTTGCGGCTGAGGCAATGCCCGTTGTGCCGTCGAAGCGGATGTTGAGGGCGTTGCTGCTGCCCGTAGTAGTGGCAAGCGCGGCCTTGTTAGCTGCAAGCGTGGTGTTTGAAGAAGCGAGGGGCGAGAACACGGCGTTTTCGCTCTGCTTGTTGAGAATGTAGTAGCTGCCGGCGGTGAGTTCCTTAGTGGCATCGCCGCTGCCTACGAGCAGGTTTGTGCGGCTGTCGGAGCTTTCGGCAGAGGTCGGCGTGGCGGTGATTTCCGTACCCGTGGAAATGAGGATGGCACCGTCGTTAGCCTTCAACACGTTGCCATTGAGTTTGCTCAGCGTTACGCTGTTGTCTGCGCTTTCCGTAGCGATATAAGCCGTTGTGTTGTCGTCGAACGTCACGTTGTACGCTGCGCTGAACGTAGCCACGTTGCCAAGGTTGTTGGTTGGCGTAGCAGTGGCGGTGTACGTCTTCTGCTTGAGAGTAATTTCGCGGAGACCAGCGAAGCAACCTAGTGCAGCGGTTCTCGTTAAACGTACGATGAGATATTGGTTAGAACTGGAGGTGAAGTTTACTGTACTCCCTGTGAGCTGATATGCCTTTGTATTATCGTTCCCTTCTCTAGATGGATTTCCGCTTGTGGTCACATTTAGAGTATAAAGTGCGTTGTCAGCACTGATTTCATTGGTATTCCACATTTGAAAGGTGTACTCTCGGGGTGTATTTGGTCCTTGGTATATGCCTTTTGAGGTCAACGTCGCCACTTTCATCTCGGCATCTTGGTAGGCATAATCGTCTAAGCCTTGGAGCTTGAAAGTGAATTGCGTAAAGCCGTTCTGCTTGTTGTCGTAGTCAGCGCACAGAACGTCTTTGTCTGTATTCAAGTTATTGCTAGTCATCAGAGTGGTTGTAGACAGTCCTGTAAATACGTTAAGTCCGCTGCCTTTCTGTACGCTTTCGAGCGTGGCCGAAGCTCCTTCGATGGCGTTGCCGCTGGCATCCTTTACGTTGACGGTGACGCTGCTTGCGTCTGTACCTCCTCGCGAAAACGTGATGTGCACCTCAGACTGTGCACCGGCCGGGAGCATCTGGCAGAAAGCCATTGCCACCACGGCACATAGCGTGGTAATCTTTTTCATGTGTGTGTTTGTGTTAATGTGTTGTGAATGTTCGCTACTATTGCGCTGCAAAAATAGGAACAAGAGGTTAATTTACCGAATAGGGGGGGTAAAAGATGTTAACACTGTGATTTTCGGCAAGAAAAGAGCCGCAAGACACGATGGCTTTGCGGCTTATGGGGGCAAGGGGGGATAGTAATCAGTTGAACGAGAAGTAGGGAGCGAGCCGGGCGAAGTCCTGCTCGGAGAACTCCTTGTAGAGCCGGAGGTCGCGCCACGAAGAAATTGGCCCGTATTGGCGGATGTGGTTCACGATATCCTTTGTTTGCTCGTAGTTGAGGTAGGGGTGCGAGACGAGTTCTTTGAACGAGGCGTGGTTGATGCGTATTTTCCTCACGGCCACCTCGTCGAGCGTGAACCAGCGGGAACAGCCGGCCGGCAGGCCCTCGACCTCGTCGACCTGCGAGAGCGAGACGAAGCCACCGAGGCGTTCGCGGTACTTCACAATTTTGCGGGCATAGTAGCTGCCCACGCCCGGGATGGTTTTGAGGGCCGTGGTGTCGGCGGCGTTGAGGGCAAGCGTTTCGCCCTCCTTCATCTTGTCGGACGGCTCGTACTCCGGTTTTTCGCCCTTGGGCGTGCCGTAGCGCGCTGGGCGTTCGAAAGGAACGTAGGCTGCACGGCGATCGGCTGGCGCAATGCGTATGTAGGGACGCAGACGGCGGAAGTCCTCCTCGGTCAGTCCGTAGAGCCTGCGGAAGTCGTCCTCACTGCGCCAACGGCCGCCTCGCCGGCGGTATTTCATCATGTTGCCCACCTGCCACTCGCTCAGTCCCAGGCGGCGCAGTGTGGCTGAGTCCGTGTGGTTGGGGTCGAAAGCGAAAAGCTCCTTGGCCAACTGCGCCGGGGCATACTTCTCGTGGCGGTGCAGAGAGTCCTCCTTGACGCTCGCTTCGAGCTGGCGGAGCTGTTCCTTGTCGCTTGGGCTAAGAGGCGCATCGTCGTCAGTCCGTCCGCCGCAGCGCATGAGGGCAATGCTCACGCCCGTTGCGGCGAACAGCACGAGGCAGAGCAGCAGGGCTGTGCGTGCCTCCTCCTTGGAGATGTGAAAACTGTTCATGCGTGTGTGGTCAAGATTTTTTGCCGTAACTGTACCACCACCAGTACGTTTCGCCGTAGGAGCGGCGCAGCATATTGGAACGACGGCGCAGGTTGGGGATGGTGTCGCCCATGTCGGAATAGTCCTGAAAATTCGCCTCGGTGTTGTTGTCGCGATAGGGGGCAAGCGGCGTGGCCGTCGACCGTTTGTATTGCACGAAAGCCTGTGCGTAGTAGCGCGGCAAGCGTCCCTTGCGTACCTCGCCCGGGAAGTAGCGCACGGCAGCTTGGGCAAAGCCCGTCAAATTGCGCTCGAGCAGAAGAGCCGCGAGGCAATAGTTGTAGGCAGCCGTTTGACGACGTTTCTCATCGTGTGAGAGTTTTGTCCCCGAGACATTTTGGACATAAGCCCTTTCGGCGCAACGGCTGAAATAGTCCACCGCACGCTCACCCTGACAGGGCTTAGCGCCGAGCAAAGCATAGAGCGAATCGGCAGGGAAGAGGATGTTTTGCTTGTCGTCGGTGGGCAGCAGCAGGTTGGCCGCCCCGCCCTGCGAGGGAATGGTCTGTTCAAAGAGGCGGTTGCCCATGTGGTGCTTCCCCGACGTGGCGAGCAGATAGCAGCGCATGGCGAAGAGGCGCGGCGACGTGGCGTAGGCTTGTTCGCCCACGTTGAAGGCCCGCTTCGGGTGGTTGGAACGCAGAGCCTGTGCCGTCCGCAGTTCGTAGTGCTGAATGTCCGTCACGCCGCAGCCCAGTTCGGCGTAAAGCGCAAGGATTATCACGGCCAGCACCGTGCGGATGGCACGCACACCGAGGGGCTGGTCTTTGCCCATGCTAAATGTAGAGGGAAAACGCTTGGCACAATAAATGACAACTGCCACACCAACTGCTCCCACGGCGAAGAATGCGGCATGGTGCAGCGCGCCGACAAGCGGCAGGTGGACAATCGTGACGGCGAGGAATGTAACCAGTGTCCACACGGCCGCCGGATGCACTTTCCCCCTCAGTCGCCGCAAGCCCCAGCGCATCAGTCCGTACAAGACCGCCGTAAGCACAATGGCGAAGAGCCACCTGTGCGGCTCCACGTAGCGGCCGCACACAAGGCTGAGGCCGTAAGCAAGTGCGTCGCCCTGTGAGAGGAAGAAGAGGAAAAGGAAAATGAGAATATACATATATAAGGAGTGCCGAGGGCGAAAAAGAAACATGAGGTTGCAAGGGCGGAACGTCGGGAGACGTGTCCGAACACTTGTAACCTCATGTCAGCTGCACATGCAAGTTTGTGCGTTTAAGCGGTTGAGCCTTCCCTGCTTAGTTGTTTGCGGGAGCGGCGTTGCCAGCGGGGGCAGAAGATGCGGCGGGCGCAGCGGCTGATGAGCCATTGGCGGCCGCAGGGGCTGTCGGGGTGGCGGGAGCTGCGCTGGTCACTACCGTGTCTACGTCCTTCTGGCGAGGAGCAAAGAAGATGGTAGCTACCGAAAGCACCACCAGCACGGCGGCCAGTGTCCAAGTGGCCTTTTCAACCACGTCGGTAGTCTTGCGTACACCCATAATTTGGTTGGAGGCTGCGAAGTTAGATGCCAAGCCGCCGCCCTTCGACTCCTGAATGAGCACGATGAAGGTGAGCAGAACGGCTACTATCACAGCTAAAACTACGAGTACTGAATACATGTCTTTCTATGTGTTTGTTTTTATTGTTTCGATGTCTTTCGCAACGGCGTTGCGCTTACGATTTCCCGTGATTTTGATTTACTATAAGCTTTTGGAGAAATCTGATTTGGTCTGCAAAGTAAGTACTTTTTTTCGGATTATTCAAGTTTACTTTGCGCATTATTTCGAGTGCCTTTTCGTAGCGTTGTTGCTTAATGTAGATTTTCGCGAGCGTCATGGTGAGGTAGCCGTCCTCTTGTCCGTTGCCCGTTTCTTCGTCGTCGTTGCTGATGTCGGGCATATACTGCGGTTCGTCCTGCAAGTGTATGCGTTCGCCTTTCTTCCCGATGAAGTCGTCGATGAGTTCGCTGCTGCGGTTGGGTGCGGTGTCGCTGGGCGAAGAGGCCGGCGACAGAGGTTCAGCGTCGTCGAACTGTAAGAGGAAGGCTGCGTAGTCGCCCGTTGCGTCGGCGGCGGTGGGCTTGCGGTGCGGTTGTGCGGAGGCGCTCCCCTCGGGTGCGGTGTCGGCCGACGTGCGCAGGAAATCGTCGATGAGAGTTTGTGTGCGGTCGCCCTTTTTGGCCGTTTGTTCCTCCTCCTTGTGGAGCGGCGTGGGCTGTATTTCGTAGTTGCTCCCCTCGACCATGCGGAATAGCACGCGGCGGTCGGGCAGGAAGAGGGCGGCGCGCCGCAGTTCCTCGCCGAAGAGCGGGTCGTGGAGGAGAAAGAGATTTTTGAGCAACAGAAGCCGGGCCGCCTGATAGTACGGGTACTTCGCTACGAGTTCGCGCAACTCGTAGAGCGTGTCCTTGTCCAACTTTTCGGGGTGGCTGATAAGCTCGGCTATGTTTTCCATGCGGGGTGGTGGGTGTGTTCTTCTTGTGAGGCGTTACCAGTCGGCAACGGTGGCGTTGAATATCTGGTCGCAGATGTCGTTGACCATCTCTGTGACAAGGCTTTCCTGTACGGCGGTGAGCTGCTGCGTGGAGTCGTACTGGCTCGTTGCGCTAAACTGCTTCTCCCACTTCTGGTTGGTCTTGCTGTTCTCGAAACGAATGTTGACGGTCATGCGCAGCTGGATTTGCGAAGCGTAGCCGTCGGCCGAGATGCCTTTGTTGTACTGGTCGTAACTGACTATCTCGCCGGCAACGTGAAGATCGCCGCCTCGTTTCACCAGACGCAGCCTTGTTTGGTTGGCGTAAACGTCCTGCAACTTGTTGTTGAGCATCGCCTCCATCGGGGCCCAGCCGTAGGGCGCGCGGTTGGCAATCTTGTCGATTTGGATGGTCTTGATGAGGTCGTAGTTGATGCTCGTGCCAGTAAACTTGTAGCTGATGCTGCAAGCCGTCAGGGCGAGCAAGAGCGTGAGCGAGATGATGAAGGGAAGGCTTCTGCGTGTCATTCTAAACCGTATTCCTTTATTTTGCGATAGAGCGTGCGTTCGGAGATGCCCAGTTGCTCGGCGGTGGCTTTGCGTCGTCCGTTGTTCTTTTCGAGGGCTTGGCGCACCATGTCGCGCTCTACGTCGTTGAGCGACTGCGGCATTTTGGCCGTGGCCGAAGGGGCGAGGGGCGTGCTTGTGGGAATGATTACCGGCGGGGCAGGAGAGGGGGGCGTTTCCCGTTCCCGTTCTACCTCGCGTATTTCCTCGGCCTCGTCCCAGGCCGTGTCGCTGTCCTTTACGTTGTTTTGGGAAATGTTTACCGTGGGGCGATCGCCGTAGATTGGCGGATGGGCTTCGAGGGCGGGCTGGCGGCTGAACGTTTCGCCGCGCTGCTCGCGCAAGGCCCGTTTCAGTTCGTTCACGTCGCGGCGCAGGTCGAAGAGTATTTGGTAGAGCATTTCGCGCTCCTTCTCAAAACTGTGTTCCTCCTTTTGCTCCGGGTTTACGCTGACGAGCTGTTTGCTGTGCGACTCCGTGGGGATGTAGCGGCTGAGGATGTCGGCATTGATGTCGCGCTCCTCGGCCGTCACACTCATGTTCTCGGCAATGTTTTTCAGCTGCCTCACGTTGCCCGGCCACGAGTAGGCGAGCAGCATGCGCTGGGCTGCTGCGTCGAGGCGCACGGGCGGCATGTGGTACTTCTCGCTCATGTCGAGCGCAAACTTGCGGAAGAGCAGGGCCGCGTCGTCGCCGCGTTCGCGCAGGGGCGGCACGGAGATGGACACCGTGTTGAGGCGGTAGTAGAGGTCCTCGCGGAACTTTCCCTCCGATATAGCCTTCTCCATGTTCACGTTCGTGGCCGCCACGATGCGCACGTCCGTTTTGCGCACCTCGCTCGAACCCACGCGGATGTATTCGCCCGTTTCGAGTATGCGGAGCAGACGGGCCTGCGTTTGCAGGGGCAACTCGCCCACCTCGTCGAGGAAGAGCGTGCCGCCGTTGGCAGCGGCGAAGTAACCCTCGCGCTGTTCCACCGCGCCGGTGAAGGCTCCCTTTTCGTGGCCGAAGAGCTCGGAGTCGATTGTCCCCTCGGGGATGGCACCGCAGTTTACGGCGAAGTATTTCTTGTTCTTTCGCAGACTGTGGTCGTGGATGATGCGCGGAAACGACTCTTTGCCTACGCCGTTCTCGCCCATCACGAGGACGGAGAGGTCGACGGGCGCAATTTTTAGGGCTATTTCAATGGCACGGTTGAGTGCTTCGCAATTGCCCACAATTCCATAACGCTGCTTGATGCGTTGAACCACTGAAGTGTCCATAAGGTAAAATCTTTATCTTTTCTTTTTGGCGGGGCAGCTCCGTCAAGCGTCCCCCCACTGCAAAGGTAAGTTTTTTCTTCAAGCTCAGCGCGGCAGTTCGTCGCTGCTGATGCCGAGAGCCGACATGAGCGAGTAGCCCAGGATTTCCTGTTGGAAGCCTCGTCCCGTTTGCGGCTCCATGGCGAAGAGGGTGATGTCCTTGCCGTCCGTCTGTGCGCAAATCTTCTTCATTTGCTGTCCGTAGGCGTTCACGTCGCCCACAATCATCAGCTGTTTTATATCCTTCGCGTCGGCGAGCATGGTGAGCGATTGCAGGAAAAACTCGTCCTTGCTCACCACCTCCTCCACCGGGAAGGCGAAGAGGTCGAAGCGTCCCAGGTTGTCCTCGAAGCCCAAGCCGTTGATGTCGTCCTTGAAGTTCGAGGGCTTGAAGTGCGCCAGTTCCTTTTTCTCCTTGCTGTGGATGAAGTGCGCTTGCACTTTGTTCTTGCCCGGGCGCAACCCGCCGTCGAGGGCGATGCAGTCGAGCCAGTGGCACAGGTCGGCTTGTGCGATGCGCCGGTTGAGCATGCGCTCAAAGTTTACGGTCAGGTCGAAGGCCAGCGTGTCGAGATAGTCCGCGTCGACAAGGACGACGGCCTCGGCCCATTTTGTTTCTTGCATAAGATTGGGGGTATACAATGTATATATAGGAGTGCGTCGTGGTCAGTCCTCGTCGTCGAAGTCGAAATCGTCGCCGATGAAGAGCGGCGTTTCTTCTGCAAACTCATCGAGCGCGCGGCGGTCCTTCTTTGTGGGGCGGCCCGTGCCTCGTGCGCGGTTGACGAAACCGCTTATACGGCTCATCTCGAGCAGTTCGTACTGGTCAGGGGCGGTGATGTTTTCAAGCACGTCGGGCAGGAGTTTTGCGCCCACGCGCTTCTCGATGGCCTGTTTCACGAGGAAAGTGTAAGTGACGGGCGACTTTTTCACGCCCACCTTGTCGCCGCTCTTCACCGTGCGCGAGGCTTTGGCCTGTGCGCCGTTAATGGTGATGCGCCCGTTCTTGCAGGCGTCGGCCGCCAGCGACCGCGTTTTGTAGATGCGTGCGGCCCAGAGCCACTTGTCAATTCGCGCTTCCATGTGCAATCGGCCTATTTGTTGTTGTACTGGTTCATGGCCACGTTGATGCCGGCCAGGCAGAACGTCTTCACCGCCTCGCCGGCTGTCTTGAGCCTTTCGTCCATTGTGCGCAGGTCGTCCTCGCCAAACTTGCCCAACACGTAGTCCACCTGGCCGCCGCGGGGAAAATCGTTGCCTATGCCGAAGCGCAAGCGGGCGTACTGCTGCGAGCCAAGCACCGAGGCAATGTGTTTCAGTCCGTTGTGGCCGCCGTCGCTCCCATTGCCTTTGAGCCGCAGTGTGCCGAAGGGCAGTGAAAGGTCGTCGACCACCACCAGGACGCGTTCCACGGGAATTTTCTTTTCGTTCATCCAGTAGCGCACGGCGTTGCCCGAGAGGTTCATGTAGGTCGAGGGCTTGAGCAGCGTGAGCGTTTGGTTTTTCACTTTCAGCGTGCTGACAAAGCCATACCGTTTGTCCTCAAACGCAATGCCAGCCTCCTTGGCCAGAGCGTCGACTACCATAAAACCGATGTTGTGGCGCGTTTCGGCGTACTCGTCGCCGATGTTGCCAAGCCCTACTATCAGGTAATTCATGTCAGTGTGTTGTTTCTCCGTGTGTCGCCCCCTGTTGAACAGCCGCGCCAGCAGGGCGTATACCGTGTTCATCGTGGGCGGTGTTTGTGTGTTTGACGTAAGCATTAAAAAGGCTTAGGGGCCAAGGGTCAAAGATTTGTGCAGTGGCGTGTGTGCCACTCGTTCCTTGACGCTTGACCCCTAAGCTATGTGCGTGCTGGCCACTGGGCGGTCAGCTACATTGTCTTACTGTGCAGCGGCTGCAGCGGCAGCGGCACCCATGGCGGCACGTGTCATCTTGACAGCGCAAACGATAACCTCCTTCGGAGTTACCATCTCGAGGCCTTCGTAGCTCAGGTCGCCAGCCTTGATAGTCTTGCCGAGGTTGAGGGCAGTAACGTCTACCATAAGCTTTTCGGGGATCTGGTCGTAGAGGGCGCGCACCTTGAGCTTGCGGACCATCATCATCAAGCGACCACCGGCGCGTACACCAGCTGCCAAACCCTGAGCCTGAACGGGTACACCCATAACGATGGGCTTCTCAGCGTGTACTTCGAAGAAGTCAACGTGGAGAACGTTGTCCTTTACGGGGTGGAACTGCACTTCCTTCAAGATAGCCTTGTGATCAACACCGTCGATGTTGATGTCTACCAAGTAGATGTGGGGAGTATAGATAAGCTTGTTGATTTCCTTTTCGCTAACGGAGAAGTGGATAGCTACGGGAGCGCCGTTCTCGTCCTTCTTTTCACCGTAGATTACGCAGGGCACGTTGCCGCTGAGGCGGATTTCCTTTGTTGCCTTCTTGCCCAGAGAGGTACGTGCAGTACCGTTGATTGCAATTTGCTTCATTGTTTGTGGATTAATTTGTGTGTTACTCTAAATTAAGTTTCGCCCCGTTTCGGCAGGTGCGCCTCGCCGGGGTTCTTCTTGCTTAATTCGCCATCACACGCTTGGGGCTTTTCCCCCGTGCAGGACAAATCGGGTGCAAAAATACGTTTTTCTGCCCTAATATCCAAATGTTTCCGCTTTTTGCCGCTTTGGCGGAGGCAGTACGCATTGTCCAAAACTTCAAAATCTTTTAGGCTGCACCCCAGCCGTGCGAACCCGTTGGTTTGCGGAGGTGCAGCCTAAATCTCGGCAAGGCTCAGAGCCTTTTTGCGGTACGTTTTACGGGCTTGGCCCTGGCGCGGTGGTGCTGCGCAGGGGCGTTGGCCGTTGTTACTTAGCCTCTTCGGCTTCGTCCTCGGCCTTTTCAACAAACTGCGTGTAGCCGCCGTTTACGAGGATGTTGTACCACTGAATGAGCTTGCGGATGTCGGAGTCGTGCACGCGGTCGCGGTCGTAGTCGGGCAGCACGGCGGCCATGAAGTCTGCAAGTTCCTCCTTCGAGGCTTTCTTGAAGTCGATGGCGGTAGTCTTTGCGCCTTCCTTGTCGGCGATGGCCTGGAATATTTCCATCAGCGGTTTGTCGTCCTCGTTGGTGTACATGGACACGTCGTTGAGCGAGGTAACGCGGTCGCGTGCGCCAGCCGGCAGACGCTTCTTCGCTGCGTCAACAGTTTCAACGATGAGCATTCCGCGCCCCTGCGATACGAGGCGGTACAGGCCGGGCTTGCCTGAGATGGCCAAAATGGTGTCTTGCATTTCTCTGTTTTTCTGTATGTGTGTATTAATATTCTGTTGTGCGGGCCTCCCCGTGCCGATGGCGCAGGAGAGCGTGCTTGCAAAGGTATGTATATTTTCTTACTCGTTGGTGATTATGCAGTCAGCCCTTTTCAGTTTTTCCTCTTCGGCCATTTGCAGGGCTATCCACGCCTCGGCCTTTTCGCGGCTTATGTTGTCGCGTGTCATGAGGCGTGCCAACTGCGTCGCGTGGCTCACGTGTACCAGCACGTTGCGGCTCACCAGACGGTCGAAGCCCGTTTCGAAGAGCAGGGCACACTCCATAAATACGGTGCCGCTCGTGGGCAATGCGGCGAGGGCTTGCGGCGTGATGGTCGCTCCGCCGCCGTCGAGCATGGGGAGTGGCGTTCCTTCCTTGGCCTGCCTTTCAAGGCAAAACTCCCGGAACGCTTCCGCTACCCGTGGATGGACAATGCGGTTTACCCGTGCGGCGTAGTCCTCGCCTTGGCACAGGTAGGCAGCCAATACGGCCTTTTGCAACTGCCCGTCGGGGGTGTAGACGTTTTCGCCGACGAGTTGGCGCAGTTCGCTCATCACGTATTCATCTGTTCGGATGATGCGCTTCGCCACGTCGTCGCAGTAGAACACGGCATGGCCTGCCGCCTCAATCTGGCGGCATACGTAGCTCTTGCCGCTCCCGATGCCGCCCGTCACGCCGATGCGCAGTGCGCGTATGCCGTCAAGGCAGGGCAGGGGTGTGGGGCTATTCGCCGCTGATGTCTTCATCGCCAATTTCCTCAATGATGTATTCCACGTCCTGCGGCGTGATGCGCACGTGGCTCACGCCCGTAGGGATTGTTTTGAGCGACAGGTGGCAGGTATTGCCTTTGTTTTTGAGCAGGTCCTCATAGTTTACCACCAGCACGAAGTTGTCGCTCGTGATGCTGCGATACTGGCCCATACCCACCTGGAACGTGATGTTCACTGTGGCGGGGAACGTGCGCAACTGTTTCGAGGCGGGGAAGTTCACCTGCTGCACGGCCACCTGCACCGTCTTCTCCACGAGGCGGTCCACGCAGAACGTCAGGTCAACTTGTTTGGGCGTGAACTTAGCACCGCGCACGGGCATTATCTCAGCACGCACGCGCGCCGTGTCGGTCAGGTCGCGCAGGTTTAGCGGACGGGTGTAGGCTCCCGTGATGGTGTCGAGCTGCTCCTTCGATGCGTAAACCGTTACGTACTCACGGCTGAGGATGCGGTTGGAGAGCGTGAATAGTTTGTTGGGACTTACCGTACCCTGCACCACCACTGGCACGCGCTTGCACAGGCCGTAGTTGTAGTAGAACTCCAATGTGTCGGGCTTGGTGCTGATCATCTGCGTGGAGGGCAGCAGTTGGCTGGCCACCTGGCGGGATATGTCGGCGTTGGGTACAACGACGTGTCCCAGGGCGTTGCTGTATGTCGTGAAGTCGATAACCACGGGCTTCAGCCTCTGTGTATAGCGGTAGCTGAGCAGTGCGCTGCCCTTGTCGCGCAGCGTCACGCGGATGGTACTGGGGAGTTCGGTGGTCACCACCACGTTGCTTGGCACGTTGCGCAGTTCGAGTGTTACGTCGAACTCTCTCTCGTACGTTTCGTTCAGGGCCTGAAACAGCCAGAACGTGGTGCTGAGCAGCAGGAAAAAGAGGAAAATGAGCGTCTGCTTGTTCCACAGCCAGGCTATCCACCGCTTGCGCGGCCAGCCGCCTTTGCCGTTTTTTTTGTGCAGTATTTCGTGTCTCATTGTGGTGGAGTGTTTGGGGTGGGGCGGAAGGTGGGGAGCGGCGCACCGGCTTTTTCAAGGCGAGGCTTTGCCAAAATCGCAAGGCCATGCCCTGCGTTCCTTCCGCAGGAAAGGTGAAAAAGGTTTTGCCGGACGTTGCGGGCAAAACCTTTTCCTTCTTTTTGTTGCGCAGGTAGCTTGTGGCTGCCTTATTTCTTTGCTTCGGGAGCCGCAGGGTTGATGGCGCTCGTAGCCACTGTGATTTTCACACCCGTAGCCACTTCGAGCGTCACGGTATTGGCTGTTTCGTCGATGCTTTTCACTACGCCGTAGATGCCGCCGATGGTGATTACGTCCTGGCCTACGGAGAGCGAGCTGCGGAACTTCTGAATTTCCTTCTGCTTCTTGTTTTGCGGACGTATCATGAAGAAGTACACGATAGCGAACATTGCCACCATCATGATAATCATGGAATAGCCGCCGCCTTGCTGTCCAGCTGCTTCGAGAATAATTGTGTTCATTGTTGCGTGTGTGGTATTTCGTTAGTCAATGGTCTGCGTTTCGGCCTGCGTGCCGGCTTCGGCCTCGGCAGGCTTCTTTTTGTACTGCCGTTCCTTGGCCGTGCGTCCCTCTTCGCGCAGTTTTTTCACGATGCCGTCGAGCATGCCGTTGATATACGATGCGCTGCGGGGCGTGCTGTATACCTTGGCTATGTCGAGGTATTCGTTGAACGTCACGTTGAGGGGGATGGAATCGAACGTAAGGATTTCGGCCAAGGCGATCTGCATAATCACCACGTCCATGAAGGCCAAACGCTTGAATTCCCAGTTCTTTACGTTGTCGCGGATGAGGTCGCGAAGCTCATTGCCCCGTTCCAGCGTGGCGCGGAAAAGGTCCATGGCGAAGCGTTCGTCCTCCTCTGCAGCGTATACGGGCAGCAGCTCGTCGTCGGGCGTGCTGTCCTCGCGGAAACGTTTGATGGTCTTCAACACGAACGAGTCCACCACCTCTTTGTCGTCGTTCCAGTAGAGCGAGTGGTCTTCGAGGTAGGGCAGGAAGTCGTCGTTGTTGCAGACGTGTGTTTTGTAGAGCTTGCGTACGAGTTCGCGGTCGGCTTCATAGCTGAAATCCTCCTTATCCTGATAGAGGCGGAAGGTGTCGCTCTCGGTGAGCTGCTGATAGAACTTCTTTACGAACGCGTCCTCGTCGTCCCACTGCCCTTTCTTGTTCTCGCAGTAGTCGATGAGGGCTTTATTCTCCTCGAGTTGGCAGAGGAACTTGTTGTGCGCTACGAGGCAGTCGGGCGTGTTTCCGTTGGTCGTTACCCCCGTGCGCTTTTCGCGCGCCAGGCGCACGGCGTCTTTGCGCTCGGCGTGCTGCCTGATTTTTACGAGCAGCGAAAGAAGGTAGAGGTAAAGGTCGTATGCCTTGTTGAGTGAAAAGTTGAGTTCCTTCTCCGCCACGTCGAGTGTCTTTCCTTCGTTCTGATAGTACGAATAAACGAGCTGAACCACTTTCAGCCTTATCAGTTCTCGATTGATCATAATTGTAATGTGGGGGTATTATCCTAATATGTGTGCAAAGATAGTGCAACGAGGGTGAAGGGCAAAAAGAAACGCTGATTTTCCGTTCTTTCTTGACTTCATCACTTTTTTCATCCCCAAATGGCGCATATTGAAAATCAATGAGTTACGTATTTTTACAGGGTGACTTTGGGTGACGCAAACGAAAAACTCGAAGA
>CAVLCM010000060.1:0-13962 GCA_963661625.1 bacterium
AAGAACAAAAGTAACCAAAGGGGCTGAACTCTAAGCGAAGAGTCCAGCCCTATTTAATTGGCTCAAAAAAAGTTTTAGCGGACAGCAATAATTTTCAATATGCGCCATTTGGTGGTGCAAAAAAGTGATGAAGTCAGGAGTGATGAAGTCAGGAGCCCAAAATCCCATTGCGGGGTATAGGACGTGATATTTCTGCCCTTTTGAGGTTTAGCGATCAGCGAACCACAGCAAACAATCCGCCCCTGCCGTTGCGCTGTTTGGCGTTTGGCAGGGGCGGATTGCGTTGTATGGATTGTCGGAAGGTTACATCCGGCTGATGCGGAGCTTGTAGGTCAGAGGTTTGTTTGGCACACGGTAGATGGGGAGCGTGTCTACATTCTGGCCGCAAGAGGCGTTGCCGACACCGCGAAGCCATGCGTCAAGGTGAAGCACATTGGCCGAGCGAGGCTGGAGGTTCCAGTAGTGAGAGGCGTTCATGAGGTCCTCATCGGTGTAGGGCAGAACGGAGAAGTTCACCGTACCCTCAGTGGCGATCTTAACGCCGAAGCCCTTGCCATCGGCAAGCGTGAGTTCACGCAAGCCTTCACGGTTGCCAGTGCTTTGCGGTTTGAGGTTAGGCTCAATCATTTGCTGCACGGTAGTGGTGTAGCGGCCTACGGACACGCCGTCCTTACGGTCGCAATGGTTCTCCCACGGGCCGAGTGCGTAGTAGTTGACGCGACTGAGCGAGGAGTCGACCATGCAGACAAGTCCGGCACGGCGAAGGTCGGCCGTATGGGGAATAAACTCGGCGCGCACGTCAACAATGCCTTGGGGATAGATAACGTAGTCGATACGCGTGTCGCAGAGCGAACCTTTACGCTGCGTCTTTACCACGGGGTTGCCGTTCTCCACTTCCACAGTGAGTTTGCCTTCCTCTTCGAGACCGTTGAACGTGTTGCCGAAACGGTCGTTTTCAATCCAGCGGTGATTGCTGTACTCAAAGCCCTTTTCATCGGCGATGATGTTGCGGCCGTCAAGACAGAGCGACGTAAGGGCTGCACTGGCATTGTCGAACGTCAGTTGCACACGGTCGTTGCCAATCACTGTGCGGTCTATCGCAGCCGTCTGCATAAGGGGCGAAGCATTCTTGGCAGCAGTCACAGCAGGGAGTGCGCCACGCTGCAACAGAGAGAACTGCTTGAAAGCCACCTCGTGGCCAACAGGGGCGTAAGAGAGGAGCTTGGATGAAAGCACGCGGACTGTGAGAAGTACCTCCGCGCCATTCGCTCCGTCCTTGGAGAAGTTCACCTTGGGGATTTTGAGCGTCAGCGTTGCGCTGTCGCCCGGAGCCACGGCTGGCAGTTGAGCCTTTTTGCGGGCAACAACAGTGCCGTTCTTCACCACGTCGTATTCAAGGCAGAACTCTTTGAGCGAAAGGAAGGCATAGGCGTTGCGAACGACCACATTGGCCGTGGCGCGGCTCTTATCCACCTTGTCCAAACGGAACTTGACAAACTGGTGAGCCGCCTTCACCTCTTTGAGCTTGGCACTCTCGGTACGTGTAGCGGGAATGATGCCGTTGCAGCAGAAATTGCCCTGATGCGGGCCGGGATAGTCGTAGCCCGTTGTGAGACGGTATTCGCCCTTCTTCATCAGCTGTGGATCGTAGATAGCCTGGTCCACCCAGTCCCATATGCAACCGCCGATGGTAGCGTTGGAACGTTCAATGATGTCCCAATAAGTATCAAGATTACCAATGGCGTTACCCATGGAGTGAGCGTATTCGCAGATGAACATCGGTTTGTCGAGGTTCGACGTGTTCTGCTGCATCCAGTCGATACCGGGGTACATCTTAGAGTAGAAGTCCGAATAACGTCCGCCGCCGTAGGGGCCACTCACGCGCGTTCCCTCGTAGTGGATGGGACGGCTGTCGAGCTTTTGCGCCGCTTCGTAGCAGTACTTGAAGTTGACACCTGCGCCCGATTCGTTGCCCAAGCTCCACATAATGACGCTCGGATGGTTGCGGTCGCGCAGAACAAGTCGATCGATGCGGTCAACGAAAGCTGGTATCCAACTCTTGCGGTCGCTGATGCTCTGGTTGGCATGGTCTTCGAGGTCGGCCTCGTCGACGGTGTAGAGACCGTAGTAGTCGAACATGGCGTACATGCGGTAGTCGTTGGGATAGTGCGAGGTGCGGATGGTGTTGATATTGTTCTGCTTCATGAGCAGCACGTCGCAAAGCATCTCGTCCACCGTGACGGCACGGCCGTGGAGGGGCGACGTGTCGTGGCGGTTGACACCCTTGAGCAGCACACGCTGCCCGTTGACGTAGAGCAGAGAATTCTTGATTTCGATGGAACGGAAGCCGTACTTAGTAGAGAAAGCCATCTCTTCGTTGCCGTTGGCATCGCGCTGAACGACGCGCACCGTGTAGAGGCTAGGGATTTCGGCACTCCAAAGCTGCGCCTCCGGCACGTTGATTTCAACATTCACCTTTGTGCCGTTCGCACCTGTGAGAGCCACCTGCTCTTCGCCTACCTCGCTGCCGTCGGGAGCGAAGAGTTTAACGATGGCAGACTTAGAGAGAGCGAGGCTGTCGCGATTGTCGAGCGTCAGTTCCACATGGAGTTTAGCCGTAGCCTTGTTGCCGCTGACGGAAGAGAGTGTGGACGTGATGTAGTGGTCGCGCACAGCCATCTTAGGAACGTTGTAGAGATATACCTCGCGGAAAATGCCGCTCATGCGGAACATATCCTGACATTCGAGGTAAGAGCCGTCGCTCCAACGGAACACCTGCACGGCCAAGCGGTTGTCGGCTCCGCGACGCAAGTAAGGAGTTACGTCGAACTCGGCCACGTTGTTAGAGCCTTGCGTGTAGCCCACGTACTCGCCGTTGAGCCATACGAGTGCTGCCGAATAGATGCCGCCAAAGTGGATAAACGTGCGGCGACCGTCCCAATTATCGGGTACGGAGAATGTACGCACATAAGAACCCACGGGGTCAATGCCATAGTTCTTGCCGCCGTCGTTGTAGCCCGGACGCGCCTTGATGTAGGGAGGCGTATTGGAGTGGGGATATTCCACGTTGCAGTAGATGGGCTTGTCGTAGCCGAGCATCTCCCAGTTGGAGGGAACCGGAATGGTATCCCAGGCCGACACGTCGTACGAAGACTTATAGAAATCGAGCGGACGCTGTGAAGGTTCGCTCACGAAGTGGAACTTCCACGTGCCGTTGAGCGAAAGATAGCGAGCTGTTTGGGGAGTATTCCACGGTTTGTCGTAGAAAGCCTTGTCGGCCAGCATCTCAGCCTCGTTGTTGTAAGGCAGATAAGTGGCCACAGTGGTTTCCTTGTTTACGGCGAAGACGGTTTCGTCCTCCCAGCAAGGAGACTGTATTTTGGGCTTTTCAACTTCTTCGACTGTAATCCACGCACTTTCGTCCTTGGCGTTGTAGTCTACGCTTTTGAGGGCATTGCCTTGAAGGGCATACATCTTAGATGCCTTGTTCTTGGCCACGGAACGGAGAATGTACACGCCGCTGTGCCCACTCACAGGTTCGAAGCAGAACTGCGCATTGTTCCACACGCCGTCCTCAGCGGGCCATTGCAACAGGTAGTCAATAGAAAGGTTGCCACCGCCATCGTCGAAGTTCTGCGTATAGAAGGCATTGCCAATGACGCAACGGTTAAGATCGAGCATCTTCACGTTCCAGTATTGTCCGCGGTTGTCGGCATTGACGCTCTCGCCTACGATGCGGGCATTGTTCTCACCCGAGTCGCCGTTGCCCAACACCTTGTCGGTCTGCTTGTACGAACGGAAACGGTAAGTAAGGTCTACATCGAACCCAGCGTTGGCAGCCTCAGCCACGTCGAACTGTGCAGCCTTGTTGCCCTTGGCCTTGTCCTTGTCAATCAGCACGAGGCGGTTGCCCTGAACGGCTGCTGCAAGCGAGGGAGAATTGGTGGGGACGAGGTTGAAGTACTTGCCATCGGGCAGGAGTTTCCAGAGTTGCGCCTCGTCGGAACCGTTGTTGTCGCCATAGCCCAGCGAACTGCCCTCGGTGCGGACGGCCTTGTTGCTGAACGGGTTGATAAAACGCCACGAGCCGGCAAGTTCCGTGACAGTGAAGTGCTGGCCGGCAGTCTCGGCATTGAGTTTGGACAGAACAAGGTTGCCCTGTGCGTCCACGTCGGCCACGAGCGACTTCTGCACGGAGAGCAGGTGATAGAGCCTGCCCTTGGCAAACGATTGGGAGAATGCGCCCAAAGCCGCTGCAAAGCATAACGTAAGCAGCAACAAGCGCGAGAGGAGAAGCGTCTTCTTCATAGATGTTATTCGGGTTTTTATGTATTGTTCTTTATGGATAAGGGAATGAAGAGGAAGGAGGAAGAGCGGCAGTCATTCAACAGCCTTCGAATACTTCGGCACTCTCCTCGCTCCATGTGGGGAAGTCGCGGTGTGCCTTATCCGCATCGGCATCTTCGTCGGAACTGTCGTCATCGCTGTTGCCATCGTCACTGTCATCGCCCGTGAGGATTTCGTAGTCGTAGACAGGTTTCAGACCTGCGGCGTAGCAGTACTTCATTTTCAAACCTGTAAGTTTTACCCGTGCGTGGAGCAGGTCGGGATGGTCTTGCAGGTTGAGGGCTTTGCGCACATCAGTGTCTTTCAGCAGCTGCGCCGTAGCACAGTTTTCCACGTCCTGCTCATCGGGCGAATCGGCAAGGACGATATTCGTCTGCACTGCACCGTCGGCACTGAAAATTGTCCCCTTCACCGAACTGCCGGGCATATAGCCAACGATATAGGCCTTGAGCGTCACCTCGGTGGTGTCGGGAACGGACGAGAGCGTGCGGACCGTATAGACCATGCTGTCGGTCGGCTCATCGTCGGCATCGCCTTTGTCGGTGTTCTCCTTTCCGTCCGTTTTGGAGGTAGCCTCTTCAAGTTCGAACCCGCTACAAGCGGAGCAAAGAAGCAGGAGTAAAAGAAATATGCGTATCAGTGCTTTCATCGTCTGCAAAGGTATATCATAAATGTCACACAGCCACAGGGAGAATACTAAATGGCCTTGTTCTGCCACCTGCCCCAGCGCATATAGGCAAAGGACACGGCAAGAGCCACTATACCGTAGACAAATTCACTTGCCCAACACCAGGGGAGCGACACGCGGAAATGAAAGATGGCTACCAAGACGTAGACCACATAGAAGAACAGAGCAGCTAACTCGGCACGGAGCGTTATGCGCGTGTTGCCCGTACCGCTCACGGCATGGAGCAGAATTTGTGTGGGCACGGTTACTATATTAGAGGCGAGCAACACGTAGAGTGCATTGCGCGACAAACCGATGAGCGACTCATCGTCGGTGAAGATACGCATCACCGCATTGGGGAAACAGGCTATGAGGGCGAGGATGGGGAGCAGCACAAAAAAAGTCATCTTCACCGTACGCCTCAGCATGGGCCATACGGAACTGGCCTCTCCCTCTCCGAGGAGGTTGCTCACCAGCGTGCTGGCTGTGGAGGCAAAGGCTATGATGGTCATGAACGTGAACGAAGAAATGCTTCGTATGATATTGGTGGCGGCAAGACTGCTTTCGCCAAGATGTTCTACACAGACGAAAAAGATGAACCACGTGGCGAGCGAAAGGAAATTCTGCACCATTGTCCACACGCTGATGCCCAGTACCTTGCGCAGGACGGAGAAACGGAAACGCGGCATGCGGTTGAGGGCGTAGTCAGCACAAGGTACGCAACGACGGGTATAGACGACAAAGAACACAGTAGACACAGCCTCAGCCAAGCTACTGCCCAACGCTGCACCGGCTATGCCCATGGCCGGGAAGCCGCAAGCGCCGAATATCAGCACGTAGTTGAACGCCACGTTGCTTAGCACCATCACCACCGAGTTGAGCGTGAGCGTGCGGGTATGCGTAGTGGCCACGTAGAATGCGCGGAACATGATGTTGACAAAGGCGAAGAAGAAGCCGAAAACTCGCCAATAGAGGTAGCTATTGGCAGCCTCAGCCACGGATTGCGAACTAATGATACGTTCGAGCAAAGACGGAGCGAACAAACGCACGCCAGCAAAGAGCAGCAGGGAAAGCACAAGGAGAAAAGCCACGCCATGGTAGAAGAGCGGACCTATCTGCAACTTGTTGCCCTCGCCGTTGCGACGTGCCATGAGAATTTGCGTCCCCACGCTGAAGCCCAGACCGAGCATAAACACGCAGGTGTAGAACACGCCGCCCAAGGCAGACGCACCGAGTTCCACCTCCCCCACCCTGCCGAGGAAAGCCGTGTCGGTGGTGGCGAGGAGCTGCTCCATTATTGCACTGACAAGGATGGGATAGGCTATCTTGCCTATTTGCGAATAGGTAAACGTACGCATACAAGATGTGTGTTTCTGAATAGTTGTTTATGGGAAAAGAAGAGGCTGCACTACCGAAACGTTTCCCTTTCGGAGGCGCAGCCTCGTTGTTTATTTTGTTCCTGCGGAGCGTCTTACACGCTACTCGGCCGAACAAATCTTATGTTTGCCTTTGGACTTACTTTTTCTTCGACTTAGTAGCTTTGGCTACATAGTCAGCGGCCTTCTTCACGGCTTTGCCATAAGCGACCTGAGCCTTGGTCCTGGCAGCATCGTCCTTGGCATTCTTCACGTTTTCATAGAGCGTCCAGAGGTTGTACTTAGCGGCAGCCTCCTTCTGAGCGGCTGTTGAAGCCTTGGCAGCAACCTCAGTGGCAGCCTCGTCCTCAGCAGATGCGAAAGCGTGGTGGAAGCCCTTCACGTCAGTCCAGTGGCCACGAGTGAAGTCGGGGAATGCTACGCTGGCGCAGTTGTTGTCCATAGAGAGCGTACCGAGTTCGGCGAGGGCGCACCATTCAGCGAGGTCGTAAACGTCCATATCAAGGGGCAGACCATTCTGCAAGCAATATACGAGACGGCTGTCCATGATGAAGTCCATACCGCCGTGGCCACCAACTTCCTTGGCCATTTCACCGTACTTCTTGAGGATGGGGTGCTGATACTGCTGTTCGAGAGCCTGCTTCTCGCTTTCGGGCATAAAGCCGTGCGAACTGAGGTTGTCAACCTTGGGCTGGTGGCCAGCGGCAGCGAGTTGCTTAGCGTCTACGGCATAGCCCTCAGAGGGATACTTGTTGGCGAAGCCGCGCGTACCCGTCAACTGATAGAGGCGGTTGTAGGGCTGCGGGTTCATCACGTCGTGCTGAATTTCAATCACCTTACCCTCCTCAGTGCGGATGAGCGTAGTGGTGTGGTCGCCGTTGCGGTAGTCGTTGCAGGGCTTACCCGTCTTCTGCTCTACATATTCCTTGCCATGTGCACTCTTCGTGTCCATAGCGATGAGCGTCTTCATGCGGTCGCCGCGGTGAATGTCGAGAGCCTGAGCCACAGGACCGAGGCCATGAGTAGCGTACACGTCGCCGCGGTTCTCCTTATTATACTTCATGCGCCAGCCGAGCTTGTCGGGGTCGCTTCCATCGGGGTTCTTCCAATAGTAATCCCAGAAATCGTCGAGGTTGTGGATGTAAGCACCCTGCGCACGGAGGATTTCGCCAAACACGCCATGCTGAGCCATGTTGAGGGTATTCATCTCGAACCAGTCGTAGCAGCAGTTTTCGAGAATCATGCAGTGTTTGCGGGTCTTCTCAGAGAGGTTGATGAGTTCCCAGCACTGTTCGAGGTTCATGGCAGAGGGCACTTCGATAGCGGTGTTCTTGCCGTTCTCGAGGGCACACTTAGCCACGGGGAAGTGATGATCCCAGTCGGTAGCCACATATACGAGGTCGATGTCGCTGCGCTTGCAGAGTTCCTTGTAACCTTCTGCACCCGAGTAGATAGTAGCGGGAGCGAGACCGGCCTTCTTCAAATATTGTTGATTGGCTTCGGCACGACCAGCTTCGTAGTCGCAAAGAGCCACGATCTGCACGCCGGGAATGTGTGTCCAGCGCTCAACGGCACCGGGACCGCGCATGCCCAAGCCTACGAAGGCTACGCGTACGGTTTGAATTTTCGGAGTTGTAAGGTTGATAGCGTCTTTTTGGCCAGCGGGACGGGCGGGCGTGTCAACCACGATTGTACCCTTTTCCCAATGCCACTTTGTGGAAGGTGAAGTTGACTGTGCGTTTGCCACGTTCACGCCCAAAGTGAGCAGAGCGGCAAAGGCCACAGCGAAACATTTTACCATTTTCATAGATAGATTGTTTATTGGGGATTGTATTTGTCAAACAGGAGTTCGGACTGTGCAGCCCGGACTCCCGCTTGGTTGTTTGCTATTAAATGAGACGAAGATTACTTCATTGTCTTCAAGTGGTCGAGAGCGGCCTTCACGAAATCGTCTTCGGGATTGATTTCCTTAGCGATGTTGGCGTAGGTAGTAGCCTCAGCCTTGTTGGGAGTGTCGATGCTCACGTAGTAGAAGAACAGGTAACGGCAAGCCTCGAAACGGGCGCGGCTCGCTTTGGCTATAATAGCGGAGTCGTTGCTTTCCTCAACCACCTTTATATAATAGTCGCGAACGGCATCGATAGGCTTGTTGGTGTCGGTGTTGCTCAGGCGGGCAAGCATCTGGTAGGCCAACACGATGGGCAGGTGGTTGGTCGTTTCGCTGGCGGCCACGCTCTTGAAAGCCTCTTCGGCCTTGTCGTGATAGAGAGCCTTCTTCTCGGGGGTAACATCCTGCTGCTGGTAAGCGGCGAGATACTTCGTACCAAGCTGGTACTTATCGGTGATGTCGGCCTTGTCGCCAAGGAGGGTCAAATACTTCTCGAACACTTCGATACCCTTTTCGGCCTGTTTGTTGCGCACGCAGAGGGTAGAGATTTCGTAGAAGTACGAACCGCGCTTGTTGACGTTGTCTTCCTTCTTCTTGTCGTCAGTAAGGTCGGCAGCCTTAGCCTCCAAGTCGGCCACAGCCTGTTCGTAGTAGGAGATGGCCTCGTCCAGGTTGCCCTTTTCCTTAGCGAGCTTAGCTGCGTAGTCGAAGTCCATATAGAAATATACGGAGTCGGCAAACTGCTTGTCGCGGATGTAACTGGCGGCAGCGTCGGCAGCGGCAATTGCGCCGTCGTAGTCCATAGCCGTCTCAATCTTGCCATACTTGGCGAAGAACTCCATACGCGGGATGATGATGTCGTTGGGAGCGAGGGGCTTAATCTCATCGGCCACACTGATCATCTTGTCGAGGTTTGTATCGTCCTTAACCGACATGGAGAACATTGCCTGCAAATAGTTTTCGCAAGCGGCAATGTCGATCACGCCTTCCTGTTTGGGAGTGGCTGCGTAGTAGCTGGCGTAACTTGCGATGGCCTTGCCGTAATCGTCGAGCTTATAGTAGATGTCGCCAAGTTCTTTGTCGGCATCAGTATAGGAGGGGTCAGTCTCCTTAATCTTGTTCAAGTAGTCGATGGCAGCGTGGGGATTCACGTTTTTGTACACGAACGCATTGCGCTTGAGGGCGGCAATATTATTGGGTTCGATGGCAAGCACCTCGTCGAAGCGGCCGCCGGCTTCGCCCCACTTCTGGGCTTTCATAAATACCTCGCCTGAGAACATCAGACCGGGGATATATTCGGGAGCCAGTTCGTAGACCGACTTGGCGCATTGGCTGGCAGCGGGGTAATTGTCGTTTTCGAGAAAGAACGTACCGACAGCTACGAGATCTTCCTTGCTTTTCTTGATTTTCTTCGAAAGGTCCATGTACACTTTGTTGGCCTTTTCGGGATCCTCCATATTGAGGCTAATCACCTGCTCGGCCATTGCCTTGTACTCAGGATTGAGATCGGGGCATTCGTACGTACGGGATTGGGCAAATGCGCTGTTAGCTCCCATAGCCAACATGGCGCACATTGCAGCAACGCAGAAAATGTTCTTCTTCATATATATGTTTGTGCTTTTGTTCCTATGTTTGGACAGTGGTATTTTCCACACGAAGCCCTTTGTGCAAGAGCGTTGAAAATACGTGCAAATATAGCATTTTATAAAGACAAAATTGCAGCCGCTATTTTTTTTGTACTTTCGCATAGGTCAAACGTAACAAAACTGAAACGTTGGCAACCTTGTGGGAGAGAGCCACAAAGCCACCAACGTTTGCTGTCGAAAAAACACGGCACGCTTGCCGTATTGACCAGAGAGAGATTTTTATTTGTCTACGCGCACCACGCGGAAGCCCACGTTGGCGTATGTTTTGTTAGCGTCGCGTACATCGTCGGAATATTCACTGCGGCAAGCGTCGCGGCTGGAGTCCCAGCTGCCGCCCTTCACAATGTAGAGGCCATCGGCATTCTGCGAGGTGGTCCATTCCCACGAGTTACCCCAGAAGTCTATGCCACCACAAGCACCCGTGGTTTGGGCATAAGCATCGACGGCTGTCAAGCCCTTCTCAACATGGTCGCTGTTCATCTTCACGTCCTTGGGCATGTGGCCAGCGGCCAATATCCACTCTTCCTCCGACGGAAGGCGATAACTGTGCTTCGCGTCGTTTGCCGTGAGCCAGTCGCAGTAGGCGGCGCATTGGGCGAGTGTCACATTGACCACGGGATAGTTGTCCTGTCCATCGGCATATATGAACGACGCATCGCAGGCGGCATACTCGGCATTCGTGACAGGAGCGTAACCAATGTAGGGATTGTTGGCATCGGCACCGCGAAGCACCATCCACGCATCGGTCGGGTCGTCGTCCTCGCGGGGGTCGATAAGGCGGAGGAATTGCTGTTCCAAACGGATTTCGCGGTTTTCCGTCATCTCGTCCACGATTGCTTGCATCTCTTCCACCAGACTGTACTGCTTTGCCTCGCGTTCGAGTTCGCGCAGCTTTGCCTTCTTCCTTGCCACTACTTTGTCGTAGCGCAGCCCCATCTGTTCAAGCAGAGCCTCTTTATTTTCCTCGGTGGGGTTGTGCTGGTACTTCACAAGGGCATCCTTTGTACCTTGGTTGAGTCCAGGGCGTTCCTCCTCAACGAGGGGAGCATCGGGGTCGTCAAATTCGAGTTCGCTCTCCACGAGGTCGGGCGGCGTGATAAAATTGCCTGCCTCGATGGTCTGATGCACGGCAAAATAGTCTGCCACAAGGCCGTCCTTATAAATAGAGAGGCGGTAACCGCCATACACGTCGGCTGGGAACGTGGCGATGTAGTAGTCCTTTCCGGGCGTAAACGTGCCGCCGTCCGGAGCATAACAGGTGATGATATTGTTGCCCGTGGCTATCTTGTAGCCGTCGACGCTCTCGAGTTCCACGTGCGTCACGCCCTCCATCTGGAAATTGATCCGCACACCGCCGAATGCAGCATTCAGCAAGGCCGTGTTGGAGGAACAGTCGTACGAACCAGCCTCTTGGGCTGTCTGCGTATCAGCTATCACCACCATGGCAGGCGAGGCGGCATAGTCGGCCGTGACGTTGGCCGTCGACGTGCCGTCTATTTGCAAGCTGCCCACTTCGTTCAGGACGAAATCGTTGCTCATCACGCGGAGCGACGTACCAGCGGTGAACACCATGTCGCCCGTCTTCTCGGCCGGAAAGCGATGGCTCACGCCCCCTACGTTGACCACGAGGGTTTGCGCCATGCCAACCGCTGCGCCAACCAACCAAAGCAGAAGGGATATTCCTCTTTTCATCTTACAATCATTTTACAGGTTTTGCCTTGCGTCTTCACAAGATATACGCCAGCGGTCATTTCTTTGGCAGTAACTTTCTTCCCGTGCATGTCATACACCGTAGCCGAAGGGTCGACCTGCGAGGACTGCACTCGGGCAATGCCGGTCGTCGTATTGTCGGTATCTGAGAAATACATGCGGTCGAGATTGCTGATAAGCAGGGTTTCTTCGCCCACACGGAGCGTGTTTCCCTCTATCGCCAAGCCAAGCCCTTCCACGGGGAACGAGGCGACGGCACCGTCGGTGGTGCAGAATGAAAGATAGCTGTACGGTTCTGCCTGAGCCGTTGCGGCCATAGCTGCCAAAAGCAACGTGAATAGATACTTTCTCATAGCGTCGTGTGCGTATCGAGGGTTTTACTTCTGCACTCTTGCGCGAGGCTTCTGCCCCTTTGCCTTGTTGGCGCGCTGAGCAAAGCGTTTCAGCATCTGACGTTCTATCTCGTAAACGCGCTGAATTTGTTTCGGAGTGAGGAAGGCAGCGTACTTCTTATAATAGGACTGGCGCAGGCTAAGCACTTTCTGCTCGCGCTCAAAGCGCTGCATGATTTGCTGTTCGGCATCGTTGTTGTCCTTGGAGCGGCTTACCTTTCCGCCAATGGCCCACAAATCTTTCTGATAGTCCTTGTAGGTAGTAACGAACTGCTGCGTGCGGTTGTCGTCGAGGGCAAGATCGTGGGCAATGTGCTTTGCCTGTGCCTCAGCAAGTTGTTCGCGCGACATGCGCTGCTTGGCAGGTGTTTGCGCCGAAAGGCTAAATGCGTTTGCTAAAACAAATACGAGAGTGAGCAACAGACTATTAATGAGGGTTTTCATTTGATTGACTTTTTAGGGGTGTGTGATTGGGTTGTTTTGCTTGCTATTCGCTGAGGAGCAAGTCGTCCTCATAGATTTCCAGCAGGTATTGCTGGTCAGCTTGGCTCAACTGGGCGTAGGCCTGGTCTACCTCGCTGTAAGGATCGGCGGCTGGAGCCGCAAGTTTTCCGTGAACGACAAAGAATAGTGCCAACGAAGCGGCCACTGCGGCAACAGACCACACTATGCGCATCACGACCGGGCGACGGCGTGCGCGACCGTCCGCAATACACATGGGCTGCGGTTGCTCGTCTTTCACGGCGTTCAGCACGTTGGCTTCGATTGCGTCCATACATCCGTCGGGGACGGTATAGGGCATACGTTTGCCCACTTCGGAGAAATTGAACTTGTTATCCATTGTGTGTGGTTTGTTAGTCGTGTTCATACATATAGTTGACTATCTTCTCCTTTGCCTTGTGGTAGCTTGCCTTTGCACTGGCATTGGTGGTGTCGACCACTTGGGCAATCTCTTCAAAAGGAAGTTCGTCGTAGTAGCGCAGGTTGAATACCAACTGCTGCATCCGGGGGAGCGAAAGCACCGCTTGCTGAAAGCGGAGGGCCAGAGCGTCGGAATAGTCCACGTAGCTGTCGGCAGGTACTTGCTCGGCCGCATCGCTCTCTTGTTCCATAGAGACTTCGTCAGTTTTTCGGCGGCCGATGATGCGAAGGGCTTCGTTAGTGGCTACGCGGTATATCCAACTTCGCAGGGTACAATCGCCTCTGTAGCTGGCAAACGAGCGGTAGATGCGGATAAACGTTTCTTGCGTAGCGTCTTGGGCATCGTCGTGCAGCACTACCATACGGCGGATATGCCAGTAGACGGGTTCCTTGTAGCGCGTCATCAACAGGCGGAAACCTTTTTCCACGTCCTGTGCCAACGCTGCCACTATATCTTTGTCGTTCTCCATAGGCTTTATCTTCTTGCTACCACCACGGGGCGATGGTGCCGGTGGTGGACTTTCTTGTGACGTGGCGGATATTTCTTTTTCTTCACCACCACAACGGTTCTTGCATGTGAGCCGCCAGCAGCACAGGGTGCACTTGCGCAAGCGGGGGTAAGGAGGATTACGGACAGTGCCATGAGCGCCATCCCCTTTCGGAGGCAGGTTATCATTGTCATAACTGTTCTTTATTAAAGAGGTGTGTAACTGTTTGCTAACTTACTTTTAAGCCGCCAACGTTCGCTTGCAGAGCTCCACTTTTTTGAACGTTACACTTATATGACCTGCGCAACCGCTGAATGTCAACTCACAGAACGAAAAAAATCGAGAAAAATTTATATTGCTGTCCGCTAAAACAGATCCGACGCATTCTTAAACTATAAAGCTTTCCAGGAAGAAGCGTCTCGTAAAAAGGGATGCTTCGGAG
The DNA here is from genome assembly GCA_963661625.1 of bacterium. GTDB lineage: Bacteria > Bacteroidota > Bacteroidia > Bacteroidales > Bacteroidaceae > Alloprevotella. Next base: position 13,878 of record CAVLCM010000060.1, read on the forward strand.
TAAAGTATTTCCGTTGAAAATCAAAGCGTACATTTATGCGATGAGTGAACGTACGTCATGAGGGTGAGTGAACGTACGTCTATAA
>CAVLCM010000061.1:0-13933 GCA_963661625.1 bacterium
CGTCTATAAGTCGAGTGGACGTACGTCATTAAAGAGGGTGGACGTACGTCGTTAGGTGAAGCCTTCTTCGAGTAATACGTAACTCGTTGATTTTCAATATGCTCCATTTGGTGGTGCAGTTGTCGCACGCCGTACGCCAACGACAACGAACGTCGTTCAAACAACACCTTGGGGACGGACAAGCGCGTGCTTGTTCGTCCCCAAGGCAAAAGCGGCGGGCTTTGGCGGCCCGTAAGGAGAAGTTAGTGGTTGTGGCTGCAGATTTTCGAGGTGTCGACCGTGAAGTCGTCGCCCCCGGTGGCCGGCATGAATTTTCCCCGTTCGGCGAGGAAGTCAACGAGCTGTTCGGCTGTCATGTCGGTGGTGTGGCAGGTGCAGAAACGCTCGTCCTGGCCAAAGCGTTTCACGATGGCCGCTACCAGTTCTTCGCGCGAGGCATAGGCATTTCCCTCCATCATGTGTAGCACTTCGTGTCCGTGTGTCATAGGGTGTGAGTGTTTAGTTTCGTAATGTTATCGGTGGGGCAAAGTTAGTGCAAAACTCATTCCGCAGGGCAAAGAAAAGCGGCAGTTTGTATCCTCGTATGCCGAAAACGTGTAATTTTGCATAGAAGACAAATGCGAAAACTTCGCCCCCTGCCGCCCCCTTGCCAGGTATTTCGCCTCGTATGTGGCGGCCGGTTACTTTGAAAAACATACACGAAAGCCCATGCTGACACTCGATATCATCTACAAGGCGTCGACCGTGCTGAAAGACGTGGTGCACCGCACGCCCCTCATTCCTACAAAGAAAATAAACCCACTTGCTGAGGTCTTCCTCAAACCCGAGAACCTGCAAGTGACGGGTTCGTTCAAGGTGCGCGGAGCCGGTTTTAAAATATCGCAGCTCAGCGACGAGGAGAAGGCACGCGGCGTGATAGCCTGCTCGGCCGGCAACCACGCACAGGGCGTGGCTCTCGCCGCCAAGCGCTACGGCATCAAGTCGCTGATATGTATGCCCTCGGGCGCGCCCATCTCGAAGGTTGAAGCCACGCGCGAACTCGGAGCAGAGGTATGTCTCGTGCCCGGCGTGTACGACGATGCCTACCAGCGCGCGCTCCAACTCAACGAGGAAAAGCAGATGACGTTTATCCACCCGTTCGACGACGAACAGGTGATAGCTGGCCAAGGCACAGTGGGCATGGAAGTGCTCAACGAGCTGCCCGGTGTCGACGTGGTGTTCGTGCCTATTGGCGGTGGCGGCTTGGCCAGCGGCGTGGCCTATGCCATCAAGTCGCTCAAACCGTCTGTGCGCGTTGTAGGCGTACAGGCTAAGGGCGCGCCCAGTATGCTCAACAGCGTAGACCACAACCAAATTGAAACACTCACCAACGTGTTGACCATTGCCGACGGCATCGCCGTGAAAGCTCCGGGCGAACACACCTTTGAACTCTGCCAGCAATACGTAGACGATATCGTCACCGTGACGGAAGACGAGATTTGCGCCGCCATCCTGGCCCTGATTGAACACCACAAACTCATTGCCGAAGGCGCTGGAGCCGTGAGCGTAGCAGCTGCCATGTTCAACAAAGTAGACATCGAAGGAAAGAAGGTTTGCTGCGTGGTGAGCGGCGGTAACATCGACGTGACCATCCTCAGCCGCGTAATCAACCGAGGCCTCATGAAGGGCGGACGCACCACCGAAATGCTCATCGAGATGGCCGACCGCCCGGGTTCGCTCCTCGGCCTTTGCGAAGTGATTTGTCGTCTTGGCGCAAACATCATCTCCATTCACCACGAGCGCAATGGCGAGAGTCCCGACGTAAACTCCTGCAACCTGCGTATGGTACTCGAGACGCGCAACCAAAGCCACATCGACGAACTGCACAAGGGAATCACCGCTGCCGGTTACTCCATCCTCAGTTAAACGCCACGCCCCATGCTCGCTCCCTTACTTCCTCAAGAAGAACTCTTCGCGCTGCTGCAAACCATCAAGAGCAGCCAGCGCATCGTGATATGCGCCCACCGCGGTCCCGACGGCGATGCCGTAGGCTCTGTGCTGGGCTGGGCCGAATATTTGCAGTCGCTCGGCAAGAAGGTGTACGTCATTCTGCCCAATCCCTTCCCTGACTTTTTGCGCTGGATGCCCAACAGTCAGACGGTAAAGTTTTACGTGCGTCACGAAGCCGCCAGTACGGCCATCATCAACCGGGCCGACCTCATCTTCTGTCTCGACCTCAACGACCTGTCGCGCTTGCAGGAGATGCAACATGCCGTGCGCCACGCCAAGGCTCCGAAGATAATCATCGACCATCACCTCAATCCCGACACGTCTGTGGCCCAGCAGGTCATCTCCTTTCCGCAGATGTGCGCCACGTGCGAGATTGTCTTCCGTCTCATCTACCAGCTCGGCGGGTTTGACAGCATGACGCAGCAAGGAGCCACCTGCCTCTACACGGGCATGATGACCGACACGGGGGGCTTCACCTACAACTCCAACAGCCCCGAGATATACGAGATTATTTCCCTGCTGCTCACGAAGAAGATTGACAAGGACAAGATATACCGTAATGTGTTCAACGTGTTCTCCGTAAACCGTTTGCGCCTCGTCGGTTACGTACTGAATGAAAAGCTAAGTTTCTACGCCGGCAACAAGGCTTCTATCTACACCCTGACGCGCGATGAACTCAAACAGTTCAACTATATCCGCGGCGACTCCGAGGGACTTGTCAATATGCCCCTGCAAGTGAAGGGCATGCGGCTCAGCATTTCACTGCGAGAGGACACCGAGCGCGATGTGGTGCGCGTGTCGCTCCGTTCGGTAGACGATTTCCCCTGCAACAAGATGGCGGAGGAATTCTTCAACGGCGGCGGACACCTCAACGCCTCGGGTGGCGAATTGCCCTTCCCCCTGAGCGAGGCGGTGGCTACGGCTGAACGTGCCATCGAGGCTTACGCCCACCTGCTCTGACCTTGCTCAAACAGAGCAGGACGGTTCTAAAGACAAACTGATTAAAAACGCACAAACAAATATCCCTGTTTCGTCATGATTACAGAAAAAGACAAAGAACTGCTTGCCCACAAAGGCATCAGCGAAGAAAAGATGGAGCAACAGCTCAACTGTTTCGTGAAAGGCTTTCCCTACCTCCAACTTGCGGCTGCCGCAAGCGTGGAAAAGGGCATATTCGTGCCGACCGACGACGAAACAGCGCAGTATATCACGGCCTGGACCGATTACACTGCCGATGCATCGCACCGTGTGGTGAAGTTCGTACCGGCATCGGGAGCGGCCAGCCGAATGTTCAAGAATATGTTCGCCTTCGCCGACGCACCCTACGACGTGCCGACGACCGATTTTGAAAAACAATTCTTCGCCCAGCTGCCCCATGCGGCCTTCTACGCTGACCTCGACAAGGCCTGCAACCGCCTCCACGGCAAGGGCGTTGAGGCATTGATTGCCGAAGGACAATACAAGAGCGTGGCGAAAGCCATGCTCGACAAGGACGGCCTGAACTACGGCGGTCTGCCCAAGGGCTTGCTCAAATTCCATAACTATGACGAGGGCGCACGCACGCCCCTCGAAGAACACCTTGTGGAAGGCGCACTCTATGCCCGCGAAAAGGACGGCACAGTGAACGTTCACTTCACCGTTTCGCCCGAGCACCGCACGCTCTTTGAGAGCCTCGTGAAAGAAGTGGCTCCGCACTACGAAGAAAAGTACAACGTGCATTACAATGTGTCGTTCTCGCTGCAGAAAGCCAGCACCGATACCGTAGCCGCCAATCCCGACAATACGCCCTTCCGCACCTCCGACGGCAGTTTGCTCTTCCGTCCGGGCGGTCACGGCGCACTCATTGAAAATCTCAACGAGATCAGTGCCGACGTGGTGTTCATCAAGAATATTGACAACGTGGTGCCAGACCGTTTGAAGGGCGACACCGTACGCTTCAAGCAACTCCTTGCCGGCGTGCTGGTGACGCTGCAAAAACAAGCCTTTGCCTACCTCGAAAAACTCGACAGCGGAAAGTACACCATGGACGAGCTGCGCGAGATGTTGCAGTTCGTACAGAAAAAGTTCTGCACGAAGAATCCCAGCACCAAGATGCTCGAAGACACCGAACTGGCCATATACCTTCGCAAGAAGTTGAACCGCCCGATGCGCGTCTGCGGCATGGTGCGCAACGTGGGCGAACCCGGTGGCGGCCCATTCCTTGCCTACAACAGCGACGGCACCATCTCGCCGCAGATACTCGAAAGTTCGCAAATTGACATGGCCGACCCCGAGAAGAAGGCGATGTTTGAGAAAGGCACCCACTTCAATCCCGTCGACCTCGTGTGTGCTCTTAAAGACTATGAGGGTAAGCCCTTCGACCTGCCGCGCTACGTTGATCCCCAAACCGGATTTATCTCGCACAAGAGCAAGGACGGCAAAGAACTCAAAGCACTCGAACTTCCCGGCCTGTGGAATGGTGCGATGAGCGACTGGAACACCGTATTCGTGGAAGTGCCGCTCAGCACGTTCAACCCAGTGAAGACGGTCAACGACCTCTACCGCGAACAACATCAGTAACCCCATAAACCGAAACAAGCAGACAAGCTCCGCAAAGCCTGTCTGCTTGTTCACTAAAAAAGCATTCACATTGACACTCTTCGAACTCTTCACTACTTTCCTGCAAGCCGGCGGACTGACCGTTGGCGACGGCTACGCTGCCATTGTTCCGCTTAGGCGCGCTCTGGTGCAGAAACGCCATTGGATGAGCGAGGACGACTTTGCACGCCACCTTACCGTGGTGCAGGCTATGCCGGGAGTGTTCAACGTGAACCTGGCCACCTACATGGGCAAGCAACTCCGCGGCTGGCCAGGCAGTGCTGCCTGTCTGCTCGGCATGGTTTTGCCGCCCCTCGTGCTGTTTCTGCTTTTTGCTGTGTTCTACAATGATTTCTGCAACCTGCCCGTTGTGAAAGGCTTTCTGCGAGGAGCGCGCCCGGCCATCGTGGCATTGATATTGCTGCCGTGCTTCCAGATGTGGCGCAACGCCCGCATCAGTCTCAGCACGGTGTGGATTCCCGTAGGTGCAGCCATCGCAATCGGACTGCTTGGCATTTCGCCCACGTATATCATCCTCGGACTGACGTTTCTCGCCGTGCTTTACGCGTTTTTCGTCAATCCTACCAAGGAGGAATGATTCATTATATCAAACCATCGTAACCCCCAAAGGCATCAATCCATGTGGATATACCTATTCCTTTTTCTTAGCTTTCTGCAAGTGTCGCTTTTGGGCATTGGCGGCTATGCCAGTGCGCAGGCGTTGCTTGAACACGAAGTGGTGACACTCCATCATTGGCTTACTCCTGAGCAGATGGGCAACCTGATGGCATTTTGCAGGATGTTGCCTGGAGGCACCGGACTGAACACCGCTACGCTGACGGGGGCTTTGGCCGCCTCGACGCAGTTTGGCGCATGGGGGTGCATTGCAGCAAGTACGCTGTCTGTTGTGGCACTTGTTGTGCCGTCAGCCCTTTGGACAGCCGTGTTCGTAAGGTTACAGGAAAAGCGCAAATACAAAACGTTCTACGACTGCGCTATGACAGTACTCCGTCCGCTTGTACCCGGCTTGGTTGTAGCTGCCGCCATCATCATGATGCGCACCGATAATTTCGGTACGCCGTCCACCACCCCTTGGGATTTTGGGGTGTCCGTGTTCCTCTTTTTCGCCACTTTGATTGGCGTAGGTGTTTATCGTTTCAATGCCCTGTTCATGGTAGTGCTTTGCGGCATTGCCGGGTGGATGCTACTCTGACTCCCACACGTCCATGCGCACCTTTGCCACAACCTTGCGCAACGAACCTTGCCCGATGATAGGGGCGTGGGCATCTTCGGGAAACATTACGTAGAACGTGCCGGGCTGCACCGTGAAGTAAACATCAGCCTGTTGGGCATAGAAAGCAAAGTCGCGTTCCTCGTTGAATGGCTCGTTGCTCGGCACAGAGACCGTCTGCATATTGCGCCAACCCACCTCTTCGCTGCCGCTAAGCGGAAAGTGAATGTCCACGTATCGGCGGTGCGCCTCCAATACCTGCGTATCCTTTGGACGCAGTGTGGCATCGTCCACGTTGAGAAAGATGCGTTCGCCGTCAAGCACGATGCGGCCCGGAGCGGCTTTGAGGAGTTCGTCCAGATGCGTGCGAACATAGTTGAATACTTGTGAGAGGGCAGGGCAGGAACGTTCAATCCGCGCCGTGTCGTTCAGTGATCCGATAATCATAATAAGATTGTTTTCAGCAATAATCGTGCAGGGGGCGTGGTAAAAACAAAAAGACAATAGCAAATAGGAACAATGCATACTAACACCGCACGGCGGCGAAAGTATGCATTGTTGGTTTAGTCCTCTTCCATAAACAAGGGGTCCCATGCAGGCAGGACTGCTGGCTTCTGGTCAAAGAGTTTCAGCGTAGCGGCAGGGACGTACTTCTTGTCCACTACCAAGCGAAACATATACTCGTCGAACCATTCGTCCGTCATGATGAGGTGGCCGTTGTAGCCCGAGGCTGCGCCCCACGAATTTTCAACCTTCCACTTACCCGGCTTGCCTTCTGCGTCGAGGTCGACCGCCATGAGCGTCATGGCATGGCTCGAAGCCGAAGCGAAAGTGCTGATGCGTTCCGCCTTCGTCATTGGGAACGTGGTAGAGAAGAGTGATTCGTAATCGTAGTTGGAGAGCGAGAGAATGCCCGTCTTTGAGTCGAGGTATTTGCCCACGTCGCACGAGAAATACATCATAGTAGAGTCCTTGATAGACGCGATGGCCAAAGGCTTAATCTCGTCCATCGGCAGGTTGAGGTAAGTCCACTGCGTACCGTCGTATGAGTGGCGGTCAAGGTCGATGGTGTACGTGCGGTGATAGGGGCGCGAAGGGTCATTCATCACCATCACGTAGCTCGTTTTGAGGTCGCGGCCGATATGCTCGGCGTAGAACGACTTAGGCGTGTACTCCTTAGTGCTAATGGGCTTGCCCGAAGCGTCCTTCATCGTCCATGTAAACTTCTGCACCGGTTCGCCAAGGCAAACGGCCAGGATGTGGTAAACCGTGCCGAGCATCTCCGTCTTGCGCTTTTCGAGTTCGGCCGTCTTCTTGCCCTGCGAGGCGAGCTTGCGCAACGTAAGGCCGTACTCACGCAGTTTGAGCGAAAGGATAGAAGCCATGCGCGACGTGTTGTTGGCATTGTATGATTCCGGCATCACCTCGGCCGGGACGAGGCCGTACTTGCTCACCACGTCCATCACGCCGCAAAACGTACCGCCGTCCGAGAGCGGATTTTTGAAGAGCCATTCCACCACCTTGTCGTCCATCGGTTTCGAGGCATTGTCGATGACCGCTTGCAGGAAGAGGTTGGACTTTTCAAGTTGGTCGTAGAAGAAACAGTAGCTCTGCGAGAACTGGAAACTGCCAAGGCCGTACTTTTTAATCATCTCCGCACGCATCACGTTGAGGCCCGTGAATAGCCAACAACGTCCCGAACTCTTTTGGTCTGTAATGCCGCTCGAAGGCACTTCGTTGCTGAAATACGTGTCGTTGGCGGCAGGGTTGTCGGCCGCTGTGGCGAGTTGGTTGATACTGGTGCCGGCCAGGGCGTTGCGCAGGGCGCGGTCGGTAGCCGTGGTGGGGTGTTGCTGCTTTATCTGTTCGAGCATAGAGGACGTGATGCCACCTTTCCCTACGGAAGTCTGAGCCGTGAGGGAAAGCGTAGAAACAGCGAAAAGCGAAAGGGCTAAGTGCTTAATCATATAAGGGTTGAAATGTCGTTGGGTGAATATGCGTCAGATAGTGTCCGTCTCGGTGCGGGCGTAAAACTTCTGCCAAATCCAAGAGGTGAGGAAGAAGAAAATTACTGCTGTGACCAGTCCGCCAAACACGTCGATGAGGTAGTGCGCCTGAATGTAAACCGTGGCGCAGCAAAGGAAAAAGTAGAACGGCAGGGCGATGGCAAACAGGTAACGCCTGTTGCGCCAAAGCAGCATCATCAGTACTGTGCTCATGCCCACGTGGCTCGATGGGAAAGCCGCTGTGGGACGTTCACCGCTCTTCTGCGTGCTTTCCACCAGTTCGCGGAAAAAACCCTCAGGGCCGGGCGACGCAGCCAATTCGGTGTGGTAGCGGAAATAGTCACCAAGATGCGGAAAATGTCCGCTCTCAATTACCTCAAAGCCCACTGCGTGGAAATAATACTGCGGACCGGCTACGGGCAGGAATAGGTATATGAGATAGTAAAGGAAGAAACTGCAAAGCACCACAAACGCCGTGCGGGCAAAGAGCCGCCTGTCGGTGAAGAGCGGCGCAAGCACCGTGAGGAATATCATGGGATAGTAGGCAAAGTAGCCCATGTGGAACAGTTCGCTCCACAACTTCTGCGGCAGCCACAGCGAGAACTGGATGCTCGGCTGGCAGCCGAACAACGCCCTGTCTGCCGCCGCAAAAACATAGTCGAGGTTGGGGAAGAGCTGGCAAAACTCATAGGTGTCGGGATACCAGTAGCCCAGAAGTGAAAGCGGAAAAACGTAACGCAGCACCAGCAACCAGCGGTTGGGCCGGTAGTAGTGGAACGAACTCAGAAGCAGAATGCCACCCACAACGAAGGCCCGGCCTTCGAGCAACATACGAGGCGAAGCCATCCGGTTCCAAAAGAACAGGATGAGCAGGGAGGTGAACAGCGTGTAGAGCAGCGTGACCACTTCCAGAGAGATGAAACTGCGTAGATATTTAGGCATGAATGTATGATTACTTTTTAGAGAACGTGGCCTCAACGCCGCAGCTCAAAGGCCATTCCGGGTTGTAACCCAGTTCGCGGCGTGCCGGACCGATGTCGCAGAGCCAGTTGCGCTGACTCATGATGCGGTATTTGTCGCCGTTGAGCGTGGCGGGCCGGCCGAGCAGGGCCGCCGTCTTCTCCGACACCCAGCAAACGGCGCGCAAGAACCACAAAGGCACTTTGAGGTGAAGCACGCGGCGCACGCCGAGCTGCTGCTGAATTAGGTCGCTGAATGCTCGGCTGCTGTACTCGCCGCCGTCGGTGAGGAAGTAGCGACGGCCGCTCTCGCCGCGGGTGAGCGCAAGGAATGCCGCGCTAACAAGGTCGGCCACGTAAATGAACGTGAGAACCTGCTTCTTGTAGCCCACGGCAAAGTCGATGTGTTTGCGTATGCTGTCGGCCATCATGGCATAGTCGCGTTCGCGCGGGCCGTAAACGCCTGTGGGGCGCAATACCACAAAGTTCAGTCCCTCAATCTGCGACAGGTAACTCTCCGCCTGGAACTTCGACTCGCCGTATGCCGTGTTGGGGATGGGAAAGTCGTTCTCCGTGGCCGGGTGGTAGCTCTTTTCGTGTATAGCCCCCATGACGCTCAGCGAACTGATGAACACAAACCGCCCGTTGTCTTTCAACGCTTTTGTGGAGAGCAGCGCCAAGGCAAAATTCTGCGTGCCTTGGGCATTGATGCGGAAAAAGTCATTGGCATGCAGGCACTTCGTTGCGCCGGCTGCATGGATGACATAGTCAAAACCTTGACCGCCGTTCTCCTCCATGTGTCCTTCCAACTGTTGGCAAAGCACGTGGCGGTCGTTAAAGTTGAGTTCGATGAAACGGATGCGCTCGTTGCCCAGATAGCGGCGGCTGCTCGACGGCCGCACGGCCGCCCACGTTTCGTAACCTTCGTTTAAGGCGCGTTCCACCATGTGGCTGCCGATAAAGCCCGATGCGCCGGTGATAAGAATTTTCTTCATGTTTTTACGGTAAAATGAAAAACGGAACGCCTGTTATTTGCGTCCGTCGAGCAAATCGTAGCTCGTTTGCAGAAAAGCCTTGGCGGCATTGATGCGTCTTTGCGAAGCGGAGGGCACTTCGCGGAGCGTACGCACAGGGCTGGAAAGAATATTAATGGCCGAAATGCCGGAATTGTCCTTGTAGTAAATACCCTCGGGCCAGCAGTGCACGGCAGAAGGGTGCGTGTAAGTGTTGCTCAGTACGTCGCGCGAGAGACGGAAGTCACCGTGCGCAATGCCCAGCTGTCCCAGCAGCGTGGCTGCCAGGTCCGTCTGGTTGCAAATAACCTCCACCTTGCGGCTTTGCTTCACCGCACCGCCGGCAAAGATGCAGGGGATGTGACTGCGCCGTTCCTGCTCATCAGTAAGGCCGGCAGGATAGCCAATGCCGTGGTCCGGGAGGAAAATGAGCAGTGTGTTCTTCCACTGCGGTGTGCGGCGCAAACGCTCCACAAATTCGCCAATGCAATGGTCAAGATACGCCATGGAGTTAGCCACCTGGTCACCTTTGATGCGGTTGTAAGGCACGCCCCAAGGCTCGTGGCTCGCCAGCGTTAGCACACCGATGTGCCACGGACGGTTGAGGGGAGCCTGCACGATGCGGTTGTAGAGCGTGTCGAACACGATGCGGTCCGTCACGCCCCAGTCGTGCGTTTTGCGAACGTTGCGCGGAAAAGCCTCTTCGCCGTCAATGCGCTCGTAGCCCGTGCTTTGCAGGTAGCCTCGCGTGTTGGTGAAGTTGATGTCGCCGCCGTAGAGAAAACTTGTATTGTAGCCAGCCCCTTTGAGCGAGGAGGCGATGGAAGGCAACTTCTCGCAGTAAGCCGGCATCTTCATCACGCTAAGGTCCGGGAAGGCAGGGCAACCGCTCAGCGTGCATACCGTGCCGCGGTCCGTACGGAACGAGTTGGCGTACATCTGCGTGAATACCACGCCCTCGTTAGCCAAACGGTTGAGGTTGGGCGTGACGTTTGCGTCGCTAAGCGAGTCGACGGCGTGGACAAACGTGCCACCGCAGCCCTCCATCAATACCAACACCACGTTGGGACGCGGCGTTGAGAGCAGCGAGTCCGTACCGACGCTCTCCGTGTTGTAGCCCAGCATGGAGAAAATGCGACGGCATTCGTCGGGGGCGAAATACCGAGCCTCCTTCGAAAAGTCCTTACGTTTGAGTGTAGAAGAGAATAGACTGAATGCAGGGTTGACCGCCGCATGGTTGAGGAACTGCCGTTCCGAGAAATAAGCCATGCCCACGTTGGCCGTACTTTTCCCTACGCCGCCACGAATGCCGAGAAACAGCAATCCGCCGCAAATTGCCCACGCTACCGTCCAGCCAATGCGGCCGTGGAGGGTGAGGCGAGATTTAGAAAAACAGCGTCGGCGTTCCGTCTTCTTGTTTGCCGGAAGAAAAACCTTTACGAACAGCCAATAGGCAGCTAAGCCAACAGCCAGCACAGCGAGTACCGCCGCGAGGGCGAACATCATGCTTACGCTCTGCAAAGCCCCCTGCGGTTGCGACAGGTAGTTCCACACGGTGGCATCGATGCGCATATTCCAAAAGCGGTAGAGGCAAGCGTCGCCCACCAGTATCAGCGACAACGCCACGGCGACTAAGGCTGCATACACCTTATATATAATGCGTGCACCTTTGACCCGCATCCACAACCCCAGACCGAGGCAAAGCCATACGGGGGCGCAGAGGTACGCCGCTGTGGCCACGTCGAGCGGCAGGCCGTGGAGCGATATTTGCAGAAGGTCGCCTGCCGACAACGCCCCGCGCACATCGACTGGCTGCACCCACACGAAGCAAAGTCTGGAAATTGCGAAAATCGCCAGACACACAACGTAGAGCGCAACGAAGCGCAAAGCCTGTTTGGTGGTATTACCCGTTCTCAGTGAAAGCATATCCAGAAAGAATAACCCTTACAGTTGCTGCATATCGTTCAGCCGCTTGTAGTAGCCGCCGATTTCCAGAAGTTGCTCGTGCGTGCCGCGTTCCACGATGCGGCCCTCGTAAAGCACGCAGATTTCGTCGGCGTTTTTGATGGTCGAGAGACGGTGCGCAATGGCGATGGTGGTACGCGTCTTCATCAGTCGTTCCAACGCCTCCTGCACCAGTCGTTCGCTCTCCGTGTCGAGAGCCGACGTAGCCTCGTCGAGGATAAGGATGTCGGGGTTTTTGAGAACGGCGCGCGCAATGGACACACGCTGGCGCTGTCCGCCCGAAAGACGGCAGCCACGGTCGCCCACCTTGGTGTCGTAGCCGTTCTCGCTCTCCATGATAAAGTCGTGAGCGTTGGCAATCTTTGCCGCCTCAATAACCTGCTCCATTGTGGCGTTCTCCACGCCGAAAGTGATGTTGTTGTAGAACGTGTCGTTGAAGAGGATGGCTTCCTGATTGACGTTGCCGATGAGTTGGCGCAAGTCGGAGATGGCCAAAGCCTTTACGTTTACGCCGTCGATAAAGATTTCGCCCTCGGCCACGTCGCGATAGCGCGGAAGAAGGTCCACGAGCGTCGATTTGCCCGAACCGCTCTGCCCCACAAGCGCAATGGTCTGCCCCTTGCGCACGGTGAGGTTAACGCCTTGCAGCACGGGCGTGTGTCCGTTATAGCTGAACGAAACGTTGCGGAACTCAATGCTGTCTTTCAGTCCGTCGGTATGAACAGGGTTCTCAGCTTCCTTAATGGGGTTTTCGGCGTTGAGAATTTTGTTCACGCGGTCGATCGACGCCATACCCTTAGGGATGGAGTATGAAGCCTTGGAAAAATCCTTGAGCGGCTGGATGATGCTGTAAAGGATTACCATGTAGAAGATAAACGTCGGTGCGTCGATAGGGGAGTGGTCCGAGAAAATGAGCGTGCCGCCGTACCAAAGCACAAGAACGATGAGCGTAGTGCCAAGAAACTCGCTCACGGGGTGAGCCGATGATTGGCGGATGGCCACGCGGTTGGAGGCCATGCGGAATTCGTCCGTCTTTTGGTCGAAACGCTTTTTCATCTTCTCCTCAGCCGTAAAAGCCTTGATGATGCGCATGCCGCCGAGCGTCTCTTCGAGCTGCGACATCGTTTCGCTCCATTTGTTTTGTGCGTCGAGGCTTTGGTGCTTCAACTTGCGCCCGATGCGCCCCATAGCCCAGCCCATCAGCGGCAGAACCACCACGGTGAAGAGCGTGAGCTGCCATGACGTGTAGATAAGCACGCCGAAATAGCAGGTGATGAGAATGGGGTTTTTGATGAGCATATCGAGCGAACCCGTAATGGAGTTCTCAATTTCACCCACGTCGCCGCTCATGCGGGCAATGATGTCGCCCTTGCTCTCGTCGTTGAAGAAAGAAAGGGGCAAGGAAATGATTTTGTGGTAAACGTTCGAGCGGATGTCGCGCACAATTCCCGTTCGCATAGGCACCATGATGGCCACCGAGGCAAAGTAGCAGCCCGTCTTCATCAACGTGGTCGACACGAGGAACAGTCCGATAATCAGCAACGCCGTGGCCGCACCGTATTGGTCCATCATCTCCGTGGTGTACCAGTACATGTTGTTCACGAGAATGTCCTTCACGCTCATGCCGGCAGCCGTCCAGGGGATAAACTCATACTTGTTTTGGTCGATGCCGAAGAGCATTTGCAGCATGGGTATCACCGAAACGAAAGAAAATACATTGAGTACGGCGGAGAGAAGGTTGAATATTAACGCGCCTACCAAGTAACCCTTGTAGGGCGTTACGTATTGCCGCATGACGCGGAAGAAATCTTTCATGTTTTTGGCTTATGGGCAGGGCTACGCAGGATATACCGAAATGCGCTTTCCAAAGGCGTGCGTAGGCGTGCCGCGTGACAGATGATAGTTGCAAAAGTACAAATATTTTGTAACACCCTTGTCGCATACCCCTCTTTTGCGTGTTGGCGGCACCGCAAAGGGAACAAATGAAATGTATAAACTGGCGAAAAGAAGTAACTGCCTAACTTTGCAGCCACAGCCAGAACGGCATATAACACAAAAACACTCCTGACTTCATCACTTTTTTGCACTACCAAATGGCGCATATTGAAAATCAACGAGTTACGCATTACTATAGGGTGACTTTGGGCGACGCAAACGAAAAACTCGAAGAAGGCTTCATCTAACGACGTACGT
>CAVLCM010000062.1:0-13772 GCA_963661625.1 bacterium
CATGACGTACGTTCACTCATCGCATAAATGTACGCCTTGATTTTCAACGGAAATAATTTACTCCGAAGCATCCCTTTTTACGAGACGCTTCTTCCTGAAAATCTTTATAGTTTAAGAAGTGTTTTACTGAAATGATTCTACCCGTGCCACCGTTTCCACACTGCGCGGTAGTAGGTGGCGTAGCCCAATGCACCGAGGAGCATCACGAGGATGGTCTTTGTGCCGTGGGTGATGAGGGCGAACGACTTGGCTGCGCCCTTTGCCACGCCGTAAACGCCGGTCATTGTCTTGACGATGGCGAAATGCCATGGCCCAGCTCCGGCTGGCGTGGGGAGGAGTACGCCCACGCTGGCGGCGGCAAAGACGTGGAGCATGTCGGCGGCAGTGATGCCGCATAGCGAGGCGAAACAGGGTACGAGGAGATAGAGCTGGAGGAAATTGAACGTCCAGATGCCGAGGCAGAGGGTGGCGAAGGACAGGGGGCTACGCAGACGCGAAATGGCACTGATGCCCTGCCAAAGGTTGCGGACGAACTGCTGCACGTGCCTCCACAGGGGGAGGCTCACGCCTACGAGCAAGCACACGGCGCAACCGACAATGAGAAAAAGCGTGTAACTGGGGAGGGCGAGGGTCAGTCCGTCGGTCAGACTGTGGACGAGCGCCACCGTTTTTTGCCAACGCAGAGCGACGGCAAGACCTATGACGAGGACGAGGCAACCTACGTCGGCCACCTTCTCCACGACCACCGTGCCGAGTGCCCTCGTGGTGTCGCGGGCATTGCCTTTGCGCACAAGGAGCGAACGGGTGAGTTCGCCCAAGCGCGGCGTGACGCTGTTGATAAGGTACGAGATGAACACAAGTTCTACGGCCGTGCGGACACTCACGTCGATGCGTGCGGCGCGAAGCAGCATTCGCCACCGCAAGGCCCGAAGCACGTTGGCCGCTACGCCGGCAAGGAGCGTCAGGGCTATCCAGGGGTAGTTGCTTGCCTCGCTGAAAAACGTGCGCAACTGGCCGAAGTCGAAGCCTCGGTAGATGCACGCCATCAGCCCCACGCCCACCAGGGTGGAGGCGACGACAAACAATGCGTTTTTTAGTGTACGGCTCATGGTGTTTTGTAGGCGAAAGGCGTGTGTCTGTTTACCTTAGTAAAGTTCTACGGCGATACGTAGCTGCATATCCTGCCGTTGTGCGTCAAAAGCCGTCGACCATGCGGTGGAGTTCGTTGACCATGCCGCTGGCAGTGCGCCCTTGGGGAATGCCGGCCGGGGCAAAGGACTTGACAAGGCTGTCAAGGCGTTCGGCTGCGGCAGCGTCGCCCTTTTGACGCAACTCGTCTTTGAGAATGCGCACTTTCTCGGCCAGGGCCACGCCCTCGATGAAACGCTCGTAGCGCACGGAGGAGCAGTTGTCGGGATAGACGAGGTAGGTATCGCCCGGGGCGAAGAGGCGGAAGCGCGAATCGGCCAGGGGTTTGTCGGCCCAGTTCATCCACGACCAGTGGAGGTAGCCCTCAAAACCGTTGGCTATGCAGAATATGGGCAGGTAGGCCGCCTCGGCGGGCAGACTGTTGGAGAAAAGGTTGGGTTCGGTGTTGCTGCAACAGGTATAGGTGGTGGACTTTCCGCCCATGGCCTTGCGGCGCGCAAGTTCATCGGCTGTGAAAGCCTCGCCAAAACCGATGCAATAGTCGTGGAGCTTGTCAACGAGTTCGGCGTGGTAGGTTCCGGCGAGCGCCATTTTGATGCCCGGCACGGCGGCCTGCGCCACACGATATGCGTCGAGCATATTGTCGAGGCCGCGCTCGTCCATGGCGATGCACGTTTTGTTGAACCATCCCTTCTCGCGCAGATGGGCGGCAAAGTTTTGGAGGAAGGATGTCCAGAGTTCCTTATACTCTTCGCTGCTGGTGCTGGTGCGCAGGTCAACGTCCTTGCCCTGCGCCTCGTCGTAGTAGCGGAAGGTCATGTCCCACGGCACCATCGAGAAGCAGTTGATTTGCTCGTCGATGCCACACTCGGCGCAAAGGTTTACCCACTTGTCGAACACTGTATAGTCGTACACCCAACTGCCGTCGGCACGGCGCACGGTCTGCACCATGGGCGAGAACTTGTCGTAGCTCTGGTCGCCCCAAGGCTCGTAGAAGAGAATGGCGGACAGCACCTTCTGGCCGCTGCGCGCCAACAGACGCAGGTAGGGGCGCAGGGCTTCGAGGTGCTGGTCGCTCCAACGTTCCGTGCCGATGTAACGCGAGAGGGCGTAGGGCTGCTGCCAAAAGTCAACGTGGAACTGCTGCTCCTTGGGCGTGGGCAGCGTGCGTTGGTTGACGTTGACATTCAGCGTGAGCGTCTGCAACGTGCGCCCCGAGGCAGAGTCGGCCACGCAGAGCTGCAAACGGTGAATGCCGGGTTTGGCATCGCGCGGCACCTCCACCGTACACCAAACGGGACGTGCCTCGCCCTCGCCAATTTTGGAGGAGGTTTGATTGGTCACAACGTCGGGCACATCGTATGCGGCGAGGTTTGTAGGGTGGTTGCCGCAGTATTGGTAGTTGTCGGTGGTGACGTAGCCGAGGAACTGCGCGCTGCTGCCTGCGACGAATGCTTGCGCAGCTTTGTCCTTGCCTCCCGAAAGACGGAGCGTAACGGTCTGCCCATCGCGTTTACCAAAGAGCAGAGCCTCCACGCCGAGGCGTTCGCCGCGCCAGGCATTGATGGTGGTGTCGTTGGTGAGACGCTGGGGCTGCGGAGCGGTGCGTGCGTAGTGCACGTCCTTCGAGGCCCACGTGGCGGAAACTTGTTTCTGCGCTTCGCAGCAAAAAACGGTGAGGGATGCGAGGAGCATCGCGTATGTGCGGTTTCGGAATGTCATTGTGGTGGGTTTATGGGTTGTGTATTATTGGGCTTTATGATTGCGGTTCGTCAGCATTACGTCCGTTGAAATTAGACTGGCATATACGTCCATTTTACGGTAAGCACGTTGTCGGCCACTTGCTGCCCAGCAGCGAGCAGGGTGTATCGGGCTTCGAAGTGTCCGCCCTGAGCGTTCACCGCAAATTGTTGGCTGTGGGTATAGAGGCTGAGGGAGAGTTCGCCCTGCGGTGTACGGTAGAAGCAGTCGATGAGTTTGCCTTCGACAAAGGTGAGGCGCGACGAGGTGTCGCCCTGTCGGCGCAGGTCGGCCAGGCTGTCGGTTAGCACCAGGGTGGCCGTACCGTTGTTCTGCATTTCGGCATAACGGACCATCAGGCCGTCGTCTTCGATGAGGCATCCGCCCTGCGCCTCGCTGCGCAGTATATCCTCGCCGTTTTCGGTGGTGGAGACGAGGAGGGTTTCCACTTGTATTTTTTTGAGCATGGGTGTGTTTGGGTTGGGGTGTTAGCGGACAATCCGTTTGCGCACTGCGCCGCCGTTGTTTTCAATGATTACGCCCTTCGCTTCGGGCAAACTGCTGCCCCACGAACGGCCGTCAGGGGTGAAGTAGCGGCGAGGCGTAGTCTGCGGTTGCACCGTAGTTTCGCGTACGCCGTCGGTACCGGGCATGGTGAAGTCGAACTGGTGCGCCACGCCCCAATCGCGGCGCGAACGGAATGTGTAAGTGCGCCCCGGCACGAGGAGGGTAAAACGGTCGGTCAGCACGGTGTCGGCCGCCGCGCCGAGGTAGATGTTGTGGTTTTTGCACACGGAACGGTGCGTCACGCCGTCCTCAATGTCGAACGAGAACACCTGTGCCGCCCGTTGGGCGGGCAAGGGATTGTAAATGGTCTGCGCCACGCTGATTGCGCTATCGCTGAGGAAGGTGATGACGGGACGGTCGCTCTTCGGCCAAGGGGTGCCGATGGGGGCAACGTGGAGCGCAAGGGTGTCTATGGTCTGTACGCCGTCGGGAGTGACTGCCAGCACGCAGTCGCCCTCACGGCTCAGGCGTATGTGAATGGTCAGGGTATCGGTTTCGTAAGGTTGGAGCACGCAGCCGGTGTAAGCGTCCCAACTGCCTTGCGCCAGGCGGGCTGTGTCGGTGGGCAAGCCGAGTACAAAGGCGAAGGGGGTGGTAAGGGCGTTGGCCGACGTGTTGCGCACAATCATGCGGAAACGCGTGGGGCATATGCTCGACGGCTCATCGACTGCCCATAGGGAGTCAACGGCGATTTCGAACCCCGTGCGACTGATACTGTCGGGGATGATGGCATCCGTCACTGCGTCGGGGCATACGGCCACGGCCTCGTAGTTGCAGATGAAGCCGTCGTCCACGCTGTCGGTCTTGGCATCGTCGGGCATTCCGGACGAAAGCACGTCGATGCGGAAGAAACCGTCGTAGTTGCCGCCCACGCCCCAGTTGACGTGGAAAAGGCCGTTTGCGTCAAGTCCGTCGAGCACAATAGCATGTCCCAGTCCGCGCATGGTGGTGGCCGAATAATAAACGGGACGGCGAGCCATCATCTCGTGGGCAAGGAAATTCCAGTATTCCGCAGGGTCGTACTTGTAGCTGTCCAGATAATGAACGTAGGGCAGTCCGAAGGCTCGGCGCAGAGGTTCCTCCAAGCGATGAGTACTTGTTCCGCTCGACGACAATCCGTAGTTCATGTGCGTAGCCACGCCGAGCCAATACGACAAACGTGCCACGGCCTCAGCCTCTTCGTCGGAATAGTTAACGAGGTCGTAGTTGTCGAGGATAAGACGGCTGTCCACCGTCGCGCCGGGAAGAATATCGGGGATGGTATAGTGATCGGTAGTCCAACCATGCAGCGTGTCGCAGAGCGTATAGATGCGGCGGTAGTAGGTAAGTATCTGTTCCATAGCCGTTGCCACGCAGCCCACCACGCAGCGACTGCCGGACGTACTTCCGTCGTCGACCGTATAATAAGGGCATTCGTTGTTGTACGGGCGCTCCTGATGCCGTTGGGTAGTCAGCAGCGGTCCAACAGCCGTCCAGCCCTCGCTGGGCATCACGTAACTCTTGACCGTCCCCACCTGGCGCAGCATCTGGCGCAGGGGCGCAGGCATTGCCCCACCCTTTCTGCCGCCATACCCAAGCACATCGGGCAAAGCCTCAGCCTTAGGCACAAGCACAAAGCGGTCGGCAGCCTCAACGGCCCAAACCTGTCCGCAATCAACCGTTCGCAGAACTGCATTCTCTGCCGCCCTTTCAGCCGCATCCAGACCAAGCGTCCGCACCGCCACATCGTTAGCCCAAAGCCACTGCCGCGCAATGCGCACAGCCTCGTCCGCGTCGCGCCCGGCGGCATAAGCCCCCGTCTGCACGCCTATATATATAAGGAGTAAGAAAAGTGTCCGTAACATAATATCCGAGTGCATTCCGTTGTGCTTTGCAAAGATAGCGCAAAGCGCACGAGCCGCAAAAAATGGCGGACATACATCGCATGGAATAGCAAGCGCGGTTGGCTACAAGTTGAAAGAAACGATGCATGGGGCAAACACTGAGATTGGTGTTTGCCCCATGCTTTGGGGTTTGGGGGAATATTGGGTTGGCGGATTAGAGTTCGAGGTCGCCGTCGTGGATTTCGTGCCAGGGGAGGCCCTGCTTGTTGAGTTCCTCCATGAAGGGATCGGGGTCGAACTCTTCCACATTCCACACGCCGGGCTTCTTCCAGAGGCCGAGCATGAACATGCGCGCGCCGATGCAGGCCGGAACGCCCGTGGTGTAGCTCACGCCCTGCATGCCCGTCTCTTCGTAGGCAGCCTGGTGCGAACAGTTGTTGTAGACGTAGTAGGTGTGTTCCTTGCCGTCGCGCAAACCGCGGATGCGGCAGCCGATGCTTGTTTCGCCGTCGTAGTTCTCGCCGAGGTCTTGCGGGTTGGGCAGAACGGCTTTGAGGAACTGCAAGGGGACGATTTCCATGCCCTGGTACATGATGGGCTTGATGGAATCCATGCCGATGTTCTGAATGACGCGCAGATGGGTGAGGTATTCCTGTCCGAAGGTCATCCAGAAACGAGCGCGCTTGATTGTGGGATAGTTCTTGACGAGGCTCTCAATCTCCTCATGGTGGAGGAGGTAGCTCTCCTTGGGACCTACGTTGGGATATGTGAGCGGCTGATGGATTTCGAGCGGCTCGGTTTCCACCCACTTGCCGTTCTCCCAGTAGAGGCCCTTCTGAGTAATCTCGCGGATATTGATTTCGGGGTTGAAGTTGGTGGCAAATGCCTTGTGGTGGTTGCCGGCGTTGCAGTCTACGATGTCGAGATACTGGATTTCGTCGAAATGGTGCTTGGCTGCATAGGCCGTGAAAATACTTGTTACGCCCGGGTCGAAACCGCAACCGAGGATTGCCGTCAGGCCGGCCTGCTCGAAGCGTTCCTTGTAGGCCCACTGCCAAGAGTATTCGAAGTGAGCCTCGTCCTTCGGCTCGTAGTTGGCCGTGTCGAGGTAGGAGCAGCCGCATTGCAGGCAGGCCTCCATGATGGTGAGGTCCTGGTACGGGAGGGCGAGGTTCATCACCAGGTCGGGCTTGAACTCGCTCATGAGGGCTACGAGCTGCTCTACGCTGTCGGCATCTACCTGCGCCGTGCGTATGTCGCTGCGGCCAATGGCCTTAACCAGGTCGTCGCACTTGCTCTTCGTGCGGCTTGCAATCATTATCTCGCTGAACACGTCGGTGTTCTTGGCTACCTTGTGGGCGG
The DNA here is from genome assembly GCA_963661625.1 of bacterium. Taxonomy (GTDB): domain Bacteria; phylum Bacteroidota; class Bacteroidia; order Bacteroidales; family Bacteroidaceae; genus Alloprevotella. The sequence goes on from CAVLCM010000062.1 coordinate 6,642, forward strand.
CAACGGTGGCTACGCCGCCGGCTCCGATAATTAGTACTTTTCCCATTTTATGGTGTTGTGGTTTGAATATTCGTTGGTTGGTTTGCTTAATGGCTGTGCTGTTGCTCGGTCAAAACCCTATGCTGCCCCTCACAATGACTGCCTCGCCGTTGCGTATCTCGAAGAGGTGGCGCAGGGGGGTCTTGGGGTCAACGTCGTGGTAGATTTCAAGCACGTCGCCGCAGTAGGCTTCGAGACAATAGGCCATCTCGATACGGCGAATGGGCTTATTCTTAATCTCATCAGCCGTGAAGTGGTCGATGAGCATCTCCACGTAGCGGATGGAGTTGACGTGGCCGTTGATGTCGAGGTCGGAATAGACGGCCTTGTGCGTGGCCACGAGTTGCGGCTGTTTGAGGCGTATGCGCCCCATGGTGGCGATGGGCGACGGGCGTTCGGGGATGAGCGATGAGGTGAAGCCTCCGTCGGGCAGACGTTCGAGGTCGGCCGGGAGACGCGTGCCGGTGTCGATGAGCGCCCACGTGCTTGTGGCGTGGCCGAAGGGTGTGCCGTCGGGACGGCAAATGCTGAAATGGCGGTCGGTGAACTGTCGGTAGAGTTTGTCTACCCACGTTTCGATGGTGAAAGCGTCGCCCGTGCGCGGACATTGGTCCATCTCAATGACGAGGCGCGAAAGCACCCACGCATGGTGCAGGGCTATCATCTGGTTGTAACCGAAACCCCGTTCGCCGGCGTGGAGCGAGGCGCAACGCAGGATGTAGTTGCCCAGGTTTCCCCAGGAAAAGTTGCCGCAGTAGTCTTCGCTGAACGGCTCTACCGTAAAGTTGTAAGTGGAGGATCTTTGCATTGCTTGTAACGTACTGCCCCGCTCTGGGCGTTGTGCCACACAGAACGGAGGCAAAGCAAAATTAGGCAATTAAACTTGTTTTGCAAACAAATCCGCTGCAAATGACTACCTTTGCCGTTGCTTAAACGACCAAATTTAACCATAATGAAACGTTTCTTACTGTTTGTCGCCAGCCTGATGGTGGGCGGAGCGTCGCTCCACACTTCGCAGCTCGCGGCACAGACTACCGCCCGCATTGCCCTTGAAGACATCACTGGCGGCAAGTACAACCCCAAGTATATATACGGCGTAAACCCGATGAACGACGGCGAGAGCTACACGCAACTTTCGGACGATTGCAAGCGCATCGTTCGCAAGTCGTTCAAGACGGGAAAGGAGATTGAGACCATCTTCAACGCCGATGAAGCGCGCGGCGACGCCAAACTGACGGCCATTGACGGCTACATCATGTCGCCCGACGAGAGCCGCATTCTCCTGCGCACGCAGACCAGGCCCATCTACCGCCGCTCGTACACTGCCGTTTACTATATATATAATGTGCAAAACAAAAAGTACGAGCCGCTCTCGGACGGTGGACCGCAGCAAATGCCCGTATTCTCGCCCGACGGCAACTGCATAGCCTTTGCACGCGACAACAACCTCTACCTCGTGAAGTTGCTCTTTGGCAACGCTGAGAGCCAAGTAACGAAGGACGGAAAGTTCAACGAAGTAATCAACGGCCTGCCCGACTGGGTGAACGAGGAAGAGTTTTCCACCAACTGTTCCTTCGCCTTCTCCTCCGACAGCCAGATGCTCGCTTGGGTGCGCTACGACGAGAGCAAGGTGCCGGTGTACAGCATTCAGGAGTTTAAGGGCAGTTACCCCGAACGCACGGAGAACGACGAATACCCCGGGGCGTACAACTACAAGTACCCCGTAGCCGGCGCGAAGAACAGCGAGGTGAGCGTAATGACATTCGACATCAAGAGCCGCGTGACGCGCACACTCAAACTCCCCATCGACTCCGATGCCTACATTCCCCGCATACAGTTCACCTCCGACCCGTCGAAGCTCGCCGTGGTGACGCTCAACCGCCGCCAGGACAAGATGGACATCTACATGGCCAACCCGCGCAGCACGGAGTGCAAACTGGCTGTGCACGAGGAGAACAGTAAATACATTCCCGAAACTACCTATGGCAGCTTGAAGTTCTACGGCGACCACTTCGCCTACATCTCCGACCGTTCAGACTACAAGCACCTCTACTGGTACAACATCAGCGGAAAACTGGAGAAACAGGTGACGAGCGGCAACTATGACCTCGCCGCCTTCTACGGCTACGACGAAAAGAGCGGCCGTTTCTTCTACTCCTCACACAAGGAAAGTCCCCTGCGTACGGCCGTTTACAGCACCGACAAGAGCGGAAAGGAACGCAAGCTCTCAGCCGAAGAGGGCCAGAACAGCGCCACCTTCAGCCACGGCATGAAGTATTACCTCAACATCCACTCCTCAGCCTCGCAACCGCCCGTAACGACACTCTGCGACGCAAACAACGGAAAGACCATCAGCACGATGATCGACAACGCCGAACTGAAAACGGCCGTGGAGCCGCTGCTGGGCAAAAAGGAGTTTTTCACCTTCCGCACGTCGGAGGGCGTGGAACTCAACGGTTGGATGATTAAGCCGCGCGACTTCGACGCTTCGAAGAAATACCCCGTCATCATGTACCAATACTCCGGCCCCGGTTCGCAGGAGGTGAACGACTCGTGGAACATGGGCTTTTATCCTGGCGGCGTTTGGGAAAGCTACATGGCCGACCAGGGCTTCATCTTTGCCTGCGTAGATGGCCGCGGCACGGGAGCGCGCGGTGCTGAATTTGAGAAATGCACCTACCTGCGCCTGGGCGACCTCGAATCGAAAGACCAAGTGGAGGCAGCACTCTACCTCGGTTCTCTGCCCTACGTTGACAAGGACCGCATTGGCATTTGGGGCTGGAGCTTCGGCGGTTTCAACACGCTCATGTCGATGAGCGAAGGCCGCAAGGTGTTCCGCGCCGGCGTGGCCGTGGCGGCTCCGAGCAACTGGAAGTACTACGACACCGTATATACCGAGCGCTACATGCGTACGCCCAAGGAGAACGCCGAGGGCTATGCCGTCAACCCCATTCAGCGTGCCCAGAACCTCAGCGGCGACTTACTCCTTATCCACGGAACGGCCGACGACAACGTGCACTTCCGCAACTTCACCGAGGTGAGCGAGGCCTACGTGCAGGCAGGCAAGGCCTTCCGCCAGCAGGTATATACCAATCGCAACCACAGCATCTACGGTGGCAACACTCGCCAGCATCTCTTCCGCACCATCAGCGACTATTTCATCGAGAAACTCAAATAGTCGCTGCGAGGAGATTGCCGAACGAAAGGAAAATAGTACCTTTGCAGCGTCGTCACGAGTTGACGGCATAATTCAAACCTATAATCATTATAATTACAAATGGCAACAAAAATCCGTTTGCAGCGCCGCGGCCGTAAGGGCTACGCCTTTTACAGCATCGTGATCGCAGATGTAAGAGCACCACGTGATGGTAAGTTTACTGAGAAGATTGGTACGTACAACCCCAACACCAATCCCGCAACAGTAGATTTGAATTTTGAAAGAGCCCTCTACTGGGTAGAAACAGGCGCACAGCCTACCGACACCGTTCGCAACATCCTCTCTCGCGAGGGCGTTATGCTCATGAAGCACCTCAACGGCGGTGTACGCAAGGGCGCATTCGACGAAGCCGCAGCTCAGGCTAAGTTCGAAGCTTGGAAGCAGGAGAAGGCTGCTAAGGCCAACGCCCTCGCCGACAAGAAGGCTGCCGACAAGAAGGCTGCTGCTGAGGCTCGCCTCGAAGCAGAAAAGAAGGTGAACGAAAAGATCGCCGAGAAAGTAGCCGAGAAGAAGGCTGCCGCAGCTGCCGCTAAGGCTGAGGCTGAGGCTGCTGCACAAGCTGCCGCTGAGGCTGAAGCTGCTCCCGCAGAGGAAGCAACTGCCGAAGCTGAGGCTTAATCAGTACCTCGTTTTGTTTTGACAAAAAAAGGATGTGACAACTCTTCACATCCTTTTCTTTTTACCCTACACCGCGGCAACGCCAAACAGCCTGGCGCAAACGCCATCAACTCCTCACGCATGACCTACAAGCAAGAACTGATAAAGCCCTACAACGACAGCGAGACGAAGGGCAAACAGGTGGAGCGCATGTTCAACTCCATTGCCCACTCGTACGACCTGCTCAACCACACGCTCTCGCTCGGCATCGACAAACGCTGGCGCAAGGCGGCCATCGAGTCGCTGCGCCCGGCAAGTCCCAAGACCATCCTCGACGTGGCCACGGGCACGGGCGACTTCGCCATTCTGGCTGCGCGCGAACTGCATCCCGACGCGCTTCTCGGCGTGGACATATCGGAGGGCATGATGAACGTGGGGCGCGAGAAGGTAGCCGCCGCACACCTGGACGGGACGATACGTTTCCAAAAGGAAGACTGCCTGCAACTGACGCTTGCCGACGATTCGTTCGACGCTGTGATGGTGGCCTACGGTATACGCAACTTTGAGGACCTCGACCGCGGACTGCGCGAAATGTGCCGCGTGATGCGCAAAGGCGGACGGCTTGTCATTATCGAACTCACCGCACCAGTGAAGTTTCCGATGAAGCAACTGTTCTGGCTCTACTCGCACGCCGTGATGCCCGCACTGGGCAAACTCATCTCGCGCGACGGCAAGGCATACAACTACCTGCCGGCCACGATGGAGGCTTTTCCGCAGGGCGAGCAGATGCAGCGCATCCTGCAAAACGCCGGTTTCAAAGAGGTGAAGTTCAAACGGTTCACCTTCGGCCTCAGCACAATGTACACCGCCACGAAATAACAACACGAAACACATGAAGAAAGAAGACCTTCGCATTGTATATATGGGTACGCCCGAGTTTGCCGTGGAGCCGCTCCGCAAGCTCCTCGACGGCGGTTTCAACGTGGTGGGCGTAGTCACTATGCCCGACAAGCCCATCGGTCGCCATCAGAACGAATTGTCAATGTCGGCCGTCAAGCAGTTTGCCCTCGAAAAGGGACTGCGTATCCTGCAACCCGAAAAGCTCAAAGACCCGGACTTCCTCGACGAGTTGAAAAGCCTCGAGGCTGACCTTCAAATTGTGGTGGCCTTCCGCATGCTGCCCGAGGCCGTGTGGGCCATGCCCCGGCTTGGCACGTTCAACCTCCACGCGGCCCTGTTGCCCCAATACCGCGGTGCAGCCCCCATCAACTGGGCCATCATCAACGGCGACAAGCAGACGGGCATCACCACATTCTTCCTCGACCACGACATCGACACAGGCAAGGTTATCCAGCGCGTGGCCGTACCCATTGAAGAGACCGACAACGTGGAGGATGTGCACGACAAACTGATGTACCTCGGTTCCGACCTCGTGGTGGAAACGGTGGAGAACATCCTCAGCGGCAACGTCAAGCCCATACCGCAGGAGGAACTGACCACCGACGAGCCACTGCGCCCTGCACCGAAGATTTTCAAAGAGACATGCGAGATTGACTGGACGAATGGCGTGGAAGCCACCTACAACTTTGTGCGCGGCCTCTCCCCCTACCCTGCCGCCTGGACAACGCTCCACGACGGCGACAAGAGCAAGGTGTTGAAGGTCTACGCCACGCGCAAGGAAATCTGCGCCCCGCAGCACGCCACGGGTACGATTGTCACCGACGGAAAGACGTTCCTGAAAGTAGCACAGCCCGACGGCTACCAACAGCTCGTCACCATACAGCTGGCCGGAAAGAAGCGGATGGACATAGCCGACTTCCTGCGCGGTTTCCACCCCGAGGCCGACATGCACGTGGGCTAAACCGCCTTGCCGCCCCGAGGCGAAGAATAAGACAAAAGCAAATTATGCGTTCATAGGCAACCGAACTATGAACGCATTTTTTAATTTTGCAGCACTGAACGCCCGCTTACGGCAAACACCTGCCATCGCTCTGAAAAGCCAAGATGAAGAAAGTCCTTTACATAGTCAACCCCATATCCGGCACGCAACGCAAGCAAAACATTGCGCAGCTGGCCATGGCGCGCACCAACAAGGAGAAGTTCTGCGTCGACGTGGAGTTTACCGCCTACGCTGGCCACGCCACAGAGATTGCCCGCCAAGCCGTAGGGAAGGGCTACGACGCAGTGGTGGCCGTGGGCGGCGACGGCACGGTCAACGAGGTGGGCCGCGCACTGGTGGAGACCGACACTGCGCTCGGCATCGTCCCCTGCGGTTCAGGCAACGGCCTGGCGCGCCACCTTGGCATCCCCTTACAGCCCGCCAAGGCCATCGACATCATCAACGACTTTGTGGTGCACCAGCTCGACTACGGCACTATCAACGACCACCCGTTCTTCTGCACCTGCGGCGTGGGCTTCGACGCATTCATCAGCGAGAAGTTTGCCGAAGCGGGCAAGCGCGGGCCGCTGACGTACGTGGAAAACACGCTTAGGTCGGGCCTGCAATACAAGCCGCAGACCTACACCATTGAGGACGAAAACAGCAAGGAGACGTGCCACGCCTTCCTCATAGCCTGCGCCAACGCCTCGCAATACGGCAACGATGCCTACATTGCCCCCTTCGCCAGCATGAAAGACGGACTGCTCGACGTGGTGGTGATGGAACCTTTCAATGCCCTCGAAGCGCCGCAAGTGGCCATACAGCTATTCACAGGCACATTGCCCGAGAATAGTCACGTCAAGACATTCAAGGCAAGCTGCCTGCGCATCAACCGCGAAGAGGAGGGCGTGGCGCACTACGACGGCGACCCGTTCCTCACCGGCCGAACCATCGACATCGCCCTGCACCGCCATGCCTTCCGCGTCATCGTCAACGGCCGAAAGGGCGACCGCCGCTTCCCCCTGCAAGCACCCATCAAGAGCCTCATGCAGCTTGTGCCAGGCTTCTTCAACGAGTGGCGAAAGATGCCCGAAACGCTCATCGACCGCACGAGCAAAGACATCAAGCGCATCAACAAAAACATTATCAACAAAATCACCGGAAAGCCCTGAAAAGCCCTGCCCTGACGCACGGCAATCAGTTCATTTCCTCCCCTATCCTACAAGCCCAACCGCCCCAACGGCTCAACAGCCACAGGCGGTTGGGCTTTTGGCTATGCGGCGAGCGGCTGGAAATGGCCAAAAAGGGGCATATCTTTTGCATTTTCCCAAAAGATGGCGTAATTTCCTGACTTCGTCAACGCTTCACCCAAATCAGTTTTCGGAGGTTTCTAACCCGA
>CAVLCM010000063.1:0-13678 GCA_963661625.1 bacterium
CGTACGTCATTAAAAAGGGTGGACGTACGTCGTTAGATGAAGCCTTCTTCGAGTGTCAGAGGGGGTGTTTTTGAACATAGCAAGACCTAAGTCCCATTTTACAGGCCGTTGGGCAGGGTGTTTTGATCTTTTCAGTTTTAGAGGACAGTGATATATAAAAACTTATCGGTTGGCATTGCCCTCGCCAAGGAGACAGCCCTACCCCACTACGCAAGGGTATAATAAAAGCAGCCGGCAACTTGCGCTGCCGGCTGCTTTTAAGATATGCTTTCGTTGAGCATCAGTTGAATTACCGTTTGGGCAATTACTGGATGCGGAAACGAATGGGGAGACGGAACCATACGGGAACGGGGTGACCCTGCTGCTTGGCAGGAACGAAGCGGTGGAGCTTCTTCACCACATCGGCTGCGGCCTTGTCGCACTCGCGAGAGAGTGACTTCTCAATCTTCACCGTGCTTACAGAACCGTCGGTGTCGACCTTGAAGCGGAGCACTACGGTACCCTGGAGTTCCTGTTCCTGCGCGATGGCAGGGTAAACGAGGTTCTTGCTTACGAAAGCGAGCAAGGCTGCCTCGCCGCCGGGGTATGTGGCGGGAACTTCCACGATGGCGTTATCCACTACTTCGGGTTCCTTGGGAGGAACTGTCGTACCACCGGCACGCTGGTTCTCCTTCAAGTCGTCGATGTTGATACCGCTGTTGTCGCCGTTGGGGTTGGTGTAGTCCTGGGCAGCGATGGCGAACTTGTTCTTCGTCACTTCGTCCTGGGTCTTCAACTCCTTGGAGTGGTCCACCTTGTCGTCGTCGACAATCTTAGGAACGGTGAACTGGATAGACGATTTCACGTTGACCTTTTCAACGGGCTTCTCGTATTCGAGTTCGGGTTCCTTTTTCTTGGGCTCCTCCTTCTTGGGCTCGTCTTTCTTGAGCTCTTGAAGTTCGGTGATCTGGTCAGTGTCCATATCGTTGCCCTTGGAGAGTACGCTCTCTACGGCCGACTTGGCAAGAAGAATAGCGGCAACGGCAGCAATGAGAAAGAGGACAATGATGATTGCACGCAGTTGGAATTTGCCTTTGTTGGCGCGAGCACGATAAGCTCCGTATTCCTTGTTACGTCCCTCGAATACCAAGTCGCACCATTGACGCGACGCTAAATCAATTTTAGACATAATCGTTATACTTCACTTATTGTTATTACTGCGCTGCGCCGCTTTTCAGAGCGTCAATTTTAGCTCTGTCGCCGTCAGCAAACTTGTCAATCACGTAGCGGCCGACGCTGCAAATCTGCATTTCGTCGAGCACCTGGATAAGATTGTCGTACGTGGCGTTGTCCGATGCCTTGATGATGACGCTCGGGGTGTAGTCAGCGTTCTTGATCTTATTCAGCTCTTGCTTGTACTCCGCTTTGTTCTTCTTCTCCTGCTCTACGTTGGAAGTGGCCATCTTGGCATATTTTGCCTTGAGGGCGGCCACTGCCTTAACGGCCTGCGGGTTGCTTTCGAGAAGCACCTTGCGAATGCCGTTTTTGCCGTAGTTGGTTTGAAAGAGCTTGCCTTCGTCGGGGATATCGGTACCGCCGGAAGGTTTACCCTTGAAGTAGTAGAGCGTGTTGTTCTCGTCGATGAGGATGGTGATTGCCTTAGACGCTGCAATCTGGCTTTGGTTTTCCTCTTTCAAGTCCTCCTTGTCCGAAGGCATGGAGATTTCCATAGTCTGGGGCTTGAGAAGAGTGGTACAAAGCATGAAGAACGTCACGAGCAACATGATCATGTCCACCATCGGCGTGAAGTCCACGCGCGAGTTCATTTTCTTTTGTTTACTTCCTCCTAATTTTGCCATAACTTCAAATTTTTACTCTTCTACGCCTTTAAGGGAGGTAATCAGGTTGTAACGATTTTCCTTGATTTCGCGCAGAGAATCCATAACTCTTTTAATTACGGCGTAGGAAGTGGACTTGTCCGCCTTGATGGCGAGGCCCATATTTTCGCCGCACGCTGTACGTGCTGCTTCGACCCAAATCTTCAGCTCATTGTTTACGCTGTCGCAAGGAATGCCGGCTTCGCGGCTCTTTGTGAGGAGCTCATTCTTGCTGTCGCCGCTGGCGAGCCATCCGTGGATGGTGTTGAGCGGCGTGCCGAATGTGGCGGCCTGGGCAAATTCCTTCGTTTCCTGGGCGTTGAGGTCGAGCTTGCCGTCGGCCTTCATCTGGTCGGCGAGCTTCGTGAGGCTCTCGGGCGAGTCCATTGTCATGAACACCTTGCCGCTCTTCTCTACGAAGATGGTAAGCAGGTTGTTCGAAGGAATTTTGATTTCAGAGATTGAACCCGGCGTTACCACCTTGATGGGTTCTTCCTTGACGAAAGTTGCAGTCAACATAAAGAAGGTAAGCAGCAGGACCATGACATCGCTCATAGGCGTCATGTCTATGAACGTATCTTGTTTTTTGATTTTAAATCGTCCCATTTCTTATTGTACCTTATTTATGGTTGATTAGTGAGTTGCAGAGAATGTTTCTACGATAGTGAAACCTACCTCGTCGAGGCTGAAAGTCAAACGGTCGATCTTGTTAGTGTAGTAGTTGTAAGTGATAACGGCGAGTGCACCAGTTGCGATACCAGAAGCGGTGTTCACAAGTGCCTCAGAGATACCTACTGAAAGTGCAGAAGAGTCTGCGCCACCTTCACCGGAACCCATGGCCGAGAACGACTTGATCATACCCAACACAGTACCGAACAGACCCATAAGAGTACCGAGCGTTACGATTGTACCGATGATGGGGAGGTTCTCCTGCATCATAGGCATTTCAAGAGCAGTAGCCTCTTCGAGTTCCTTCTGGATGGAGAGCACTTTCTGTTCCTTAGTGAGGACAGTGTTCTCTTCCATTTCCTTGTACTTGCGGAGCGTTGCGCCTACTACGTTAGCCACAGAACCGCGCTGCTTGTCGCAGAGTGCATGAGCCTTAGCGAGGTCGTTCTGCTTGAGAGCCACCTTGATGTCGGCAACGAACTTAGTGAGGCTTGTGCGGCCGTAAGCGTTGCGGATAGCGAAGAAGCGCTCAATAGCGAGAGCTACGACAGTTACGAAAAGAGTCCAGATAACAGGAACGACGAAACCGCCCTTGTATACAGTACCGATGATGCCGGCGGGCTCGTAAGTGTTCTCAGAGAATACAGAGAACATAGCGGAGTCGCCTTCAGTACCCTTGAAGTTTGAGAGGTGACCAGCGCCGAAGAGGTAGAGACATACGGCGATGACAGCACAAACGATGATTACAGCAAAACCGGACTTGATGCCAGTAAAGCCCTTTGATTGTGTTTTGGGTGCACTTTTGGGTGCACTAGCAGTTGTAGTTGCCATTGTTGTAAAGGATTAATTGATTGATGGTTTTATAAATGATTATTGATTTTCAGTTAGATTGCTATATGCGTTTTGCATTCTCTCGTTTTTGGACGTGGCAAAGTTAATATGTAAAATCGAATAGCGAGCAGAAAAGCCACATTTTTTGGCACGTTCGAAATGCGAAAAAGCTTTGTAAGTAGGGAGGTTTCATTATTGTGTCAAGGTTGATACAAACCTCTTACACCCCCTCTCAAAACGTTTCCGCTGGCCATGCCCGCAGGCTACCGCATGTTTTGGTCGTACCAGTCGCTCACGTTGTTGAGGATGTTCTCGTAGTTGTCGCAAATCTTGCTGGCGATGTAGTCGCCCGAACGCTTGGCCTTGTACCTATTGGTAGTGAAATAGCCGTGAGACACACCGTTTTTATCTTTCAAGATTGGAGGGTTGCTTGCATTGGGATTCCAAGGCGAATACTGACTGTATTTGCTGCCGTACGGGCAGTTTTTATTCCAGATACACTTGTTGCTGTACTTGCTGCCGTAGCTGCAATTCGTGTTCCAGATGGATTTGGTGTCGTACTTAGAGGCGTTGAGGTAACCAAGGAACACGTCGTGGTTCTTGCCACCATAAATGGAAAGAATCTGCGCGCTTACGGGCAACGTAAGAATACAAAGGAAAAGGGCAAGGAGAAGTTTTTTCATAGTTCTAAGGTTTTAGTTGCTATATACGTATCGCTTTAAGACACAAAGGACAACACCCTCGTTTCCAACAGATTGAGAGCGTTACCCTTGCGTAAAATACATTCGATTAGCGGTAGAGGTCTTCCACGTTTGAGCTTTTCGACTTCGAAGACGAACTACTTGTTTGCGCACTGCCGGAATTGCCGCCGTTGCGCTGACGGCTTTGTGAGCGGTGCGTAGTTTCTTCCTGCCCAGAAGTAGCGGCAGGTTGTTCGGAATGGAGAGCGGTTGTCTCCGTGCCTTCCGAAACATTCGTTTCCTCGTTGCCACGTCCGCCCATCAGGTCGTCCTCCTCGTTGAAGGTTTCGCCCTCACCCAGAGAGTCGGCAGCGAGCGAGTCGGGCTCTTGGGTTGGCGGATTGTAAGTAGACTGATAAGTGGAAGGCTCAATGCCCGACGGCGGCATGCCGTATTTGCGCTGGTAGGTGGCACGGAGAGAGGGATTGTCCATCACCTTGCGGAAGAACGATGCCACGATGGGGAGAGCCGTGCGGCTACCCTGCCCCAACGCCCCCGTGCGGAAGTGAATGCTGCGGTATTCGCCGCCCACCCATGCGCCGGCTACAAGGCTCGGCGTAACGCCCACAAACCAGGCATCGGAGTGATTGTTGGAAGTACCCGTCTTGCCGCCCATGTCCAAAGAACGTGAGAAGGGACCGAGGTACATCATGGCACCGAGCGTCTGCGAGGTGCCGCCAGCGTCGCGCACGCCGGCTTCGAGCAGTTTCTGCATATAGAAGGCGGCAGACTGCGGCAAGGCGCGCACGCCCTCATCGGTCTTTGCCTCGAAAATTACGTTGCCCTCGCTGTCGACAATCTTCGTCACCATCACGGGTTCAACGTGCATGCCGTTGTCGGCCACCGTGCCATAGGCATTGACGAGTTCAAAGAGATTCACGTCGTTTGCGCCAAGGGGCAGAGAGGGAATGTCATCGAGCGGCGACTTAATGCCCATGTCGTGGGCCGTCTGGATAACGCTGGGGATGCCCACACGCTGACCGAGCTTTACGGCCACCGTATTAATACTCTGCGCAAAGGCGGAACGCAAGGGGATTTCGGCATTCGAGAAACGGCCGTTGGCGTTGTGGGGCTGCCAATAGGCACTATCCTTCTTCGCCTTGTCGTAGACGCGCATACGGATGTACTCGTCCTTTTCGGTGTCGGAAGGCGTAAGGCCCTGCTTCATGGCCGTTGCGTAGACAAAGAGTTTGAACGTAGAACCGGGCTGGCGCATGGACTGCACCTTGTCGTACTGCCACGTCTTGAAATCAATGTCGCCCACGTAAGCCCGCACGTACCCTGTCTCGGGTTCCATGGCCACAAAGCCGGTGTGCATAAACTTCACCATGTACTTCAACGAGTCGAGGGTCGACATCGTCTTGTGCACAGGACCGTCGTAGCTAAACAGCTGCACGTCGTGCGGTTTGTTCAGATAGTAGCGAACGGAGTCGGGATTGTTGGGAAAACGCGCCTCCAACATCTTATAGGTGTCCGTTTTCTTTATCTTGTCTTCAATAAAGCCCGGAATAACGTTGCCCTTCTCGTCGCGCCAAGGGTCGCCCATGCCGCGCCAATGCGCATCGAAGTTTCGCTGCACCGTCTTCATCTGGCTGTGCACTGCCTCCTCGGCATACTCCTGCATCTGCGAGTTGAGCGTGGTGTAAATCTTCAAGCCGTCGGAGTACACGTCGAGGTCGGGGAACTTCTCCTCCATATAGTCTTTCAGTGCCTCGCGGAAATAGAGAGCCTTGCCGTCATAGGCATTCTCCACGGTGAAGTTGAGTTTGATAGGCATTTCCTGCAAACGGGCGAGCGTCTCCTCGTCGGCCACATACACTTCGCCGAAACGCTCTTTGAGCATCTCGCGGTGCGAGTACATCTTGCTCAGCACCGTGTTGCGGCGTTTGAGGGAGTTTTCGGGGTTGATGCGCGGATTGTAGGCCGAAGTGGCTTTGAGCAGACCCACCAGCACGGCTGCCTCCTCGGGCGTGAGCTGGCTCGGAGTTTTGTTGAAGTAAGTACGCGCAGCGGTCTTGATACCGAAGGCGTTAGAGCCGAAGTCGACCGTATTGGCGTACTTCTCAAGAATTTCCTTTTTGTCGCAAAGTACCTCGATGAGACGTGCGATAATGATTTCCTTGCTCTTCATTATCACGATGCGAAGGCCCGGCACCTTGCCGAGAAGTCCCGTGGAATACTGCGTACGCACGCGAAACATATTCTTGACGAGCTGCTGCGTGATGGTAGATGCGCCTCGGGCATGGCCCATAGCAGCGTCTTTGGCAGCAGAGAACATACCCTTGTAGTCGATGCCGTGGTGTTGGAAGAAGCGCTCGTCCTCCGTGGCCACGAGAGCCTCGAAGAAGGCGGGACTAATAGAGTCGTAAGGGACGGGCGAACGGTTCTCGTTGAAATATTTGCCCAAAAGCACGCCGTCGGAACTGTAAATCTCAGAGGCCGCCACGGTCTTGGGATGTACAATCTCGCTGATAGAAGGCGATTTGCCGAAAAGCCAGAAGAAATTGAAATACACGGCCAAGCCGTAGACAATGACAAAAGCTAAGAACGACCACACGGCCGTGATGAGTTTGTACCACCAAGCGCGACCTTTATACTGCCCTTTGTACCATCTCCACGTCTTTGCGAAGGGGCTGCATACACAGTGGACTATTTTCCCGAACTTGCCCGGGCGTTTGCTTTCATCCATATTCATCGAAGTCATCTTTTTGTTTTTGTTGGTGCAAAAGGCACGCCGTCAAAGGTTTTTGAAACGGTCCAAACAGCCGCAAAAGCACACCTTTTACGAAGCAAAGGTAGTGCAAAGCCAAAGTGGGACAAAGCCTTTGCCTTTATTTCTTGGAAATTAAGACTTACCAACAATTCTCAGTTATTTCAACGCCACCTCAATCACGTAGTCCGTTGCAGAAGGTACGTCGTCGAGCTGTACGTCAATGCCGGAACCGTTCTTGCGGAAAGAAATTTTCTTGCGAGAGACGTAGTCCACAACACTTTTCACCTTGCTAGCCGATACAGGGAGGTAAAATTTATTGTCATTCAGCGAGAGCAGATGCACGAAGAGACGATTACCCTTTTGTGTCGTCACACCCCAAGACTGCGGAGGAATGATGCCGCCGCGTGTGCCATGGATGGTTTCGCCGTAAGTATTCATCCACTCTCCCACCTCAGCAAGGCGTTGCAAAGCCGTTTCGGGGAGTTCGCCGTTGGGCTGCGGCCCAATGTTGAGCAGAAGGTTGGCGTTTTTGCCGGCTGCACTCACAAGGTAGTGAATGAGCGTACGCGCAGACTTATAGTTTTGGTCGGTTATCTTGTACCCCCACATGCCGTTCATCGTCTCGCACGTTTCGAGGGGTAATTGGCTAACGCTCTGCCCGGACAATCCAGCTTTGTTTTCACCGGGGAGATCGCGCTCAAACATCTGGAAGTCCTCGCCGGAGAAGGGCGACTGGTGGTGATTGTTGCCGATGAGGCAGGCTGGCTGCAAACGGTGAATGAGGGCGTACTGCTCGGGCAGTTGCCAATCGAACGAAGGATTCTTCTCCTGGTCCCACCATCCGTCGAACCATATCGCTCCGATCTTTCCGTAGTTGGTGAGGAGTTCGGTGAGTTGGTTGTTCATGAATGCGTAGTAGCTCGGCCAGTTGCCAACAGGGTTGGGACGCCCCGTGCCGCGGCCGGTGTAGCCCCACGGAGCGTCCTCGCGATACCAGTCGATGTGCGAATAGTAAAGGTGGAGGCGGATGCCCTGTTTGTGGCACTCGTCGGCAAGTTCTTTCAAGATATCACGCTTGAAGGGCGTAGCGTCCACGATGTTGTAGGGCGAATACTTCGTTTTGAACATCGAGAAGCCTTCGTGATGCCTCGTGGTGAAGCAGATGTACTTTGCCCCTGAGGCTTTGATTGCAGCTACCCACTGCGCCGCATTGAACATCGAGGGATAGAAGCCGCTGGCGAGTTTGGCGTATTCCTTATAGTTGATGTCCTTGTCGGTCATTGTCCACTCGCCCGTAGCCAACATGCTGTAAAGTCCCCAATGGAGGAAGATGCCAAACTTAGCGTCCTGAAACGCCTCTCGCTCGGCAAGGTTTTCCGCCGTAGGTTGATAATCGGGTACGTTTGCCCCGCTCAGCTGGGAAGTTTGCGCCGAGAGAGCGAAAGGAATGAATAATAGGAGGAACGAGGCAAAAAGGTTTTTCATGGAATAAATCATGTTTCAATCTGGTTGAGTATTGGCAGACCTATGGCCTATCAGCAGTCAACCCACTGGATGGAAGTGTCTTTCTTGAACCACGTGAGTTGCTTTTTGGCATAGACACGGGAGTTGCGACGTATTTTGTCGAGGGCAAAGTCGAGCGTGCAGTTTCCGTCAAGATATTGGAAGAGTTCCTTGTAACCCACCGTGTTGAGCGAGTTGCAGTGGCGAAAAGGCAATACACGGCGCACCTCGTCGAGTAACCCTTTTTGCATCATCACGTCGACACGGCGGTTGATGCGGTCGAAGAGTTCTTCACGCGGTCGCTGCAAGCCAACCTTCTCTATGCGGAACGGGCGTTCTGCCTTGCGGCGCACGCGAAAGGAGGAAAACGTGCGGCCCGTCATGTAGCAGATTTCGAGTGCGTGGACCACACGTTTGGGATTGCGGAGGTCGCATTCGTCGTAGTACTTCGGGTCAAGCAAACGGAGTTCTTCAACGAGCGGAGCAAGTCCCTCCGTTTCATAGCGATGGCGGAGCAGTTCGCGCGTTTCGTCGTCGACGGTGGGAATGTCGTCAATGCCGTTGCACACAGCGTCGATATACATCATGGATCCGCCCGTCAGTACGAGGTTGTCGTGCTGACGAAACAGTTCATCGAGCAAGCGCATCACATTCTGCTCGTACTGCGCCGCACTGTAATAGTCGGTCAATTCGAGCGTGCCTACAAAGTAATGCTCCACGCGCGCCCGTTCCTCCTCGGTGGGCGCAGCGGTGCCAATGGGGATGTCGCGGTATATCTGCCTCGAATCGGCATTGAGTATGGGGCAGCCCCAACGCTCAGCCTCGCGCAGGGCGTACTCGGTCTTCCCTACCCCCGTTGCGCCAACGATTACTTTGAGTGTTTTTTCCAATCCGTTTGTATGATGAGCAGAACCGAAGAAACAAAGGTGTTATCGTTCGGACATCTTCGTTTCTCCGGTTCTCGTTAAGTTTATTATTCCGTGCGCTTGGCACGTTTGGTTATTCGTAGGGGTTGCCCTCAGATATTTCGAAGCCTTCGAGGTCGAGTTCGTCGTCGTTGAATGCGCCGCTGTTGCCGAAAAGCATATCGTCGCCAAACTCATCGACCTGGGCTGCAGCCTTCTTCTTTCCGGGCTTCACAATATTGAGCGGGTCGTCGTCGATGCCCTCAATCTGCTGGGGCGCATCACCCTTCGAACGGGTAATTTCCGCCTCGGCAAGATTTTCGCCGGGGATGAGTTCCTTCACGTCGAGGAAAAAGCTGCGGTTGTTGAACGGGTCAAACACAAACTCCATGTGCTGCCCCGCGTCCTCCACAAATTCCGACAGTTTAGTCTGCTCCATCACGAAGATGTCCTCATCGGCACTGCCCGTACCCATATCCTCGCGCGTTATCTGTTCGCGGCGTTCCCACTCGTCGTCGCAGATGAAGAACGAGGTCATTTGGTCGTCGGGATAGCCGCACGATTTCAGCACTATTTTGTTCAAGTCGAGAAAGGTGGCATCGGCATCGATTTTCACCTCGCGCACAAAGCCGTCCACTTCTTCGCAGATGTACTTTATTCTGTATATCATATCTGTGTCTGTTCAAACGATGTTGGTCATGCCTTTGCGTTCACCCGTGAGCGCAAAGGCAGGGCTACACCTTATTTAATAATGCCGCGCTTGGAGGACGTGACGAAATCGAGGATATATTCTATCTCAGGACTCATCGGCACGTTGTCGCGTATTTCCTGCAAACACTCCTCTCGCAGTTTGCCGCGCTGATAGAGCAGGCGGTAGGCGTTGTGGATGTTCTCAATGATTTCCTTGGAGAAGCCGCGGCGGCGCAGGCCTACGAGGTTCAGTCCGCAGTACGACACCGGTTCGCGGGCGGCCATTGTGTAGGGAGGAACGTCCTGCCCCGTACGCGTGCCGCCGCCCACCATCACGTAGCTGCCGATGTGGCAGAACTGGTGGACAAGCACACTGGCGGAAATGATGGCGAAATCGTCTACCACCACTTCGCCTGCAAGTTTCGTGCTGTTGCCGATGATGCAGCCGTTGCCCACTACTACGTCGTGAGCCACGTGCATACCCTCCATGAGCAGGTTGTTAGAGCCAACCACGGTTTTGCCCTTGGCTGCCGTGCCACGGTTGATGGTCACATTTTCGCGGATGGTATTGTTGCTGCCCACCTCGGCTGTGGTCACTTCGCCCTTAAACTTCAAGTCCTGCGGAATGGCACCAATCACTGCGCCGGGAAATACGGTATTGCTGTCGCCCATACGTGTGCCGGGCAAAAGCGTCACGCTGTTCATCAGGCGGTTGTCCTTGCCAATGACCACATCTTTGTCGATGTAGCAGAACGGACCGATTTCGCATCCCTCACCAATCACGGCTTCGGGATGCACGTATGCTAACGGACTAATCATATATCTTTTCTTTGAGCCGGAATGCGTTGCGCACCGGCGTGAATTACTTGTTTTTTACAATCTGAGCCGTAAAGGTAGCTTCCATCACGATGGTTTCACCGACGAAGGCAAAACCGTGCATCGACGAAATGCCATGGCGTATGGGGGACACCAGTTCCACGCGGAAAAGCAGCGTATCGCCCGGAACGACCTTTTTGCGGAACTTCACGTTGTCGATGCGCAGGAAGTACGTGCTCCAGCGTTCAGGGTCTTCGATAGAATTTAGCACCAGCAAACCGCCGGCCTGCGCCATTGCCTCAATCTGCAACACGCCCGGCATAACGGGCTCTTGGGGGAAGTGGCCTTGAAAGAAAGCCTCGTTCGACGTTACGTTTTTCACCGCTACGATGAAGTTCGAGCCTGTCTCCACCACTTTGTCCACCAACTGCATGGGGTAACGATGGGGAAGCAGTTCACGGATGCGGTTCACGTCCATCAACGGCTCTTCGTTGGGGTCGTAGTTGGGAGCCTGAATTTCGTGCTTGCGAATTTCGCGGCGCATCTGCCGTGCAAACTTGTTGTTGATGGTATGCCCAGGGCGCGTAGCGATAATCCTGCCCTTGATGGGACGGCCGATGAGCGCCATGTCGCCGATGATGTCGAGCAGCTTGTGGCGTGCCGGTTCGTTCTGCCATACCAAGGCACGGTCCTGAATATATCCGAGTTTCGTCGCGTCGCGGTGCGCCACGTGCAGGTGGTCGGCCAGACGATCGAGCGATTCTTGGTCAACCTGACGCTCGTAGATAACGATGGCGTTGTCTAAGTCGCCGCCCTTTATCAAGCCGGCTTTGAGCAACGGCTCAATCTCGCGCACAAAGACAAACGTACGTGCCGGAGCGATTTCCTTGTCGAAATCTTCCATGCTGTCGAGCGTGGCAAACTGGCTGTTGATAAACTGCGACTCAAACGAAATCATGGTCGTGATGGAGAACTGTTCATCAGGCAATATGATGATGGACGAGCCGGTTTCTTCGTCGCGGAACTCAATCTTCTTCTTTATTACGTAGAAGTCCTTGGGGGCGTTCTGCACGACCACGCCAACTTGGCGAATCTTCTCTACGTAGAGAATAGAACTGCCGTCGAGAATAGGAAATTCCGGGCCGTTCACCTGTATCAGGCAGTTGTCGATGCCCATGGCGTAAAGCGCAGCCATAGCGTGTTCGATAGTGCTGCAACGAGCCTCGCCCTTGGCCACCACTGTGCCACGCGAGGTGTCCACCACGTTCTCGGCAATCGCCTCAATGATGGGTTCGCCTTCAAGGTCAATACGCTGTATCTTATACCCGTGGTTCTCAGGCGCGGGGTTGAACGTCACTGTCAGGCTAAGCCCTGTGTGCAATCCTTTTCCGAAAAGGGAAAAGCTGCCTGCCAATGTTTTTTGCTTTGACATGGTTTGTGTATTTTCTCTTGTGTTTGTGCCGTCTCCCTGCCTCTGCCTTTTGCCTGTCAATTTGTGCGGCCAAAGACCTTGCGCCCGTCTGTACGGAACGCCGCTGGCAAGGGAGCGTTTTTACTTAATCTTTTTCAATTCGGCGATCTCCTTTTTCAGCTCGTCAATCTCACGGCTGAGCTCGGGAAGGTGTTTGAACACCACGCTCGACCGCATGAAGTTCTTCATGTCGATAGCGGGCGAGCCCTGCACCGTGACATTGCCCTTGCGGATGCTTCCTGCAATACCTGCCTGTGCGCCCGACAATACGCGGTCGCCAATGACGGCATGGCCGGCAATGCCCACCTGACCGCCAAACATACACCATTTGCCAATCTTCGTCGAACCGGCCACGCCCACCTGAGCGGACATCACCGTGTTCTCGCCCACTTCACAGTTGTGAGCCACCTGCACAAGGTTGTCGAGCTTTACGCCCTTGCGAACATACGTCGACCCCATTGTGGAACGGTCTACGCAAGTGTTTGCGCCAATCTCCACATCGTCCTCAATCGTCACGATGCCGATTTGCGGTATCTTCTCGTAGCCATTGGCAGCAGGAGCGAAGCCGAAACCGTCGGCACCGATAACGCAGCCAGAATGGAGTATCACGCGGTTACCCACCTTGCAATCGTGGTAAACGGACACGTTGGGATAGAAGATGCAGTCGTCGCCCACAGTGGCGCGCTCTTCCACCACCACGCCCGAATAAATCTGGCATCCGCTGCCCACAACGGCGTTTTCGCCCACATAGGCGAACGGTCCGATGTACGTATTCTCACCCACCTTTGCCGTAGGAGCCACGCAGGCCAACGGGTGAATGCCCGTGCGCTTCTGCACGGTCGACTGGTAGAGCGTGAGCAAACGAGCTATTGCCTCGTAGGCATTGTCAACGCGGATGAGAGTGGCTGAATATTCCTTTTCGGGCTTGAAGTCTTTGTTCACCAGGACGATGGACGACTCCGTTGTATAAAGGTAGTGTGCATAGTGCAGATTGGCCAAAAACGAAATGGCTCCCTTTGTGCCTTCTTCAATCTTGGCAAAGGTTTTCACCGTGGCGTTTTCGTCGCCGTCCACGATGCCGCCTAAACACTCGGCAATCTGTTTTGCGGAAAATTCCATATTTGAGTTGTGTTCTTTTACGTGTATTATTCTCTGTCCGTCGGACGGAAAGGCCGCTGCATTCACGGTTTTCCGTCTTACGTTCATTGCAAATATCGTAAATTTTTCGGACAAACGTGTTTCGCCCTCTTCTTTTTTTGGAACGGCTCTTTTCGGCAGAGTGGTTTTACTCTGCCACGTGGAGCATCGCCCCCTGTGCCGTTCCTCCAAATTCGGGAGCGTTGACGCACTCGGCACGCGAAACGCCCGTGCCGTACGTGCCGGCTTTGTCGGCAAAGAGTTCTTCCTCCATGCGGTGCTCGCCCTTGCCAAGGTGTTCGATGTAGTAGACAGTCTCGGCGTCCTTCACCGCACGGTATGCAGGC
>CAVLCM010000064.1:0-13594 GCA_963661625.1 bacterium
CGCTGGTGCAATTTTTTGCGCATAGGGGTGCAAAATTTTGCGCCCCTATGCGCAATTTTTTGCACCAGCAGGGCGTTTCCCTTCGAAGCGTTCTGGGGAAAATCCCGAACGGGAGGAGTTTGCCCCCCGAAGGCCGTAACTGCCTCTACTATTGTCCTCAAAAAATTGTCTCCATTGTCTCCTGTTGTCGTAAAATCCCCCATAAACAGGAAGCCCAGGGCAAAATGCCCTGGGCTATGAAGAGCGTCCCCCGAAGGGTGCACGCTATCGTTTCCTGCTTGGTAAGCCTATTCGTCCTCGCCGCTCCAGTCGTTGGAGCTCCAACCCTTAGAGTTGGCTTCGAATTCTACGTCGTCTTGTCCGATTTGGCTACCAGTGGAGGCAGCTACCATCAGGCTTTCGCGGTGCATCAGTTCGATGCTCACGCTCGTGGGAGCTATATATGAGTGTTTCATTAGAGTTTTTTTCGTGTGAGTAGTTGGGTTGTACTATTTATTACTTAATAACCTTCTTGCCATTCACGATGTATACGCCCTTGCTGAGGTTCGTGCCGTTTTGGCGCACACCTTGCAGGTTGTAGACGGGGGCTTCGGTGCTATCGAGCTGACCCACTACTTGGCTGATGCCCGTGATGGGGTTCTCGATGGCTACGTTGAAGGCCTTGGGAGCCGAGGCAGAAGCCTTGGGAAGCTCGATGTAGGTGCGGAAGGGCTTCACTGTGCCGCTGTTGGCCTTCACGAAACCGCCCTTGCTGTAGCCGTAAACGTTAGCCACGTCGGTGGTGGCATACACACCGATGTGCTTCACACCGTCGATTTCAGTGGTGAGGCTCTCGCCCACGGTCTTCTTCACAGCTACGTTGGTGAGGTTGTCTACGAAGTTGCTCTTGTCGGTGATTACGACGTAGGGCTTGTTGGCCTCGGTCTTAGTCACTTCGCTGAAGTAGAGCGTGTTGCCCTCTACGCGGCTCAAGCTAGCGATGGTCACGCCCTCGGGCACGTCGAAGCCGAAGGGAAGGATGAAGGTCGATACGTAGTTGGCTTCGGTAGAGAACTCACGAGGATAGCTGATGTTAGCTGCGGTGAAGTCCTCGGGGATGTAGAGGCTAGGAGTGGTGTCGCCAGCGTCGTATTGGTCGGTGAAGGTGTAGGTGCCGCTTACCACGCCGTTCTTAATGGCTTTCTCTGCGCCATCCACGTCGCAGTTTGCGTCTACGTAGACGGGGGCGTTGGGGAAGTCATCAATAAGATCGCCAAGCGATGCTGTGACGGTAGCTCCACGGAAATCGAAGCTAGGCACGTAGACGTCTTCTACGAGAGCAAGTAAGGTCTCTAGGGCAATGTTGTCGAGCGTGCCGCTAGTTACCTTCACGTTGTTGTTCTCATCGATTGTGTAAGTGATGGGTTGGGGAACAACAGTTACATTAATGGGCATTTCATTCCAAGTGATGGTGAGTTCGGCCTTGAGTTCCTTAGTCGTGGGGTTCACTGTAGCATTAAGTTCCATGGGCAGGTCGGTGAGACCCCAATTTTCAGCCTCGGGATTAGTCACCTCCACGTCGATGTTTTTGCTGCAAGAAAGTGTGATGTTGTCGTCAGAACCCCAAGCAATGGGCACGTTCTCCACGTTGACATTACCAATTTCTATACCACCGAAGGCAAAGCCTTTGAGGATAAAGTTCATCGTGTTGTCGTCGTTGGCCTTGAGCGTTACGTCGTTGAAGGAGTAGGTGCTTCCGCCAAAGTTAACTTCAATCTGACTTTTGTAGGTGTTGTCGATAGTGGCGGCATCGGGTACAAAGTTGATGGTGTAATCTTGTGTGCTGCCATCGTTGGCCGTTACGGTCAGCTTCACGCTATGGTTGGTAGCATCGTAAGAACCCACTTCATAGGAAGCAAAGGGACTTTTAGTAGTGGCTGAAATGCAACCATCGCTGTAAGTGCCCTTTACATCGTATTCGTACACACCATCTTCGAGAGTAACAGCAGCGTTGTTTACGCTAAGTGCGCTCAACGTCTTGTAGTAAACGAATTGTACGTCGTCTACGTCCATCGTAGAGCCTTCTTGTAGATTGCTACGTGTCCAGTAGTCGCCCGAACAGATAATCACGTTCATCTTCTCGGGAATGTCCGTCGTGTTATTGTAGTTAATGGGGATAATAACAGGCTCGTCCCAATGGCTTTCATCGTCGGTGATTTCATAGTCAACCGAGGCTATGAGGTTGCCTTTGGCAGAAACGTTGCTTGAAGACTCCTTGCCCATAACGGCACGGTCGACGTCGTTCAGATCAAGGTATTCGCTTACTTGCCATTTAAAGTTAATCTTCTTACAATCCTTATTCACCTTAGAGGTGAAAGTACCATTCCACAAATAAGCAATGACGTGAGCCTTTTCGCTATTCACAGCCGTGTGGCGATAGCGCACACTGATGGCGTCGGGACGATAGGTGAAAGAAGCACCTCCATAAGTACCTCCATCGCCATATTTAAGACAATTTTTTGCTGTGAAAGCATTTGTCACCGCAAATACCCAAGGAGTAGCTATCGAGATGAAACCAGGGGCGTTTGAAGTGATTCCAAACGCACCACAAGCTACGTTGGTAAGTTTTATGTATGTATTGCTTGCACCGTTAACCGTTTCGGTTGCTTTCGTGGTAAGTCCGGTAAAATTATACACTGATTGCGTAACGTTCGAACCATTCCATTCGGCAGGGTCATCGCCTGGACGTGAGAAGGAGCCTAAACCTTGATAGGTGGTGGTGGTAGTTCCGTTGGAACTTCTCCAATCATTAAACCCCACATTCGGCAACTGTTGCCCCCAAGCACTGCCCATTGCGCAGAGGGAGAGGGCTAACACAGAGATTTTCTTTTTCATTGTGCTGTGTGTTTTGTTAGTATAGGGGCTTTTTACCCCCCCCTGAACGCAAAGAGTGGCTCTGGCATAGTGCTGAGCCGCTCTTTGGTTAGGTAAGTTTTGAATTTCTTTGTTTGATGTGTTATTTCACCGTCTTCTTGCCATTGACAATCACCACGCCGCGGGCAGACGATGCGGCACGGCGGCCGTCGATGCCGTAAGCCTTGGCAGCCTTGGCAGGAGCGGCGGTGGCGTTGTTGATAGCCGTAATGTCGCCGCCGAAGTGGATGGTGTAGTCAGTGTGAGCCTCGGGCTTGTACTTGAATTCCTGGCTCTGTACTTGGATGAAGAGCGTGTTGGTTTCGCTTTCGAAGTACTGTACAACCGTTGCGCCCTCGCCCACCTTGGTGAAGGTGAACGTATTGGCATCGTAGTTAAGGTTGGTATAGTCAGCCACGTTCTCGTCGTTGAACTGGATGGGCACGTCGCCCTGCTTCACATCCTTGATGGCGTGGTAGTAAACGAGTTCCACGTCGTCGATGATAAGCGTATTTCCGGCACCTATCTTCGTGCGTTCGCCAAAGTAGTCGTTGGCGGCGAAGATGATGTTCAAGGAGTCGGGGGTAACGGTTGTGCCGGCGTACTTGCCGTAGTCGAAGGCTACGGTCATCTCGTTGGGAGTGGCCGAAGTGGTCGTTTCCGTGATGCTCTCCAGAGCGAAAGCGATGCAAGCAGCGTCGTCGCTCTTTGTCGTAGCGCCGCCCTCAGCCGTTTGCATGTCGAGGATGTTGCGGTCGCGGCCGTACATCGTGACTTTCACGATGCCGTTGGAAGCACCCGTATTGCCCGGAACTTCCTCCTGCTTGTACTGGCCCTTCCAGAGGTAGGCAACCACCGTGGCGGGCTCTTCCTTGTTGATTACAGCATTTTTGTTGTCAACGTCCTCAGAGAAGTGCCAATACTTGAACTTCACTGCGTCGGGCTTGCCCGTAAAGGCTACACCGCCGAAAGCACCGCCGTCAGCGTTCTTGGGAGCGGGCAATGAAGAAACGGCCGTTGCCCAAGACGTGCCAAGCGTCATGTAAGCCGGAACGGTCTGCGTGGGCATCCACGGGTTAGGTGTATTCGTCAGAGCCACGGCATAGTTTTCCACATAGTCGTCGGCATCCGTGTCTGCACCGTCATAAGAGTTCACGTCGATGGGTTCAGCCACGCGAGTAGCACCAATGCCTTGAATGCCGATGACGTTCGACACGCACCAAGGAGCAGGGGTGAGGTAGTTGCTACGCTCGTCCTCGTCAACAAACTGCGTGTTAATCTCCTCCCAGTCGAGGTAGCCGTGCACGCTGTCCCAAGGCTTGTTCTGCGTCCAAGTGCTTGCGCGGAAGTCGCCGTTGCCGAGCTGATAAACATTGCGG
The DNA here is from genome assembly GCA_963661625.1 of bacterium. Taxonomy (GTDB): domain Bacteria; phylum Bacteroidota; class Bacteroidia; order Bacteroidales; family Bacteroidaceae; genus Alloprevotella. Next base: position 4,272 of record CAVLCM010000064.1, read on the forward strand.
AGTTTGCCTTTGAAAAGCACGTAGATGGGCTGATTGCCACCGTTGGTCCAAATAACAGGCACGTAAGCCACGAGGCTGTCGCCCTTCACGTAGCTTCTCTGATGGTCGAGGCTGGCATCTGCTTCGATCAGGCTATCGGCGAAGGCGAAGTGTACGGGTTTGTTTTCGCCAAAGGTATAGATGTCGTCGTTCTGCGTAAGGCTGATGTTGGGCAGGTCGATGTTGCCGAGCTGCATGTCGCCGAAGTTGAAGTTGGGCAACGAGAAGTCCACGCTGCCAGCCGTTTCGCTCTGATTGAGATAGACGGAAGCGTCCATTCTGGCCTCGTCGCTGTAGACCTCTTCGCCAAGAGCGATGTAGAGGTCGCCATCGTAGATTCCTTCCACGGAGCGAACGTCAGTGGTTTGCGCCATTCCCACAACCGAAGAGGCTGCAAGGGCGCAGATGAGTAAAAATTGTTTCATACGTTATGTTTTGGTTATACTTTTATTTGGTGTTGTTGACGGCCGCCGACAGAATGGAATATAATTGAATGCCTTACGTCGGCAAACCGCGCCATTTGTGTTTTGTGGTAACACGTATATATTGTGTGCCGCATGTCCACAAACCGCGCCCTGAAAGGGCAGCTCTCCATAGCCCAGGGCAGAGTGAAGGGAACAACGTTCCCGAACGTCACCCTGGGATCCCCCCGGATGAGAGTGGTTTGCGCCCTGAAAGGGCAGCTATCTTTGTGAGGGGCAACGCCCCGATAATCCTTATTGACTGATCCGCCTCAGAACCCGGGCGTTAATCACGAAACACATACCGTTCGTCGTATTCCACGCCGTACTCATTGAGGAACAGGGCATATTCTTCGGCGAATGTCATCTTTCGATGGTGCACCTTTTGGTTCTTGATGTATTTGACCACATTATTAACCACAGACTGGCTTACGGAGAACATGCCGTAACCGCCTTGCCACTCAAACTTGGCGTAGGACGGGGCTAACGTCTTTATCCATCGGCTGCTGTGCCGTTTCACGTCCTCCACTGCCTTTGATATGGTTGTGTTGCGCGACAAAAGGAAGAGAATGTGAACATGGTCGTCCGTGCCGCCCACGCAGATTGAATTGCATCCCATATCATTAAGGACGCACGCCATGTATGCGTGGATATGCTCCCAGTCTTTCTCCATCATTCGGACGCTGGTGGTCTTTATGTGGAAGATAAGGTGGAGGTACACCTTGCTTAGGGACTGCGGCATGATTTCGTTGGTTTTGCGGGGCGTTGCCCCGCGTTAAGTTAGCTGCCCTTTCAGGGCGCAAACGTCGTGGTTCGTTCGTGTACCCAGGGTGTCGTGTCGTCGCTTCGCGCCGCCACTGTGCCCTGGGCTATTGAGAGCTGCCCTTTCAGGGCGCTCCGTTGCCCCTATGGTGTCCCTTTGATGGGGGACATTAGCGCCAACAAATTAGAAGAGATAATTAAATCCCAAAGTGCCGTAGATGGGGTAGAGGGCGAACGTTACGCTCTGGAAGTCGGAGGGGAAGATGCCGTTGAGCCCCCATGTAAGGTTTGCACTGATGCTGAGGTGTTTGTATGCCTTAAACTCGCCGCCTACCTGCAAGCCCCATTGGAAACGGCGCAAGTCGGATGAGAAGTCGTACGAGGCGGTGTTTATCTCGCTCTTTGTGCCAGTGGGGTCCTGGTCGCGGATGTAGCCGTCGTAGGCATCGCCCGTAAACGAGCCGTTGATGAGGTAGGAGAAATAAGGACCCGCTTGCACTTGCCAGCGGTCGTTGAAGGCGTAGGTGGCAAGCACGGGGATGGTGAGGTATTTGTTGTTCACCTCCGTCTTCACGTTGCCCGTCCATGCGCCGACAACCTTTCCGGCTGCTTCGCCGGCATTGTCGCTCTCGTTGACGGCCTCCATGTGGTAGTTTTTCACCGTAGCGTCGGTCTTCATGCCCTTGTTCTCGAAGCGGATGCCCACCATCGTACCCCAGTGCTCGCCAAACTTGCGCTGCACGGCTCCTTCAATCTGAATGCAGAGCGTGGGGTTGTAGCCTTTAATCTTGCGGATTTCAGCCGGCAGGGGCAGGGGCGACGTGCCGCCCACGCTAAAGCCAGCGCCGAGGCGTACGTGCCAGCCGCGCAGGGCGGCTTTGAGGATGTTATCGTCGGTGTCCTTTGCCTCCCAATTTACGCTCTGCGCCATCAGGCTGGCCGTGGCGGTGAGTGCAAGGGTGAGCAGGAGTATCAGTCGTTTCATTTATTTGATTTAGCGTTAAGGGGGTTGTTTCCCGTGTTAGTTTTTTGGCGCTTGCCCACTTTCCATCCCAATTTTTTGGCTACCATCTTGAAGAACTTCACATCGTCTTCGGGCATGGTAACGGGGAAGGTCTGACGTATCGTAGTGTCCATCGTGTCGCAGTTTTTAGGGTTTTACTTTTTCTTAGTCCTCCACCTTCTCGTAAACCACTTTCAGTTCGTCGACGTAGAGGGTTGAGCCCACTGCGCCTTTGAAGTATGCGCCCTGACGGCTGGAGGTCATCACCACGGCGAGGGAATAGTCGTCGAGGTGGTCGAGGTCGAGTTCCTCGCCGTTGAACGGCTTGAAGTCCTCGCTGAAATACACCCACTCGGAGGCGGCGAGGTCGTCCATACTACCTTGGAACTCTACGGGTTTGTCGATGCGCGCCATGTAGACGATGAGGTTGGAACTGAGGACGTTCGAACCGTCGAGCGTAACGCTCTTGCCCTTGCTGTCCTTGTTTTTGTAGACAACGGCGTAGATGTCCGCCGTGTCGTGCTGCTCGGCAAGCACGTGGAGTTTGCTGTCGGTGAAGGTGTCGCCGGCCTTGTATTTATAGTAGCCTTCGAGGCGCAGGGGACGGCTCTGCACGATGGGCAAGCCGAATTTCGTGGCTTGCAGTGCCTTAGCCTGACTGATAGCTGCCACGGAGGCGTTGAACGTACCTATAAAGAGGTTGCCGGCAGCTATGGGCATGGAGGTTCTTTCGCCAAACGAGCCAGTTGAACGAGTAACGAGTTTCACGCATTTGCCCTGCACGCCGCTCTCGTCGACGGCCGAGGGATAGTCGGTCGGCGTTTTGGCCATGCCGCAGATAGCGAAGCCCGGGTTGCCCGTCGACCACCAGTCGCGGCGAGGGTTGGTGGCATCGTCCGCGTCCATCTCGTACCATACCTGGTAGCGTTGGCTCCTTGTTTCGAGTTCGTGGTTCTCAAAACTCATTGTCCACTCCGTGGTGGGCAGGGGCAAGTAGGCGAAACTCACGTTGTAGTCCTTGCGCCACAGGCCGTCCTCCGAATGTACGGTGTAGGTCTGCGGTGTTTCAAAGTTGCGCGTAATGCCGTTGGCCTCCACCTCCGCACTGTCGACGATGGCCGTGATGCGTGCGCCGGGAGTGAGTACGAACTTCGGGGTGAGGGCCGTGCGTTCCACGGGCTGGCCGCTCACCTTGCGCTTGATGTTGAACACCACCTTGTCGTTTCCCACCTCGTACGTGCCAATGATGTTGCTATGCTCGCTGAGCCACAGGCTGTCAACGGCCGTTATGTCGCACTCGGCGTTGAGCGGCATGTCCTGAATGCAGGAGTGGAGGGCAAGGAGCAGGAAGAGGGAAGGAAGGATATGCAGTATGCGTTTCATGTGCTTTGAGTGAGCGGTTGTTGTTTGTGGTTTATCAGCGTGCAAAGGTACATTTTTTTGAACGCTTGTGCGAAGAAGGCTGATTTTCACACGGTTTTTTCTCGGTAAATATTGGTAGTACCGAGAGTTTACCAACATTTTCACGAACTTTTTTGGCTGCAACGGCCACATTCGGCACGGCAGCCGCAACAGGCGTGGCACTAAAAAATGTACTTTTGCACGTTACGAAAAGGCTATAACACGAACTCCACTTCCATGAAACTCCTGCACACGGCCGACTGGCACCTCGGCAACACCTTCCACACGCACAACCGCCTGAGCGAACACCGCCACTTCCTGGCCTGGCTCGTCAAAACCCTCATCGACGAACAGCCCGACGCGCTGCTCGTCACGGGCGACGTGTTCGACACGGCCAACCCCTCGGCCGCATCGGAAGAACTCTTCTACGACTTCCTGCTCGAAGCCACGCGCAAGGTGCCGGGACTGCAAATCGTCGTGACGGCCGGCAACCACGACTCCGCAGGCCGCCTCGAAGCCCCAGCCGCCCTGCTCAAGACACATAATATATATGTACGCGGGAAAATCCGTTTCCTCCCCTCGGGCGAACCCGACTTTGCCTATCACCTCCTTCCCCTTGCCGACCGCCACACGGGGCAGCCGGCCGCCGTGTGCATGGCCCTGCCCTATCTGCGTTCGAGCGACTACCCCCTGGGCCTGAGCCAGGCGGACGGTCTTGCCTACTTCTTCGACGGCATGCGCCGTGCGCTCAATGCGTCGCCGTTTGCCGACCTTCCCCGCCTTGCAGCCGCCCATTTCTACGCCACAGGGGCGGAGATAGCCGGCACGGATCATTCCGAACGCCTCGTTGTGGGCGGACAGGACTGCGTCAACGCCGCCGTGGTGGGCAAGGGAGTGGCCTACACCGCCTTGGGGCATATCCACAAGGCGCAACACATCAAGGGCGAGGCCAATGCCTGGTACGCCGGGAGCGCACTGCCCATGTCGTTCACCGAGCGCAACTACCGCCACGGCGTGAACCGCATCACCATCGACGACCAGGGACGTGCCGAGGTGGAGCGCATTGACTACGAGCCCCTGCGCGGCCTCCTCACCCTGCCGCAACAGGGCAACAGCCTGCGCGCCGAGGAAGTGTTTGCCGAGATTGACAAACTCCCCCTGCTCCCCCGTGGCGAGACGGCCGAGACGGAGGACAACTCCACAGCCGACAATTATCCCTACCTCGAAATACGCATCGAAGAACGCCAACCTGAGCCCACGCTGATGCACCGCGTGATGGAGGCCCTGCGCGGCCACGCCGTCCACTTCTGCCGTATGCAGCGCATCCTCCCAGGCGAAACGGGCGAGGCCGCTCTGCGCGAGGAGGTACAGATTAGCGCCAGCGCAGAGGCCCTGGCAGCCCTCACACCGATGAGCCTGGCCGAAAAGGTGTTCAACGAACGCTATGGCGAACCAATGCCCGAACCGTTGGCCGAACGGTTCAAGCGCGCACTCAACGAGGAAGAGGCGGAATAAACCGCTTACGGGCAAAAACACAACGTACAGACTTTCAAGCAGACTTATCTCCCAGCAATGAAAATAGAAAAGATTACGATTTGCAACCTCACCTCCATCGAGGGCGAACAGGTCATCGACTTTACTCAGGAGCCGCTCCGCTCGGCGGGCCTTTTTGCCATCACGGGCAACACGGGTTCGGGCAAAAGCACGTTGCTCGACGCCATCTGCCTGTCGCTCTACGGCAGTGCGCCGCGCTTCGAGGACGTGAAGAAGACGGCGGGCATCAAGGGCAAACGGGAGGAGGCCAAACTGGCCGCCGGGAAGCAACAGCAAACGCCTTCGTACAGCACAGCGCACATTCTGCGCCGCGGGGAGAAGCAGGGCTATGCCAAGGTAACGTTTTGCGCCACGTCGGGCGAACGCTACGAGGCTTCATGGAGCGTACGCCAAAAGTCGTCGGGCGAACTCGCACGGGCGAGCCGTGCACTTCAGCGCATCCAGGCCGACGGACAGGGCGAACGCTGGACGGAGGAGAAATCGTTGCAGGAACAAATAAACTGCGCCGTAGGACTGACGTACGAGCAGTTCACGCGGACGGTCATCCTGGCGCAAAACTCGTTCGCCAGTTTCCTGCAAGCCAAGGACGAGGACAAGGCCGCCCTGCTCGAAAAGCTCACTGGCACGGAACTTTACGGACGGGTGGGTCAACGCATATACAACGCCACGCAGCAGGCCCGTCGCGAGGCCGACCTCATCAGTGCCAAGGCGCAGACGCTCCGCAACCAGTGCCTCGACGAGGCGCAAAAGGCTGAGAAGGAGGAGCGCCGGCAGTTGCTCGAAGCCACCGTGAAGAGCCACGCCGCCACCTCGTTGCGCTTGGAGGCGCAGATGGGCTGGATTGACCGTTTCACGGAGGCCGCCCACACCGTGGCGCAGCGCGAGGAACTCTTTGCGCAGGCCAACAAGGCGTTGATGGAAAACCGCGGCAACGAACTGCAACTGCAACGCTACGACTCGGTGCTGCCCATGCAGCCGCTCTACCAAACCATCGTGTTCCTGCAAACCGACATTGAGCATATCAAGGGCGAGGAAGCCGCCAACGCCGAACGCATACAGCGGCAGTCGCAACAGCTCAGCGCCTTGGCGCAAAGGCTCGACGTGGCGCACGAACGCACGCTCGATGCGGAGAAACGCCTCGAAGCGGCGCAGCCGGCCATCAACCGAGGGCTTGCCCTCAACGGCGAGTTGGCCATGGCGCGCGAACAGCTCAAAAACCACGAGCAGCAGTTGCGCACCACGCAGGAGAGCCTCGACAAACGGCGTTCGGACCTGACCGCAAAGAGCCAAGCACAACAGGCTCTCGTTGAGGACATCAAGCAAAAGAGCCTGCACGTGCAAACGCTCACGGCGCACCGCCCGATGTTCGACCGCTACGATTCTATCAAGGACAAACTTTCGCACCTGCAAACGGAGACTGCCCGCAACGCCGAGGCGCACGCCAAGGAGCAGAACCTGCAAAAGCGCAAGACGGAGCTGACGGCGCAGAGCGAACGGGCCGAAAAGGAGCAGCACGACTGCCAAGCGCGGCTCAACACGCTGCGCAGCGAACTGCTCATCCACCAACAGGCCAACCAAGGGCGCGACTCGGCGCGGCTGCAAAAGTCGGCCGCCGACAACCGCAACCGTCTCTCGGCCCTGGAACGTGCGGCTGTGCTTTGGCGGCATATCTCGGAGGGCTACGCCACTATCTCGGAAAAGATTGCGGCCCAAAAGCGCGAGCAAACGGAACTGACCCAGATGCAACAGCAAACCGACCGTCTGGCTACGGAAACGGCGGCCACGGAGGAGGCGTACAACCGCATTGCCACGGCCTATACGCTGAGCCAGTCGGAGAACATTGTACAACTGCGCAAAAACCTCAAAGAGGGCACGGCCTGCCCCGTGTGCGGCGCTACGCACCACCCCTATCACACGGAGACGGAGCGCGAACTGGGCGAACTCCTTACGCAGCTGAGCAAGGAGCACGACGACCTGCAACAGTCGCTGCAAGCCAAGCGCGACAGCCTGGCCGCCCTGCGCGAGCAACTGGCAGCCGCCACGGCCCGCCTCGAAGCGGACAGCCGCGCGCTGGCCGACCTTCGCCGCCGGCAGGAGGCCGACGTGCAGGAGTGGGCCTCGTTTGCCTACCTCGACAACTCGTTTGCCGACTGCTCGTCTACCGTCAACCGCGACGCACGGCGCATGATGATCCAGTTGCTCACGGAGAACACCACCACGGCTGCCGAACAGGCCGAAAAGGAACTTAGCACGTTCAACGCCCATCAGGACAACATCAACCGGCTCAACGACGAAATCAGCCAACTCGATACGCGCATGGCCGACAACCGCACCTACCTCAACAGCATTCAGAGCGAAATGAAGGCGGTTGCGTCGCTCCTCAACGAACTGAGCGACACACTGGGCAGTTCGGAGCGCGCCTGCACGGAACTCTATACCGACCTGGACAGTCTCATCACGCTCTCGGGCTGGTTTACGCTCTGGCGCGAGAATGCCGACACGCTGCGCCAACGGCTTTCGGCTCTCCACGACGACTGGACACGCACCACGTCGTCGCTCGACGAGGCGGAACGCGCATTGGCCCTGCGCCAGGAGGAAATGAAAAACGCCGAACTGGCGGTGCAGGAGGAGGAGCGCAATCTTTCGCAGTGGCGCGAACGCCTCAGCCGCACGCGTGAGGGTATTAATGAGAAACAGGAGGAACTGCAACGTCTGCTCGGCGGACTGTCGCCCGAGGAGAAGACGGCGCAGATGCAGCAGGCCCTTTCGGCGGAGCGACAAGCCGAACAGGCTTTGCGCAAAGAGCACGACGCGTTGCAAAACGACCTGAGGCAGTTGGAGGGCAACCGCGCCACGCTCGACCAAAAGCGCACGCAGAGCCAGCAGAAGCAGAGCGAGGCGCAACAGCAGCTCGACTTGCTCATCCTGCGCTACAACGGCGACCACTCGCCCGTCCACTTTGAGGAACTGACGCGCATCTTCACCGCCCAAACTCCGTGGAACGACCTTCGCCAACAACTCGATAGCCTGCGGCAGCAGTATTCGCTCGCCAAGAACAACTTGGAGCAGGCACGCACGGCCTTGCAGCAGTTGCGGGCCGACACGGCACGCCCCTCGCTCCCCACTCGCGATGGCGAGGCCGACGCTGCGCAAGCCACACACTCCGACGGCGAGGAACAACTTGCCGCCTACGCCGCCCTGCGCGTCGACCTGGCCGCTCAGGCCCAGACGCTCGCCGCACAGATGGCAGAGACGCAGGAGGAACTCGACTTGATTAAGGCCGAACTCCTTGCTCACGGCAAAAACCTTGCGGAGGCGGAGAAAATCAGTGCGAAGTACGCCGCGGCACAAGCCGACTACGAGGAGTGGGAACGCCTCAACACGCTCTTCGGTTCGGCCGACGGCAAACGCTTCCGCACCATGGCGCAGAGCTACACTTTCTCCTACCTCGTGGCCCACGCCAACCACCATCTGCACCAGCTCTCGCCACGCTACGAACTTACGCCGCTGCCCAACACCCTGACGCTCGAAATCATCGACCACGACATGTTCGACGAACACCGCTACGTCACGTCGCTCTCGGGCGGCGAAACGTTCGTCGTGTCGCTCTCGCTCGCTCTGGGCCTTGCCTCGCTGTCGAGCCAGAACCTCCACATCGGTTCGCTCTTCATCGACGAGGGCTTCGGCAACCTCGACCGCGAATCGCTCTCGCTCGTCATGACGGCTCTCTCCAATCTGGAGAACACGCAGGGACGCAAGGTGGGCGTAATCAGCCACACGGAACAAATCCGCTCGCAGATAACGCCGCAAATCCACCTTTGTCGCCGTCCCGGCACGGGGAGCTCGGCAATCGAAATCGTATAAAGTCGAGCTCAGTCCCCAACTCTTCCTGACTTCATCACTTTTTTGCACCACCAAATGACGCATATTGAAAATCAACGAGTTACGTATTTTTATAGGGTGACTTTGGGTGACGCAAACGAAAAACTCGAAGAAGGCTTCATCTAACGACGTACGTCCACCCTCTTTAATGACGTACGTTCACTCTACTTATAGACGTACGTCCACTCGACTTATAGACGTACGTTCACTCACCCTCATGA
>CAVLCM010000065.1:0-13579 GCA_963661625.1 bacterium
ATTTATGCGATGAGTGAACGTACGTCATGAGGATGAGTGAACGTACGTCTATAAGGTGAGTGAACGTACGTCTATAACTCGAGTGAACGTACGTCATTAAAGAGGGTGGACGTACGTCGTTAGATGAAGCCTTCTTCGAGTAATACGTAACTCGTTGATTTTCAATATGCGCCATTTGGTGGTGCAAAAAAGTGATGAAGTCAGGAAAAAGCGAAAGCCACATACGATGTTCCGTATGTGGCTTTCGGAGAATGTTCTTCAACGGGTTACTCCACTTCAAGGACGAGGCCTTTGAGGTATTCGCCTTCGGGGTGGTAGATGTTGATGGGGTGATCTGCCGGTTGGTGGAGTTGATGAAGGATGCGCACGTGGCGGCCGCTCTGTGCGGCAGCGGTGAATACGGCCAAGCGGAACTGGTCCTTGTTGACGGCTTGCGAACAGCTGAACGTGAAGAGAATGCCGCCGGGCTTAATCTTGCGGAAAGCAATGGCGTTGAGGCGTGTGTAGCCCTTCAAGGCGCGTTGCAGCGCATCCTTGTGCTTGGCAAAGGCGGGAGGGTCGAGAACGATAAGGTCGTAGTTGTCGCCCGCCGTTTCGAGAAACTTGAACGCGTCCTCGGCGAAAGCCTCGTGGCGTGTGTCGCCGGGAAAATTCAGTTCGGCATTGGCGCGCGTCAGTTCAATGGCTTTTGCCGAAGAATCCACCGAATGCACCTGGGTAGCGCCGCCTCGCATGGCGTAGACGCTGAAGCCGCCCGTGTAGCAAAACATGTTCAGCACGTTGCGCCCTTTGGCGTAGTGTTCAAGCAGCGAGCGGTTTTCGCGTTGGTCTACGAAGAAGCCCGTCTTCTGCCCCTTGAGCCAGTCGATGTGGAAGCGCAAGCCATTTTCCGTGGCCACGTTGCCGTCGTCGTGTCCAATGAGGAAACCGTTCTCCTGACCGAGTTCGGCCTTGTAGGGCAGGGTAGTCTCCGACTTGTAGTAAACGTTCTTCACCAGCCCGTCCGAAGCCTCTACCAATGCCTTGGCAATGTCCTCGCGGCATACGTGCATGCCCACGGAGTGAGCTTGCACAACGGCCGTTTCGCCGTATACGTCGATGACCAAGCCCGGAAGGCGGTCGCCCTCGCCGTGCACAAGGCGGTATATATTATTGTCTGCCCGGTGCGTCAGCTGCAAAGCCTCGCGAAGGCGAAAAGCCTCGGCAAGGCGGCTGCGCCAGAAGTCGTGGTTGATTGTCTCTTCGTCGAACGTGAGCATACGCACGGCGATAGAGCCTATTTGGTAGTGTCCGTAGCCCATGAGTTCGCCCTCGGCAGAGACTACGCGCACCGTGTCGCCCTCTTGCAACTTGCCGTTTGCGCCGGCTATCGCCCCGGAGAATACCCACGGGTGGAAGCGTTTGAGACTTTCGCTTTTTCCTCGGCGCAGGAATACGGTGGTTATCGTGCCGTCGTAAGCTGGCTGATATTCTGCGTCAATATGGCGGGGAGTATGCGGTTGGTTCTTTTTCATGCGTTTACGGTTGTTTCGTTTACGGTTTGGTCAATGAGTTGGTAGTCGCCTGTGTGCCGCAACTGGTCGAGCCTTTTGTAGAGTTGGATGCAAGTCACGGCATCGGCGGCGGCGTAGAGCTTTTGCGCCTCGCTAAGCACGTCTGCTTCCCAGTTCGACAGGCGAGCCGCCTTCGACAGACGCATTCGGAACACGTTGGCATAGAGTTTTTGCAAACTCATGTCCTCAATGCCCATCTGCTTTACGTAGTCTTGCAGGTCAACGTAAGCTGCGGGGATAAACGACGGTTCGCGTTGGCGGAGCATCAGGAAGTCGTCTTTGAGCGAAAGACCCACCTTGAACACCTTGGGCGAGGCAAGCAACTTCTGCAAACAAGGCAGAAAGCCCGTTTGGTTGAGGCGGAAGAGGAAGCAAACTTCCTCGTTGGCCGCTTGCAGAAGAGCCACCTTGTGGTGTACGCCTCGGCGGAAGGCCGGGCGCGTTTCGGTGTCAATGCCCACGATGGGCGACTTGCTCAGCACCGCCGTGGCGCGCTTGGCTTCCGCCTCGCTCTGCACCACCACGATTTTTCCTTCGTAGGTGTAGCGCGGCAGCGTGTTGATGTATTCTTTGTCAGTCTTTTTGAAGAGTTGTTGCATACGTTTTTCCAAATCGGAAGGGTAGGGGCGCATCGTCAGGCTTCGTCGCTCGTGGCGATGTCATGAAGGGCGCGCAGGGCGTTGAGCAGTTTTTGGCCCCATTGCAGGTTAAACTCGTCAATTGTCTCGCTCAGGGCCGCGTGCATAGCTTCCTCGTAACCGCCACGGAACGTTTCCACCAGTTCGCGGAGCTGTTGGTAAACGTCGGCGAGGTTTTCACTCACGGTGCAGAGCACGGGGCGTTCGGAATATTTGAAGTCTTCTACAAACACGTCGAGAAAGTCGTCCTTGTCGCCAAGTACGCTCGCCACCGTGTTTCGTACGAAGTTGTAGTCGTCCTCCGTCAGCTTGTGTTCGTTCCATCCGTCCTGCTCCGGCACGTTGCCGAGCAGCGTGGCTTTGAGGTAGACCATGGGCAGCAGGCCGCGCATCACCTTGGTGAACGAGGCCGTGTCCGTGCCGCCGCACTGTTCAAGGTATTTGCAATATTCCGTGCTGACGGTCACGAAGTCAAGTACCGGGGCAGAGTAGAGAAAGTCGTCCTTCTGTTCCATGCAATTGTCATTTAATGGTCAGAGCGCGGTCAATGAGGTCGGCAAGGGCGAGGAAGTGAGCCTGCTGCTTGGCAGCGTGGCACTGGCGCTGGAGCTGCTGCAACTGTTGCAGCACTACGCCGCAAGCCGTCGTGCCTTTGTAGTTGTTGAAGTAACCGATGAGTTCTTCCACCGCCTTGCGCTGCAAAGCCATGCGGTAAGCCGATGGCTCAGCTCCCGTGCGCACCTCCTTGAACAGACGGGTCACAGCGTCGGGCAGGTAGTCGGCGGCGGGGTAAGTATCGGTGAGACGGTTCAGCACGTCAGCCGAGAAAAGCGAACTCACCACGCGGCAGCCCACCTTGTTGAGATAAGCCTGTGCGTTGGGCGTGATGCGGTTCATATAGGGCTGGGCAATGAGCCACTTCGGCTCTTGCAGAATGTGTTCGTCGAGGAAACCAAGAGCCTCCTCCTGCTTGGCGCGCGGCTCGTCGGTGTAGACAGCTCCGGGCTGGTCCACCGTCTTATAGTCGGCATATACGCCGCCGAGGTTCGTGGCCACGTGGAAACAGTAGCGCATGAACTGCGACACAATCTGGTAGTACATGCTCGACAGGTTGTTGCCGTAGATGTCGCCGCTCTCGTAGGTCCACTGCGGCAGCAAGGGCAATTCGCGTTTCAGGTTCAGGATGCCGTAGTTGTTGGCCTTTACAGCGTCGTCGCCGAGGTCCTCGCGCTGGCAGCGTGCGTCGTTCGTCTTGTTGGTTTCGCCGTCGCCAAACCACAGGCGGCGGTTGCCTTTCAGCCTCTCGGAGGTCATCTTTTCGAGTTCCCAGTGGTCGCTCACTGCGTCGTAAGCATTCCACATCGGCTTGTAGCCCCACTCAATCGCCCAGCAGTCGTAGTCGCCAATGCGGGGGAAGATGCCGGCGTGAGTGATGCTGTCTTCGGGTTGTGCCACATAGTTGAAGCGAGCGTAGTCCATGATGCTCGGCGTGTGGCCATGAGCCTCTACAAAGGTGCGCGAACGAAGGCTGTCCACCGGCACCGTTGACGACGAACCGAAATTGTGACGAAGGCCAAGCGTGTGGCCCACCTCGTGCGAGGATACAAAACGAATGAGTTCGCCCATCAGTTCGGGGGAGTACTTCATCTTCTGCGCAGCTTCGTCGAGCGTACCGGCCTGCACCATATACCAGTCGTGCACGAGCGTCATCACGTTGTGATACCAGCAGATGTGGCTCTCAATGATTTCGCCCGAACGCGGGTCGTGCACGTTCGGTCCGTAAGCGTTCTCGGTGGGCGAGGCAAGGTAGCGGATGCACGAGTAGCGAGCGTCCTCCATCGACATGGTGGAGTCGTTCTCTGGCCATTCGCGTGCCTCAATGGCGTTCTTGAAGCCGGCTTGTTCAAAAGCCTTTTGCCAGTCGTTCACGCCCTGGATGAGGTAGGGGCGCCACTGCTTAGGCGTAGCCGGGTCGATGTAGTAGATGATTGGCTTCTTCGGTTCTACGAGTTCGCCGCGTTTCATCTTCTCCATGTCGGCACTGTCTTTCGGTTCAAGTCGCCAACGCACGATAAAGTTGCGGTCTTCCACGCGTTGTTGGTTGTCGGCGTAGTAGGTGTAGCGGTCAGCAAAGTAGCCCACACGAGGGTCGAACAGACGCTGCATCATAGGCACCTTGGGCAGAAGTACGAACGAAATGTTCAGTCCGAGCGTCACCTTGCCCGTATAGGCGGCTGCATAGCTGCTGCTCGACGATGACATCCACGTCTTTACCACGCGGATTTCCGTGTTGAGGGGGAATGTCTTGACGCTTTCGATGTACGAGCTGTTGGCCAGAAGCGACTGCAAGCCCATCGACCGTTTGTCGTCGTTGCGCACGCCCAGGGCGGGGTTGTCTTCAAGGAAAAGGCTATTGACCTTAATCTTGCTGGCGTTGCCGGCGCTGCTCTCCACCTTGAACGAAGCAATGATAGGATCCTCGTTGCTGATGACGATGGCGCGGTTGATTTTGTCTACGCTGTCGGCCGTGTTGACGAGCAAACGCGAACGCAGGAACATTTTGTTGTCAGCCCCCTTCTGGAAGTAGACGGTCTGTTCGTTGGCCAATTCGCCGCCGTATTTCCCGGTGTTCGACGGGGTCGACGTATAGCGCACGGTGACGAGCATTTCGCGGCCAATGAGCGAGTCGGGGATGGTCAGAAACCAGTCCGCACCGCTTTGCGTCACGTTGAAAAGGCCTTTTGTCACCTTCTCAGCCGAGGCGGCAGGCTTGGGTTGGGCAGTCTTTTTCTTTGCAGAGGCAGGCACGGCAATCAGTGCGCTTGCGAGCAAAAGGGGCAATATCTTTTTCATGTCAAGATGGTTGATTTATTTGGTAAGTGTTTTCACGAACGAGGCGTAGCCCAGTTCGAGGTTGCTAAGTTCGTAATCTTCGAGATGGAGGGCAAACGTGCCTTTCACGGCCGTCAAACCGAAGTATGCGCGCAGCGTCGACACCATGCGAAACGACAACTCGTCGTTGTTGTGCACGAGGGCGGCGGCGCATTTCTCAATCTCAGCCTCATCCAGTGTGCGTAGGGCGAGGAACAGAGCGTGGAAGGCCGGCAGACTGCGCGTCTTGACGAGGGTGAGCAGTTTCGTCTCCGTGCTGCAATGCCCGAAGAGGTTGAAAAGCTGCAATATCTCGTCACTCGTGCGGAGGCACGGGGTAAAGGCTTCGAGAGTTTTCCGTTCGTCGATGGCGGAACACGTCTGTGCAAAGCCTTCCAGCACAGTTGCTGAAACCGTCAGCGTCCCCTTGCGGTAGAGAGCCGTGCCGGCTTTGAGGAACGTGCCGAGGTAAGCCTTGGCATTACGCGGCACGATGGCGTTGAAGGCCTGCCAATAAGCCTCGTCTGTGAGCGTCGGCAGCACGTCCTCGGCGAGCAGATAGCCAGCCGTGCGAAACTCCGACACGCTCAGGCCGTCGAGTAACAGGGCAAGTCCGCCGAAGTCGTTTCGGTCGGTGTGCGCACGCATCTTGGCGAGCAGCACGGGGTTGTGTCTTCGCAGCGAAATCATTGGCGGCGGTTGAGCAGCACCACGTTCTCCACATGGTGCGTTTGCGGAAACATATCAACGGGCTGCACGGCCACAACCTCATAGGCCGCGTCGAGCAACTGCAAGTCGCGAGCCTGCGTGGCCGGGTTGCAGCTTACGTAAACGATGCGCTTCGGAGCGGCAAAGAGGATGGTATTGACCACGTCCGTGTGCATGCCGGCACGGGGAGGGTCGGTGATGATTACGTCGGGACGGCCGTGGCGGTTGATGAAGTCCTCGTTGAGGATGTCCTTCATGTCGCCGGCGTAGAAGATGGTGTTGTTGATGCCGTTGATGCGTGAGTTTTCCTTCGCGTCCTCAATGGCTTCGGGTACATACTCAATGCCCACCACCTGACGTGCCTGGTGAGCCACGAAGTTGGCGATGGTGCCAGTGCCCGTATAGAGGTCGTAGACAAGCTCGTTGCCCGTCAGTCCGGCAAAGTTGCGTGCCACCTTGTAGAGTTCGTAAGCCTGCTCTGTATTTGTTTGGTAGAAACTCTTGGGGCCAACCTTGAAGCGCAGGTCCTCCATTGTTTCGTATATGAAGTCCGTGCCGGAGAAAGTGTGGATGTCCAAGTCGCCGATGGTATCGTTGCATTTCAGGTTGTTCACCCACAGCAGCGAAGTCACTTCCGGGAACGTTTGGCTGACGTATTGCAGCACGCCCTCAGCATCAGCTTGTTCCTCGTCCGTGCGGATGCAAAACTGCAACAGGAGCATTATCTCGTTCGTGGCGGAGGTGCGAATCATCATGTTGCGCAGAAGGCCGTGACCGCCGCGTATGTCGTAGAACGTAAGGCCCTTGTCCAATGCGTACTGCCGTATGCCGTTGCGCAAGCGGTTGTTTACATCGTCCATGAGGTAGCACTCGTCGATGTCAAGGATTTTGTCGAATGCTCCGGGGATGTGGAAGCCCACTGCGTCCATCACGTCAAACTCCTTGCCCGACGCTACCTCCTCCGTGGTGAGCCAGCGTTTATTAGAAAAACCAAATTCAAGTTTGTTGCGGTATTGCTGAGTGTGCTTGCTGCCCAGGATGGGGCTAACCTCGGGCAGAGTCACCTTGCCGATGCGCGTCAGGTTGTCCACCACTTGCTTTTGCTTGTAGCTGAGCTGCTGCTCGTAGGGGAGGCATTGCCACTTGCAGCCGCCGCAAACGCCGAAGTGCTTGCAGAACGGTTCGGTTCGCAGGGGCGAAAGTTTGTGGAAACGCACAGCCTCAGCCTCGGCGTAGCTGTGTTTCTTGCGGCGGATTTGCAGGTCTACCACGTCGCCGGGCACCACGTAGGGAACGAAAATCACCAGGTTGTCCACCTTGGCGATGGCCTTGCCCTCAGCAGCCACGTCGGTTATTTCAATATTTTCAAGTACGGGGAATGGTTTACGTTTGCGCGCCATTTTGTGTGCTATATAATAGGTGTATGTTCAATGTCTGTGCTTGCGGGCCTCTTCTTTGAGGCGTTGCAGTATTTGAGGCAGGGCGCAAGCGTCCTCTGCCTCGTAGGGGATGAGTGTGTACCCTTCGGGCGTGTCGGGTTGCTCGGCGTAGGTGAGTTGGTAGAAGTCAATCCACAGGTTGCGGTGCGAAAGCACGTGCTTCGCCTTCTTGCGCACCAATCGCCACGTGCCGCCGGCAGGGAATAGCCGCCGTGTCTGCTCGCTTTGCAGGAACTCGTCCGTCGAGGGCAGTTGCTCAAATTCGAACAAGGGATATTCGTAAAGCCCTTTCCAGATGTCGTTGCCCGTTCGTTTTTGCAGCCATACGCCTTGGGGCGTTTCCGTCCGCACATATACGAGGCAGCGGTCGGTCACTTTCGTTTTGTGCGATTTTACGGGCAGTGCACCTACCGTGCCTTTTTGCCGCGCCTCGCACGATGCGTTCAGGCAGCATCCGTCGCAGTCGGGACTTGCCGGGGTGCATTGCGTTGCCCCAAAGTCCATCAGCGCTTGGTTGTAGTCTGCGCTCCGCTGCGAAGGGAGCAACTCCTGCGCCAGTTGGGCAAAGTACTTCTTGCCTGCGGTGGTGTCGATAGGGACTTCAATGCTGAAATACCTTGCCAGCACGCGGTACACGTTTCCGTCGACCACTGCGCGCGGTATGCCATAGGCAAACGAACAGATTGCGGCGGCCGTATAGTCGCCCACGCCTTTGAGCGAACGCACCCCCTCGTACGTGTCGGGGAATGTGCCGCCCCAGTCGTTTACTATCTGTCGGGCTGCCTGTTGCATGTTGCGGGCGCGGCTGTAATAGCCCAACCCTTGCCAAACGGCCATCACCTCGTCTTCATCGGCGGCAGCGAGGCTATCTACCGTGGGGAAGCGACTGACGAAACGCAGGTAGTAGTCGTGCCCCTGCGCAATGCGTGTTTGCTGCAAAACAATCTCCGACACCCATATCTTATAGGGATCGGAGATGTTGCGCCATGGCAGGCAGCGTTTGTGCGTGTCGTACCATGCAAGTATCTGTTGCTGAAACATACCCCTAATGGAACAGCTTGATGCGCTGTTCTTCGGAGAGTTTGCAGATAAGCAGTTTGCCGTCCTTCTCGGCCACCACGTAGCCGTCCAGACCTTGTATCACCACCTCGCGTTCTCCGCACGTGTGCACTACGGTGTTGAACGTGTCGAAGAGGCGTATGTTTTCGCCGAAGCAGGCGTTGCCGTATTTGTCCTTGTCCGACTGCTCGCGCAGCGAGGTCCACGTGCCAAGGTCGCTCCAAGCGAATGTGGCAGGGAATACGAAGATTTCCTCAGCCTTTTCCAATATGGCGTAGTCTACCGAAATGTTGACGCAATCCGTGTAAGCATCGTTGATGCGCTGCTGTTCTTCGGGCGTGTTGTAGTAGGGGAGGAGACTTTCAAAAAGTTCCGAAACGCTCGGCTCGTACACGCGGAACGCGTTGATGATGGTGTTGACGTTCCAGATGAATATGCCCGAGTTCCACAGGTAGTTGGGCTGCTTCACATATTCCTCGGCCACGGGTAGCGTGGGCTTCTCCTTAAATTCGTCCACGCGGAAGATGTTTTGCTTGCGCGACGACGAGTAGCTAAGGTCGGCCTTGATGTAGCCGTAGCCCGTTTCGGGGCGCGTTGGCTTCAAACCGATGGTCACGATGGCATCCGTTTCGGCAGCAAACGACAACGAGTCGCTCACCGCTTCCTGAAAGGCTTGCGTGTCCATTACCACGTGGTCGGCCGGCGACACAACGATATTGGCCTTCGGGTTCAGTTTCTTTATCTTCCAGCTCACGTAGCAGATGCACGGAGCCGTGTTGCGCCGGCATGGCTCGCTCAGGATGTTCTCGGCCGG
This sequence comes from bacterium, assembly GCA_963661625.1. Lineage (GTDB taxonomy): Bacteria > Bacteroidota > Bacteroidia > Bacteroidales > Bacteroidaceae > Alloprevotella. The sequence continues at coordinate 9,083 of CAVLCM010000065.1, forward strand.
CACGTCGGGGAGCTGTTCCCTGACAATGTTCTTGTAGTCGGCCGATGTCACCACCCACACGTTCTCCACAGGCACAAGTCCTTTGAAGCGGTCGAGCGTGAGCTGAATGAGTGTGCGTCCGCAGTGCAGGATGTCGAGAAACTGCTTGGGGAGTTGCTCGCTGCTTACGGGCCAGAAGCGGCTGCCTATGCCGCCGGCCATGATTACAAGGTGGCTGTTTGCGTCCATATATATTTTGCCGGATTGTTTCTTGGGGTGCTTTTATGCAATGCGCGATGTGGAAGAGGGCTTACTTCTGCCCGTCAACGAGCATGGTGCCTTGGATGTATATGCGCACGATGGAGTTTGTGGCGTTCGAACGAACGGTGATGGGCTTCTTGAAGAAACCCTTAAACTTGCCTTTGCCGTTGTACGACACCTTGATGACGCCCTTTGCGCCCGGGGCAATAGGGTCCTTGGGCGGAGTGGCTACTGTGCAGCCGCACGAGCCGTAGGCCTGCTGTATGACGAGCGGCTTGTCCCCCGTGTTGGTAAACACAAACGAGCAGGTTTGCACCTTGTCCTCGTCAAAGTTGCCGAAGTCGATGGTCGTTTTCTCAAATTTCACAACGGCTTGCGCCATGCCTGCGCCGCAAACAAGGACGGCGAACAGCAGTGAGAGTAAACGTTTCATGGGAAATATATTTTGCGTAAACAAAAAAACGCGCTTTTATATGCGCTGCTTTTGCAAATGTACGGCATATAATCCGAATGGAAAAATAATGCAGAAACAAATGCCTGTTTCTTCGCCAAATCAGTACTTTTGCATTATGGCAGTCCCCGAAAAGATAATCCTCGGCATCGACCCCGGCACAAACGTGCTTGGCTACGGCGTATTGAAACAAAGCGGCCGCACCGTCGCCATGGAGGCTATGGGCGTGATAGATCTTCGCAAGTGCAAGGACGTGTACTTGAAACTTGGACGCATCCACGAACGTGTACTTGGGGTGATCGATGCTTTCAAGCCCGACGAATTGGCTATAGAAGCTCCTTTCTTCGGCAAGAACGTGCAGAGCATGCTCAAACTGGGACGTGCGCAGGGCGTGGCCATAGCGGCGGCCATCAGTCGCGACATTCCCATCGCTGAATACGCTCCGATGAAAATCAAACAGGCCATTACGGGCAACGGACAGGCGAGCAAGGAACAGGTGGCCGCCATGCTGCAACGCATACTCCGCATCCCCGACAGCAGTATGCTCCCCTTCTTCGATGCAACCGACGCCCTGGGCGCGGCCTACTGCCACTATTTGCAATCGTCGCGCCCCACGACGGACGGATGTACGGCCCGCACATGGGCGGACTTCGCCAAGCACAACGCCGGCCGCATCCACAACGCCAGCGGCAGGACGACAAACTGAAAAACGTTTCTTCATGAGACACAAACCCCTTCTTTTCCTCTTTTTCATATCATCTGCGTTATCCCTGCAAGCGCAGGAGGTTTATAACTATGTGCTTGCCAACGCCACGCGGACGGTCAACTCTCCTACAAGCAGTTATACGCAGACACAGATAGCGCAGTTCAAGCGCACGGCCTTGATATATATGAAGAAAAAGTCGTTCGAACAGACCGATTCCGTGCCGTCTGCCTTTCTCGACACGCAAGCCTACTATCTTTCGGAATACGTTACGCTTTTTTTCAACGAAATTGTGAAGACGAAGCGGCTCAGTGCCGACAAACGCAAGGAGCGCGTCACGCTCTTCATGGACGCGTCGGTGTCGAACCCTCTTTTTGTCGACGACGACCAAGACACGACGATGGCCTTTATTACGAGCGGCGCGGAACTCACGCCTTTCTGCCTCAACACCGACTGGCAGAAGGCTTATGCTGCCGTCACCGACGAACTGAAGAAGTAGCGTCCGGAGAAAGTCTTTCCTGAGAAGAATAAACCCTGTTAACTTACAATCAGCATGTACGACATACAACTCAACGAGAGCGGTACGCGCCACATGAGCGTGACCGACAAAAACATGGAAACCATCCGCAAGTACGGACTCTTCACCGGACTTGTTAGCTCTACGGGCTACGTCACCGAAACCGAACTCGAAAAGCTGCGCCTCAGCATACGTTCGCTCATTGCCTCGAGCTCGGAAAATACCAAAGACCTTCTCGATCTTTGCATCGACGTAATCTACCACGATAAGATGAAGGCTTTTGGCCTGAAAAACCTCATGACGGCTTACGCCTCGTGGACAGCCTCGCACCCCGAGCCTGTGGCCGGCGAGGAGTGCTAAGTCAATCTCGCTACATCCGTTCTTGCCAGGACGGGCATCCTCCTTGGGGTGCCTGCCCTGGCCGTTGCGTTCAGTAATCTCCCTCTCGAAAAACTAACAACACTCCTCCCCATGCAACTAACCGACTGGCTTCCCACTACGCGCAAGGAAATGGACCTCCGTGGCTGGGACGTGGCCGACGTAATCCTCTTTTCGGGTGATGCCTATGTGGACCATCCATCGTTTGGCGCGGCCGTTCTGGGCCGTCTGCTCGAAGCCGAGGGATACCGCGTGTGCATCGTGCCGCAGCCCGACTGGCACGGCGACTTCCGCGACTTCAAGAAACTTGGCCGCCCGCGCCTGTTCTTCGCCATCGCTCCCGGTTGCATGGACTCTATGGTCAATAAGTACACGGCCAATCGCCGTCTCCGCTCTGAGGACGCTTACAGTCCCGACGGACGGCACGATATGCGCCCGGAGTACCCCACGATTGTCTACACGCAGATCCTCAAAAAACTCTACCCCGACGCACCCGTTGTCCTCGGCGGCATCGAGGCTTCCCTGCGGCGCGTTACGCACTACGACTATTGGAAGGAGAAACTCATGCCCTGCATCCTCGCCGATAGCGAGGCTGACCTCATCATCTACGGCATGGGCGAACTCCCCCTTACCGACCTTTGCCGAACGCTCGAAGACCGCCTCCTTCACCATCGCGACACGGCCTTTTGCACCGCGGAGCAATTCAATGCCCTGATGCGCAAGTACCCCGTGCGCCAGACTGTCGCCTTGCAACAGCGCGAGGAGATAAATGGCGGTATAACCGACGACGATATTGTGCTGCATTCGCACGAGGACTGCCTCGTCAACCGCAAGCACTACGCCGAGAATTTCCGCCACGTGGAGGAGGAGAGCAACCGCCTCCACCCCCAACGGCTCATTCAGCCCTTGGATAATCGTTTTGTGGTGGTCAATCCGCCCTATCCGCCCATGTCGACCGAACAGATTGACCGCTCGTTCGACCTTCCCTATACGCGCCTCCCTCACCCCAAGTATAAGGGCAAACGCATCCCTGCCTATGAGATGATAAAATTCTCCGTCAACATCCACCGCGGCTGTTTCGGCGGCTGTTCCTTCTGCACCATCTCGGCACACCAGGGCAAGTTCATCATGAGCCGTTCCAAAGAGAGCATACTCCGCGAGGTGAAGCAAATAGTCGCTATGCCCGACTTTCGCGGCTATCTTTCCGACCTCGGTGGCCCCTCAGCCAATATGTACCGCATGCGAGGGCGCAACGCCGACATCTGCGGCAAGTGCCGCCGCCCCTCGTGCATCAGTCCGGCGGTCTGTCCCAACCTCAACGCCGACCACCGTCCGCTCATCGAGGTGTGTCGCGCCGTCGACAGTATCAAGGGCATCAAAAAGAGCTTCATAGGTAGCGGCGTTCGCTACGACCTTCTGCTCCATCCCTACCGCGATGAGGCTCTGCGCAAGGCGGCCGAAGAGTACACACGCGAACTCATTCTTCACCACGTGTCGGGCCGTTTGAAGGTGGCCCCGGAGCATACCTCCGACCGTGTGTTGGCGATGATGCGCAAACCGTCGTTCAAACTCTTCCACGACTTCAAGGCGATATTCGACCGCATCAACCGCGAAGCGGGCCTCAAACAGCAAATCATCCCTTACTTCATATCCTCGCACCCCGGCTGCACCGAGGAGGACATGGCCGAACTCGCCGCCGAAACGCGCGAGATGGACTTTCAGCTCGAACAGGTGCAGGACTTTACGCCTACGCCGATGACCGTGTCTACGGAGACGTGGTATTCGGGGTATCACCCCTACACGCTCGAACCGGTGTTTTGCGCTCGTTCGCCGCAGGAAAAACTCAAACAGCGCATGTTCTTCTTTTGGTATAAGCCCGAGGAACGTGCACGCATCATTGCCGAACTGAAACGCATGGGACGGCCCGACCTCATTGCCCGGCTCTACCCGAAAGGGGAGGGGAACTGGCAACCGCGCTCCGAGGCTCGCGACAAAGGGAAGAAAAAAACGAAAAACAACTATCCGCCAAAGAACACGAAACCACGGCGGAGAAAATCCTAACACCTATTATTGCTGTCCGCTAAAACTGAGAAGAGCCAAAAAGGCCTGCCCGAAACACTGTAAAATGGGACTTTGGACTTGCTCCTGACTTCATCACTTTTTTGCACCACCAAATGGCGCATATTGAAAATCAACGAGTTACGTATT
>CAVLCM010000066.1:0-13316 GCA_963661625.1 bacterium
CACTCTACTTATAGACGTACGTTCACTCAACTTATAGACGTACGTTCACTCACCCTCATGACGTACGTTCACTCATCGCATAAATGTACGCTTTGATTTTCAACGGAAATACTTTACTCCGAAGCATCCCTTTTTACGAGACGCTTCTTCCTGGAAATCTTTATAGTTTAAGAAGTGTTTTACTGAAGTGGAGTAACATCTCCCCTCAAACCAACTCCGAGCCACCGCATGGCGCGCAAAGGCAAGGCCTCGCCGGGGCAAAGCGAACAGAAAAATAATTGCGCCGCCAACGGGCTTTTAATAAAAAGTTTTATCTTTGCTTTCAGTAAAAGGCACACACAAAGGAAATCGTGCGCGCCGCTCCGAGTCGCTCTCAACCGAGGGCGTATGGATGCGGCACGCAAGCTCATGAAAAACAACACTGCGGAGGCCTCCGCTCGCATCCCGTTAGGGGTGCAAGGCAAGGCGGCGTCCGAGAAAGGGAATCGTATGAAGGAAAAATATGATTTGAAAAAAGCCCTCAAAACTTTTTTCGGCTTTGACACGTTCAAGAACAACCAAGAGGCGATAATCAACGCCCTGCTTGACGGGAAGGACGTATTCGTGCTTATGCCCACCGGCGGAGGCAAGTCGCTCTGCTACCAACTGCCCGCCCTGCTGATGGAAGGCACGGCGGTTATCATATCGCCCCTCATCGCCCTGATGAAGAACCAGGTGGACACCATCCGCCACATGAGCCAAAACGACGGCATAGCCCACTTTATCAACTCGTCGCTGACGCGCAACCAAATAGAGCAGGTGAAGGCCGACATCGTGGCCGGCGTGACGAAGCTGCTCTACGTGGCTCCCGAGTCGCTGACGAAGGAGAGCAATGCAGAGTTTCTGCGCACGGTGAAGATTTCCTTTTACGCCATCGACGAGGCCCATTGCATTTCGGAGTGGGGACACGACTTCCGCCCCGAATACCGCAAGATACGCCCCCTCATCAACGAGATAGGCCCGGCACCCGTCATGGCACTCACCGCCACCGCCACTGAAAAGGTGGCCACCGACATCAAGAAAAACCTCGAGATGAAGGAGGCCGCCGTGTTCAAGAGCTCGTTCAACCGTGCCAACCTCTACTACGAAATTCGCCCGAAGACGAAGGACGTGGACAAGGACATCATCAAGTTTATCAAGCAGAGCGGAGCGAGCAGCGGCATCATCTACTGCCTGAGCCGCAAGGAGGTGGAGGAACTCGCCGAGGTGCTGCGCACGAACAACATCAAGGCCGCGCCCTACCACGCCGGAATGGACGCTGCCACGCGTTCGCAAACGCAGGACGATTTCCTGATGGAGCGCATACACGTCATCGTGGCCACAATCGCCTTTGGCATGGGCATCGACAAACCCGACGTGCGCTTCGTGATCCATTACGACATCCCCAAGAGCCTTGAAGGCTACTACCAGGAGACGGGACGCGCCGGGCGCGACGGCGGCGAGGGCCGCTGCATCGCCTTCTACTCGCGCAAAGACCTCAAAAAGCTTGAAAAGTTTATGGAGGGCAAGCCCGTGGCCGAGCAGGACATAGGCCGGCAACTGCTCAAAGAGACAGCCGCCTACGCCGAAAGCTCGCTCTGCCGCCGCAAACTGCTGCTCCACTACTTCGGCGAAAACTACGACCGCGACAACTGCGGCAACTGCGACAACTGTCTGCACCCAAAACAGGAGACCGAGGCTCAGGAACTCTTGGTCAAGGCCCTGGAAGTGATTATTGCAACCAAAGAAAACTTTCGCGACGACCGAATAAAGGACATTCTGCTCGGCAACCGCACCGAAGAGGTGTGCGCCTACCACCACGACCGGCTCGAAGAGTTTGGCTGCGGAGAGGATACGCCCGAGCACGTATGGGACGCCGTCATCCGCCAAGCACTGGTGAGCGGCTACCTCGACAAGGACGTCAACAACTACGGCGTGCTGAAAGTGACCGGAGAAGGACACCGGTTCCTAAAAAGTCCACACAGTTTTATGATTAAGGAGAATAGAAATTTTGAAGAAGAGGCTGGAGCCGAAATCCAGGACGAAGCCTCATGTGCTGTTGACCCCGCGCTTTTTAATATGCTGAAAGACCTGCGCAAGAAGATGTCCCAAGAACTGGATATCCCCCCCTACGTCATCTTTCAGGACAACTCCCTCGAAGCCATGGCAACCGTCTATCCGCAGACGCTCGAGGAGCTGCAGAACATTCCCGGCGTTGGTGCCGGCAAGGCCAAACGATACGGCACGGAGTTCTGCAAACTCGTCAAGAAACACTGCGAGGACAACGAGATTGAACGGCCCGAGGATTTACGCATTCGTACGGTGGTGAAAAAATCAAAGCTCAAAGTGGGTATCATCCACAGCATCGACCGCAAAGTGGCGCTCGACGACATCGCCATGGCCAACGGCATCGAATTTGGCGAACTGCTCAACGAAATTGAGGCTATTGTGTACTCTGGCACAAAAATCAACATCGACTACTTCATCCAAGACGTGATAGACGACGACCACGTGGACGACATCTACCAGTACTTCCGCGAAAGCGAAACCGACGACCTCGACGAGGCTCTCGACGAAATGGGCGACGACTACACGGAGGACGAAATAAGGCTCGTGCGCATCAAGTTCATCTCGGAGATGGCCAACTGATGCCCCCGCCCCTTCATTCTTACACAACGATTATGACAGACAACAGCAATAACGAAGTTTCAGAAAAGAAAGGTCTGAACTTCATCGAACAGATTGTAGCCAACGACCTCGCAGAGGGCAAAAACGGAGGACGGCTCCAAACGCGCTTCCCGCCCGAACCGAACGGCTACCTGCACATCGGTCATGCCAAGGCCATTTGCATGGACTTTGGCGTGGCGCAGAAATTCGGCGGCGTGTGCAACCTCCGCTTCGACGACACCAATCCTCAGAAGGAGGACACGGAATACGTTGAGGCTATCAAGGAGGACATCGAGTGGCTCGGCTTCAAGTGGGGCAACATATACCACGCTTCCGACTACTTCCAGCAGCTCTGGGACTTCGCCGTGCGCCTCATCAAGGAGGGCAAGGCATACGTGGACGAGCAGACGAGCGAGCAAATTGCCGCCCAGAAGGGTACGCCCACTCAACCGGGTACGGAAAGCCCCTTCCGCAACCGTCCCGTGGAGGAGAGCCTTGCGCTCTTCGAGAAGATGAACTCGGGCGAACTGGCTGAAGGCAGCATGGTGTTGCGTGCCAAGATTGACATGGCCAACCCCAACATGCACTTCCGCGACCCGATTATCTACCGTATCATCAACAAGGAACACCACCGCACAGGCACGAAGTGGAAGGTTTACCCGATGTACGACTTCGCACATGGACAGAGCGACTATTTCGAGGGTGTTACTCACTCTATTTGCACCCTTGAATTTGTGCCTCACCGTCCGCTCTACGACCATTTCATCGACGAACTGAAAGAGGGCAGTGACCTCGAAGACAACCGCCCGAGGCAGTATGAGTTTAACCGCTTGAACCTGACGTACACCGTCATGTCTAAGCGCAAGCTCCTCGCACTTGTGCAGGAACACCTCGTTGACGGATGGGACGACCCCCGCATGCCGACCGTCTGCGGCCTGCGCCGACGCGGCTACTCGCCCGAGGCTGTGCGCAAGTTCATCGACATGATAGGCTACACCAAGTTCGACGCGCTCAACGACTACGCCATGCTCGAAGCCGCCGCACGCGAAGACCTCAACGCCCGTGCCCTGCGCGTCAGTGCCGTGCTCGATCCCGTCAAACTCATCATCACGAACTATCCCGAGGGACAGACCGAGGAGATGGAGGCCGTTAACAACCCCGAAAACGAGGCAGACGGCACGCACACCATCACCTTCAGCCGCGAACTCTGGATGGAGCGTGCCGACTTTATGGAGGACGCGCCCAAGAAATTCTTCCGCATGGTGCCGGGCAAGGAGGTACGTCTCAAAAATGCCTACATCGTGAAGTGTACCGGCTGCAAAAAGGCCGAAGACGGCACCATTGAGGAAATCTATGCCGAGTACGACCCGACAAGCCGCAGCGGCCTGGAAGGGGCTAACCGAAAGGTGAAAGGCACCCTGCACTGGGTGAGCGCGGCCCACAGCGTGAAGGCAGAGGTACGCATCTACGACCGCCTGTTCAACGTGGAGAACCCCTCGGCCGACGACCGCGACTTCCGCGAACTGCTCAACCCCGAATCGCTCACAGTGTTGAACAACTGCTACGTGGAGAAGTTTGCAGCAGAAAACCCGACGGGAAACCGTTACCTGCAATTCCAGCGCACGGGTTACTTCACCGCCGACAAGAGTTCCACGCCCGAACACCCCGTCTTCAACCGCACCGTCGGACTTAAAGACACTTGGGCAAAACAAAAGTAAGCCGCGCCCCGCACCGGGGAGACGACGACACATCAAGGGCTGTGCATTGCGGGACGCCGCGTCTCGGCAAGGCACAGCCCTTTTGCTTAAAATCGCCCTTGGGCCGGATTTTTCCACGTTCCGAAGGCATACACATTACCTGACCGAAATGACAGAATACTTCCAACAAGCCCTCAGCGACTACGAACGCCATGCCAACGAGCACGGAACGTTCTACATGGATGCGGCGCTCCTGCTCGACATCGAGGAATATTACGAGAAAAAGGGGCTGCTCTTTGAGGCCGAACAGGCTATGCGCATTGCCGAACGCCTTCACCCCGACAACGACGAGGTGAAGATTTCACGTGCCTATATAGAGAAGAACAAAGGCAACTGGGAGGGGGCCTTCGGCGTGATACGCACCGTCGTGGCGCAGGAGGCTAAGGACGTTCAGCTGTTCTACGCTGAATACGAGGTGGCACGCAACGAACTCAATGCCGCCGAACTGCGCGTGAAGGATGCCATGCCCGCCGTGATGGAAGCCGAGGACTACGACTGGTATCTCGACTTCGGCGAAGCACTCGTGGAGTACGGCTACCCGGAACGGGCCTTGAAATACCTCCTCCAACTCCCAGCCAATTATACGTTCCGCCTACGAGCCGATGAGTTGATTGCTGAAGCTTACAACCAACAGGAAAACTATGCCAAGAGCGTGGAGTACGAACACCGCGTGATAGACGCTGACCCCTACAACGCCAACGCTTGGGTGCAGCTCGCCAATATGCAGCAAAAGTCGGGCGACTATTTGAGCTGTGTGCAGAGTTGCGACTACGCCTTGGCGATTGACGAACACAACTTCCAGGCCATGGACAACAAGGTGTTCTCGCTCTTCAATATGGGCGACGAGAAGAAGGCTCTGGAATGCTGTGAGCAGTTTATGGCTCAGGAGCCGGGCTGCCAGTCTGTGCGCATCTACGCCGGAGAACGCTACTTCATCAACGGGGAATATGAGAAAGCCATAAAGGTACTGCGCGAAGCCCTGCGCCTCTGCTCGCTCGACAATCCCGACCGCTCGCGAATTATCTCGGCCCTAGCCTTTTGCTACATGCGCCTTGATAGCTACGAAACGGCCAACGAACTTCTCCGTACGCTTACGCTCTCCGGACAGTCGGTCAACACGGCCATCATGACTTTCGCCACGGCTTGTTTCGATTTCAACCAAAAGGAGAAAGCCGTTGACGCTCTGCGCGAAATCTTCCGCGAAGGTCGTACGCCTTCGTCCATGCCCGAGGAAATGGAGATGGCGCAACAGCTCATGCGCAACGAATGCTATGCCGAGGCGCGCGACATCTGGACAAACCTCTACGCAACAAAGCGCTACGAGACCGAACCCGAACTGGCCGCCATCATGGCCAGAGCGTTCTACAAGATGAACATGAAGCCCGAGACCAGCAGTACGGTGACGGCCTCGCTGTTGATAACGCCCGGCTTCCTGGTGCATTACTTCGGGTTGGAGTTCAAAAACTACGACTACCAATACATTATCGACCGTCTGGGCGAGTATTTCGAAGACTCTGCGACCGGGGAAGACAAATAACGATGAACAACGAAAACTCTCTCAGCCGCGAACTCAACCCTGAGCAGCTCGATGCCGTGACCTACTGCGACGGTCCGTCGCTCGTCATTGCGGGAGCCGGATCAGGCAAGACGCGTGTGCTGACCTACAAGATAGCCTATCTTTTGCAGCATGGCTACGAGCCTTGGAGCATTCTTGCGCTGACGTTTACCAATAAAGCGGCGCGCGAGATGAACAACCGTATCGCTGCCCTATGTGGCGACCTCAACACCAAGGGACTTTGGAGCGGCACGTTCCACAGCGTGTTCGCCCGCATACTGCGCATGGAGCACGAGGCCGTTGGTTTTTCCGCCGACTTCACTATCTACGATGCCTCCGACAGCAGGTCGCTCATCAAGGCCATTACCAAGGAACTCGGCCTTGACGACAAAAACTACAAACCCAGTTCTGTGGCGGGACGCATCTCGGAGGCGAAAAACCACCTTGTACTGCCGCACGCCTACGCCAACGACGGGAGCATACGCCGCCGCGACTCGGCGGAGAAAATGCCGGAGGCTTACCGCATCTACCAGATATATCAGGAACGCCTCGCCGCCGCCAATGCCATGGACTTCGACGATTTGCTCCTGAAAACGTTCCTCTTGCTCCGCGACAACGAGGAGGTGCGCCAACGCTATAAGCAGCGATTCCGCTATATCCTCGTCGACGAGTACCAAGACACGAACATGGCACAGCACCGCATCCTGACGCTCCTGACCGACAAGAATTCGCGAATCTGCGTTGTGGGCGACGATGCGCAAAGCATCTACGGCTTCCGAGGTGCGGACATCAAGAATATTCTCTCGTTCAAAGAGGAGTATCCCACGGCGCAGCTCATCAAACTCGAGTGTAACTATCGTTCCACCCAGACGATTGTCGAGGCAGCCAACTGCATCATTCGTCACAACACGGGACAAATTCCCAAGAAGGTGTATGCCGCCGGCGACAAAGGCGAACTCATTGAACGCTTCGCCGCTGCCAGCGACAAGGAGGAGGCGAACAAGGTAGTGGCACGCATAGTAAATCTTTCGCACAACCGCCATGTGGGCTACAACGACATAGCCATTCTCTACCGCACGAATGCTCAGAGCCGTGTGTTCGAGGAGGCTTTGCAGGGGGCGCGGCTTCCTTACCGCATCTACGGAGGTCAGTCGTTCTACCAACGCAAGGAAATCAAGGACGTGTTGGCTTATTGTCGTCTTGTGGCTAATCACGACGACGAGGAGTCGTTTCGCCGCATCATCAACTATCCGGCGCGCGGCATTGGCGCAACAACGGTGCAAAAGGTGCAGCTCTGCGCAGCCACCCACGGCACAAGCTTGTGGAACGTGGCGCGCAATCCGGCCGTCTACGGGCTCGAGGTGAACAAGGGCGCACTCAGCAAACTTGCTGCCTTTTGCGATTTGATAGAGGCGCTGCACGAGGCAAGCAAAACGATGACTGCTTCGCGCGTGGTGCAGGACATCGTGAGACGAAGCGGCATTGCGGCTGATTTCTCCATCGTGAAGTCGGCCGAGAATGCGGCTCGTCAGGAAAACGTCGACGAGTTGCTCGGCTCCATCAAGAGCATGGAGATGGAGGCCCTCGAAGAGGAGGGACGCAACCGCGTGTCGTTGCCCGAATACCTTTCGAGCGTGTCGCTCCTTTCCGACACCGAGGAGAAGGACGACGGACAGCCGCGCATCACGCTCATGACGGTGCACTCGGCCAAGGGCTTGGAGTTTGGGGCCGTGTTTGTGGCGGGCATGGAGGACGATCTTTTCCCCAACGCCAACGCCCAGCTCTCCCCCAAGGAGATGGAGGAGGAACGCCGCCTGTTCTATGTGGCCGTAACCCGTGCCAAGGACTATTGTTACCTGAGCTACGCCCATATACGCTTCCGCTACGGGCAGTTACAATATTGCGAGCCCAGTCCGTTCCTTTACGAAATCGACCCGATGTACGTCCGCGACGAGGTGAAAACGGGCTTTGGTGGCTCATCGTCCTATGGAGACGGCAACGGCTACAGCCAACCGTGGCTCACTCACGAACGCCCTCAGCGCAACGCACCGCAAGCTATGCGTCGCACGGCAAGAGCGGCAAGTTTTGAGGAGGAATTCCAAACGCCCTCCGAGGACGATTTCCGCTCGTCCATGCGCCCGCAGGCCGACCGCTACGAACGGACAAAATATATGCGACGCGAACTGGACGAAACGCCTAAGCGCGTGCCGCCCCGCACGCCGCCGTCAAACTTCCTCCGGGCTGGTGTTCGCCGCAAGGTGGCTGATAGTTGTTCGGACGGCATGAGCGGCAATGCCCCCTTTGCCGTGGGCACGCGTGTCTACCACGAGCGTTTCGGTGAGGGAACAGTGCAGGGCTGCGAGGGCAGTGGCGACAACGCCAAGGTACGCGTGGAGTTCGACAATGCCGGTACGAAAAACCTCCTCACGAAGTTTGCCAAATTGCAGCGTCGCTAAACGGCTGCTGCGCGACATAGCCGCAACAAACTGCGGCCAAAGAAAACGGAACAACGTGCAGCGCAATCCAGTTAGCGCAACACGTTGTTCCGTATGTTTTGGGCATTCGCCCGATACCATTCTTTTACGTAATCGGCCTCGGTGCCGAGGCTGTCGGCCAATGGCACGGGATTGTTGTTCCACCGCTGTCGTTCCCTCGCCCAAGCCCCAGACTTTGTAATCCGAGCTACGTAGTCGTCCACCCGGCGGTTGAACGCCTCCTCCGCCAATACGCAGTTGCTAAGCGTTTGCCAGCGTTCGCGCACCTTGTCGCGGTAAGCAGAACTGAGCTGCCATAGCCGCCTGAATGGGTAGGCGTTGATAGCATAGTTTTCTGCCAATTCTTCCCAGCGGTCGCCGTTGTAGTTGCCGCCGAGCGAGCAGTCTAAATCCCATGGCGTGAGCAGGAAACGGCGGTCCTCGTCGATGTTCACCACGCTCAGAAAGGTATTTTTCAGGCAGTTGTCACGCAGTCCCGTGGCAAGGAGAAACACTTGGTAGTCCGTGAGGTTGTCGATGTAGAAGTGCTTGTCGATGTCTGCCATGAAGGTACTGCTCCCCGTTATGGTGCAAAAGTCAATCAACTCTTTGAGCGGTGCGTACGCCGCCTCGCACGGATAGTCGTCGGGGTATTTCAGTTCCCATGTGTTCCACTCCGCCTGCGTCATGTCCTGCTTTGCATAGCCGTTGAGACCTGCCCCAGTACCCCAGCGCACGCATTTGTAAAGCACGCCTCGGATGTGCGGACTGCCGTCCTCCTCCTCCACCTTTTTCAGGCCGAGAAGTTTGCGGTTCACCTTGTCGCTCAGGCAATAGAGCCCGTGGTAATAACCATTGATGAAGAGTTCGGCAAACAGCCCCACCGTGCCGTTGCGTTGCGAGTAGTTGGTGGCGTAAGGCGTGGCTGAAAAACTGTTCCACAGGTCGAAGTTGAGCCGGTTCCTCATGCGCAGACGGTCAATGGCCATAGCGTCGAGAATCCACGTGTCGTCGTTGCGTAGGCCTAATATATTTGCGTCAAACTCTTCGCCTTCCGCATCGATAAGCTTTACGGAAAACGATTTCTTGTCGTAGGCAAGCGCCGACGTGCCGCGATATTTCACACGGCAGGCAAATGTGGTTGAAAAGTTTCCGTCTGTGCGCCGTTCGCGGTCAGCAATTTCGAGCGTGGCGGCGATGTATTCCGTCGAGTTCAGGCGGGCGGAGTCTACGGTGAGGTTGAGTATGGGCAATGCCTCGCTGTTGTCGCTGAGGGTGGCTTTCAGGCTGTCGAAAGCCGATGGCGGCTGTTCTGGCGGCGCAACCTGCGAGGCTGTGTCCAAAGCGTTGTCGGAACAGGCCGCCAGTGCAACCGTCAGCAAGGCGATTAGCAGTTTTTTCATGCAGAGAGAATAGTCGTTTGGCAAATGCGTTGGAAACAACGGCTATTCTATTTCGTCGAACTGGAAGGGAAGCAGGTCACTGATGCTTTCCACGATGTACACCTCGCGCTTGCCGTACATAATGACGCGCAGTTTGTCCTTCGCTCGCGTCTGCGCCTCGATAAGGGCTTGGCGGCACACGCCGCAGGGCGAGATGGGCGCGCCCGTAAAATCGCCGTTTGTGCTGCGAGCCGCTATGGCGATGGTCGTGATTGCCTCGTCGGGAAATTTAGCGTTGGCGTAGAACATTGTGCAGCGCTCGGCGCACGTGCCGGCACTGAAAGCGGCGTTCTCCTGATTGCTCCCGGAGAGAACCTCGCCGTTGGTGAGCCGCACGGCTGCGCCTACTGAAAAACGAGAATAGGGGGAATAGCTTGTGTAAGTGGCTTTCTTTGCCGCGTCTACCAGTTCGCGGTCGGCGGCAGCGAGTTCGTCTTCACTGCAAGCGATGTATGTAGTTGTGAGTTCGCGTTTTGTCATTTTGGTTTGTGCTTGATTTTACGGGGTGGGGGAGGAACAGCCCAAAATGCCGTAAGGCAAATAAAGCATCCGCAGTTCTTGTTAGAGGTACTCCCTCAGGACACTGCTGATTTGAGCGTGTCGCAACACGGACAGGGCCTTTTCGCGTATCTGCCGCACCCGTTCACGGCTCAGGTTGAGTTTTTCGCCAATCTCCTCCAAGTTTAGCTCGGGCGTGCCGATGCCGTACGACATCCGGATAACTTGTGCCTCGCGTTCGGGGAGCGTTTTCAACGCCTCGTTGATTTCTTCGCGCAGCGACTCCGACACGAGCGACGAGTCTGTGGATTGGCTGTCGTTGCTCGTCAGGAGGTCGAGCAGGCAACTGTCCTCGTCCTCAATAAGCGGCGCGTCCATCGACACGTGCCGGCCCGAAGTAAGCAGCGCACTGTTTATCTTCTCCTTTTCAACGCCCAGTGCCTCGGCTATCTCGTCGAGCGAAGGCGCACGTTCGTTCTTTTGCAGAAAATCGTTGTAGAAGCGGTTTACCTTGCTCACGTTTCCCACCTGGTTGAGGGGGAGGCGCACAAGGCGGCTGTTTTCGGCGAGCGTTTGCAGGATGCTTTGGCGAATCCACCACACGGCGTAGGAGATGAACTTGAAGCCGCGCGTCTCGTCGAAGCGTTGTGCGGCGGTGATGAGTCCGACGTTGCCCTCGTTGATGAGGTCCGTCAGCCCGATACCCTGGCCCTGATACTGCTTGGCCACCGACACCACAAAGCGCAGGTTGGCGCGCACCAGCCGTTCGAGGGCTTCTTTGTCGCCCTTGTGGATGCGTTGCGCCAGCTTCACTTCCTCGTCCGGCGACACCATTTCCTCGCGGCTAATCTCTTGGAGGTAGCGCTCCAATGCCTCGCCTGTGCGTGAGGTGATGGCTACGGAAATTTTGAGCTGTCTCATGGTTGTGTTCCCGTATAGTATTGATTTTCTGCCCAAAAGTAACCTATTTATGCAGCTCAGCAAAGATTTTTGCGTGATATTTAATTAATGTATACCTTCGCAAGGAAAATTCGCAGACCCATGCTTACAATCTGTTACAGTCCTCATAAATTTTTGTTCACCCTGCTCCTCGCAGCCGCTGTCCCCGTCACGGTGGCGGCTCAGCGCGGAACGTCTCGCCATGGCAACACGACGAAGACAACCGACCGTAGCGAAGCCGTTTTGCAGCGCGCTTCGGCCCTGTTAGACACGCTCTCCATGCGGTCGAGACTCCTGCCCGATGCCGACAGTCCCGCCTCGGCCGACCCTCTTTACGTGTCCCTCTCGGGCCGCCCTGCGCTCTATCCCGGCATGCTCGGTCGCACGTTTTCCCTGCCCGACACGGCTCAGACGGCCCTTCCGGGCTTTTATTCCACACTCGCCCAGGCTGTGACTGCAATGGACGGCGTGGTGCTGACGGCGTGCCTCGAAAAACCTGAATACGCCGTAGAACTGCCCCGGGGCGGTGCGGCGCCTCGTCCACCGAAGCCACTCGCTCCGCAGGACAGGTCGCTTACCGACAGGTACAACAAACGCGAAACGCCCTCCGTTCCGCAGCTGCCGATGTTTGGCGAGGGCGACTTGGGCATTGTGGTGCGCAAGCCCAACTTCTGGAAATTTAGCGGCACGTACTCGCTGCAATTCACGCAGAACCACGTGAGTGAAAACTGGTACAAGGGCGGCGAGAGCCACAACGCATTGCTCGCCTCGACCGTGATGGAGCTGAACTTCAACAACCAACGCAAACTGACGTTCGACAATAAGCTCGAAATGAAACTCGGTTTCCAAACGTCGCACAACGACGAGGAACACAAATACAAGACCAACTCCGACCTGCTGCGCCTTACCAACAAACTTGGCGTGCGGGCCGTGAAGCACTGGTACTATACCGTGATGCTCCAGAGCTGGACGCAGTTCTACAAGGGCTACAAGGCGAACGACAAGAAAGTGTACAGCGACTTCATGTCGCCGTTCGAATCGCTCCTCTCCTTGGGTATGGACTACCAGCAGACGACGAAGAACAATAAGTTCAAAATCAGTGCAACGCTCTCGCCGCTCGCCTTGAAATTCAAGTACGTTGGGCGTCCGTCGCTCATTAGTTCGTTTGGCCTGGACGAGGGTAAGCACACCTTGTGGGAATACGGTTCGAACGTCACGGTAAACTATACGTGGAACATCGTGAAGAACATTTCGTGGACGGGACGTTTCTACTACTTCACCGACTATTCGAAGACGCAGATAGAGTGGGAGAATACCTTCAACCTGTCAATCAACCGCTATCTCTCGGCCAAACTCTTCCTCTATCCGCGCTTCGACGACAGCCGCCAGCGCAGCGAGGGCCAGAGCAACTTTGAATTTAACGAACTCCTCTCCCTCGGCCTGAATGTCAGCATCTAAGGCTGATATTCAAGCACGGTGGGGAATGGAAATAAGAAAGGCGCAGTTCAACGAGAACTGCGCCTTTCGCATAAAGAGTGAGCCGAAAGCCGGACTCGAACCGGCGACCTATTCATTACGAATGAATTGCTCTACCAACTGAGCTATTTCGGCAATTCACAGAGTGAATTTCTTTTGAGCCTCTTGTCGGATTCGAACCAACGACCCCGAGATTACAAATCACGTGCTCTGGCCAACTGAGCTAAAGAGGCGGGTGGGTAAGCTCACTGTATCGCACCGCTACAACCAACTACCTTTGCTGCGATCAAGCCCTGGAGGATTCGAAGGGAGCTGGTCGTACAGCACTTACCCATAGTTGGATGCATTGGGTGACTCCTATAGGATTCAAACCTATAACCTTTTGATCCGTAGTCAAATGCTCTATTCAGTTGAGCTAAGGAGCCGTGCCGTAGCTTGTGACTCCTATAGGATTCAAACCTATAACCTTCTGATCCGTAGTCAGATGCTC